>NZ_LT629775.1:333333-666666 GCF_900105395.1 Streptomyces sp. TLI_053
ACCGGAAGGGCATCGGTGACCGCCCCTGGTTCGTCAGGACGATGACACTACTCATCGTCGTGGTCGCGATCGTCGGCGCGCTCCTGTCGTGACACAACGCCGTACCCGCGGCGACCGCGGCCGAGACCTCCGGACCGTGGAGGGACAGATCGGTGCCCATGGGCAAGAACTGGCGGAGCGAACGGTCCGGCTACATCGGTACGCGATGAACGGCGCCGCTCCGGTCCGCGCTGCTGGTACGGCCCGGCTCCGGTGCCGCTCGCGGGACCGTCGGCAGTAGGCGACCCCGTCGCCGGGCGAAGGCGACCGGCACCGGCCGGGACCGGTGCCCATACGGGCGAGGCGGCCCGCGACCGGTGTCGCGGGCCGCCCGGGCACGACGTGTGTCAGCGGCTGTCGGAGATCGCCGCGGGGTGGATCGTCACGCCTGTGCGCGGTGGCGGGAGTAGTGGCTCGGTTCCACCGTGGCCAGGCCCCAGAACAGCGCGGTCGTCGGCACCAGCGCCGGGGGCTGCTCCAGCACTCCGGCACCCATGGCCGCGACGGCCGCGACGGCCGCGACCGGCGTGCCGGTACCCGGCGCGACAAGATCCCCGAACGCTCCCAGGCGCGTGGTGCGGCCCCGTCCGGCCCGCAGGAATCCCCGGCCGACGGCTCGCCGAAGGGCCGAGGCACCGGACGAGAAGGGCCTCTCAGAGCTCAATCCTCGAACTCCCCGGTTCCGTGCGGGCGGACGGCGGGTCGGGCACGGGGTCGTACGCCGGGATCTGGGTTTCCGGCATCGTCACCCGCTCCGTTCCCACCACGTCGGGCACCGGCCCGACGTAGTCACCGCGGTGCGCGTGCCCCCTCCCATTGCTGCTCGGGTTCGTACTGTATTCGGCAGCCGCCCGGGCTCCGTTCTGATCGTCGTCGAAGTTCATGACGAACACACGATGGCTGATCGTCTCGGCGATCGACCAGGGAACGATGTACTCGTCCACCCCGCCACCGGCCGTGTCATCCACCCGCAGGACGATGCCGCGTTCCCCGAGTGCGTCCATGAGGGGCTCGTCCCCGGGAATGCCGAGGACGGACTTGATCTTGTTGATGGCCTCCGTGTCCCTCTGGTCCTCGCCCGTGGACTCGACGAGTTCCTTGTCGACCGGCATGACGCTGACACGCTCGATCCGCACCTCGACGACGGCACCCGCGGTCGCCATGTGCGTCTGGTCATAGGCGTAGGCAGCCGCCCCATGAGGGGTGGGGCTCAGATAGAACGCCTGCCACTCCGGGCTGCCATGGCCCTGATGTCCGGCACGCCTGATCCCCGCCCGGATGTTCTCCGCATCCTGGCGGCTCTTGCACCCGTGGTAGCCCGTCACCCCTGTGTCTTCGATGATCGGCATTCTCGCCCTCCGTACTGGTGTGGCCGCTGGCCACCGGCCCGTTCGGCCCGGCAGGCCCCGGGATCAATCATGTCCAGGAGATCCCGCCGGGAAAGAGAATGCTCGCTTTCCGACAAGAATCACCGCCCCCGGCCGGAGAGGCTTCAAATGCGGAACCCTCTGCCAGGTGCCCGCGGGCATGCTGCGGAAATCCACGGGATCGCGCGGAGAGGGCCATCGTTTTCGGCTGAATTCCAGGAACCGGTCGAGCCCGGCAGAAAGCCGGCCGACGATCCGGTGCCCACCCGCCGTCACCTGGCAACTCGTCAGGGCGAACGCGTGCGGAACGGCCGCGCCGGGGAAGCCGACGATCACTCACGCCGCCGGGGACGGGGACGCAGTCCTCGCGCTCCTTCCCGTCCGGCCCGTCCCTGGCGTTGCCCGGCCCGTCGTTCCCGCTGCTCGGCGCCGGGCAACCATCTGGTCAGCCGATCATCCGAGGGCCCCGTCACAAGATCAACGCCTTCACGATGCCGAGGCGTGGGTTGCGAGGAGCGCATCGCGCGGCCGTCGCCGAGTACCCGCTCCAGGGGCAGGCCGGCCAGGCGGGCGGAGGCAGTCGGCCAGGCCGCTGAAATTTCTCCGGCCGCTCGACAGGTTGCGCACACCCCACCACGGTGTGGATCGTAACCGTCGCATACCACCGCAACTCGGTCCGCCACCTCGGAAATCCACTCCTGGTGTCGGCCACGGGCAACTGGTCGGTGGCCGCCCGCACCCATTCAGAACCGGCCTCACGCCCTCACCTCTGGAACAGGACCTCTTCACCCATGCACAACCTCAGGACAGCCACGGGAGCCGCTGGCATCGTTACCACGACGGTCTCGCTCATCCGGTCCGCAGGACGCGCGATCGGCAGCAATGGCCGCCGCCGCTGCCCCGGACGTGGCCGGTGCTTTCTCCGGCGACCGATCCAACCCCCGTGTTCCGGCCCGGCGGGTTGCCGGAAGTCCCTGAGCTTCACGTCGCTGGCTCCTGGAGCCCTGCACGCGCGGACCGTCGTGCGCTCCGACTCGAATCCCCGTCGGCTCGCGGAGCACGTGCGGCGCCTCGGACGGCTCCTCTTCGCTCTCGTCCTGGTCCTTGCCATACTCTTGAGCGCGGCTTTGTGGGCCCCCGCGCCGCTCCCCCTGGTGCCGCATCAGGCAACGTTCGACCTGTGATGGGCTCGTGGCAGGGCTTTGGCCTTGCCAGTAGTACGGACGCGCTTCGCGTGCGGGCTCAGCCGAAGGAGCCGTCGCAGCCGGGTGCGGGCGTTCGTGCTCGGCCTGCTCGCGGACCTGCCGAGAAAGCACTGCGGGACCATCGCCGAGTACGTCAGTGACGCCGGCCCCTTGCCGCGCACCCTCCCGGCCGCCACGCTCGGACTCAGTTTGTTCTTTAACCTCTGCCCGTGGTCGGCCCCCTTGCTGACCACGGGTTTTCGTGTTCGCAGGACAGCTGGACGACGTCCGCGTGATCATGTGCTTCGGCTGCAAGGCGCGATGACAACCTGAGGACGAGTGTGCTGGAGAATGCCGACCGTGCCGGGGCACTGAGTGTGATGTCGGATTTCCGTGCGGGCTTCTACGGATGCCTCACCGCCCGGGCGGACGCACTGTTCGAGCTGACCGATGCCATGCTCTGCGCCGACGGACCGGTGAAGACTCTGGTCGACCTGACGCTGACGCCCGAGCACCGGCGCGGACACGGTGCGCTCTACGACGGATTGAACCGTGGCCGGATCGAGGTGGAACGACTCCGTGCCGAGTTGTCCGGCCTGCCTCTTCCCAGAGCGGCCGACGGACGTATCGTGCTCGCGGTGGACTTCAGCCCGTGGCTACGCTCGGACGCGCCGACCAGCGCCGAGCGGCTCTTCTGCCACGTCTACGGGCGCGCGAAGAGCACCTCGCAGTTCATCCCGGGCTGGCCGTACTCCTTCGTGGCCGCGCTGGAGTCCGGCCGCACCTCGTGGACGGCGGTGCTCGATGCGGTCCGTCTCGGTCCGCAGGACGACGCCACCGCGGTGACCGCCGACCAGCTCCGCGATGTCGTCGACCGCCTGATCACCGCCGAGCACTGGCAGACCGGTGATCCGGACATCCTCATAGTGATGGACGCCGGCTACGACGTCACCCGCCTCGCCTTCGTCCTGGCCGACCTGCCCGTGGAAGTCCTCGGCCGGATCCGGTCGGACCGGGTACTGCGGCTACCGAAGCCCCCAGGAAGCCGGGGACCAACGGCCGCCCTCCCAAACACGGCCCCGAGTTCGCGCTGAACAAGCCGATCACCTGGCCCGAGCCCCAGCACGCCACGACCACCGAGACCACTCGCTACGGCACCGCCAAGGCCAGCAGCTTGCACCCCCGCCTCACCCACCAGACCTGCTGGATCGACCACGACGGCGACCTCCCCGTGATCGAAGGGACGCTGATCCGGCTGCAGGTCGACCACCTCCCTGGTGACCGCGACCCCAAGCCCGTCTGGCTGTGGTCCTCCCGCACCGGCGCCACTGCCCACGACATCGACCATCGCTGGCAGGCGTTCCTCCGCCGATTCGATCTCGAACACACCTTCCGGTTGTTCAAGCAGACCCTCGGCTGGACCCGCCCGAAGATCCGCACACCCGAAGCGGGTGACCGCTGGACATGGCTGGTGATCACCGCCCACACCCAGCTCCGCCTCGCCGACCGCTCGCTGAGGACCTCCGCCGGCCATGGGGAAAGCCCGCCGCACCCGGACGACTCACCCCGGCGCG
This sequence comes from Streptomyces sp. TLI_053, assembly GCF_900105395.1. Classification (NCBI taxonomy): domain Bacteria; kingdom Bacillati; phylum Actinomycetota; class Actinomycetes; order Kitasatosporales; family Streptomycetaceae; genus Streptomyces; species Streptomyces sp. TLI_053. The sequence continues at coordinate 337,498 of NZ_LT629775.1, forward strand.
AGTCCGGCGAGGATTCAGGAACATCCGCGCAAAGTCGCTCCTCCCGGCCAGTGCGCCGAAACCCGGAAGGCCTGGCCCAGGCCGACCGCTCGGCTCCACCAACCGGCAGAAGGCCTCGCGCTTCGACGTGCGCAAGACCGAACTGCGTGATCTGACGATCAAGGAACGACGACAGCGCATCGAAGGGGGAACGCGACCGCCTGGCCGCGTCGTTGGTCCACCAGGAAAGGAGCGTCCGTGAAGACACGACAGAGAGACCGAGGCGCCCCCGAACCGCAGGCGCCGTGGAACGAGGTCAGGCCGCGGCTATGGCAGGGCGGGCACTTCTGGGCCAGTCCTGACGGCGAGGTGCAGACCGCCGTTGTCGGTACTGAATTCGACCTGGTCATCAGCTTGTTCACCCGACCGGGCCATGGACCGCATCCCGGAGTAGACCATCTGATCAATGAGATCCCGGACGGCCCACTCACGGCTGAGCAACTCCACTCGGTGCAACAGCTGGCCCTCACGGCGGCTGAGGCCGTACGGAATGACCGCACCGTTCTCGTGCGCTGCCACTCCGGCTACAACCGCTCCGGCCTCGTCGTCGCACAGACCCTGATCGAGCTGGGTCAGGACCCGGCGACCGCCATCGCACTCGTTCGACAGAGTCGATCGCCCTGGGCCCTGAACAACCAGACCTTCGAGCAGTACCTCACCACGGGACTCGACGTCGCCTACCTTCTGGCCGGACTCGAAACCCGCACCTGATCAACAGCACCAGAGGTTAAAGAACAAGCTCAGGTCGGACTCGACACCTGGGGGTTCCTTGGACACCACCAACCACCGCCGCAACCGGCGAGGCAGCGGCCTCGGCTGCCTCGTCCTCGCCCTTCTCGTCGCCACGGTGTTCGTCGCCTTCCTCGTCTGGGCCTGGCACCAGCCCGGCAACGGCACCCCCAGCTACTGGCACTGACGCTCTCGACCGGCCGGCCGCCCGCGGCGGAGCCGTCGCGGACCGGGACGGGGACCAGGTCGAGAACGAGGTAGAGAACGAGGACGAGCCGCGACATCCCGACGATGGCATCCGGCGCGCGACACCTGCCCGGCGGAACAGTGCCGAGGCCCGGTGCGAGGCGTTCGCCCGGGCGGCCGGGCCGCCCCGCGTCGTCGGTCCGGCATCCGTCGGGCGCTGCGGGGCCGGGTGGCGGAACACGCACGGTCCGGCGAACGGGTGCGAGCGGCACCGAACGTCAACGGGTCCGGGAAGGCGACCCGGCTCCGTCGACGACTGCGGCGGCGGTCAGCAGCACCAGGTTCTGCGTTCAGCAGTCCGACTGCTCGGTGGCGACCTCGGTGCCGCAGGCCGCGCAGACGAGATTGGGCCCGTCCCGGCCGTCGAGTCCGCAGCAGCCGTTACGACGGCCGAGGTCGGGGTGCGCAGCCGTTCCCGGCAGGTCGTCGGGATGCAGGACAAAGGCAGCGGCATCGTCACCGATCGCGTAGGTGCCCCGGGCCATCCGGGGAGGGGCGATCCGGTGGCCGGACCGCTTCTCGCCGTCCCGCGACGGCCGTGCTCGCCTGAGTTCCCCGGTGAGTGGCCGGCCGCAGTTCGCGCAGGTGAAGAGGGTCATCCGGACATTCGCATCGACGCGCAGCGCGTCGGGGCGGCCCGCCGGCCCGACGCGGTCGCGTCCGGAAGATCGAGTCCGGAACGTCCGACACGCTCCTCCCCATGAAGGCCGGTGGATCCCGCCCGGCGTCCCCGCACCGTCGATCGCCGCGATCGGGTGCGGCGGCACGCCTCTTGCCCCCGTTCAGCACGACCGCGCACGCTGGGTTCGGCGCCCTCGTGGAGCGATGGGCCGGGGAGGGAGGAACGAGTGGTGGAAGTGTCGGCTGGGGCGCACGAACACAGCGGCGGGAGTGGGGAGCAGGAGGGGCGCAGCGGCGGGAGCCGGTTGTGGGCGGTGGGGCGGATCGTGGTTGCGGTGGGCCTGGCGGCGGGGCTGACGGTTGCCGTCGTCGGGCTGGGGTGGGCATCGGCGTGGCTCGTCTACCACTGGGCGCCCTACCGGTTGGTCCATGTCGTCGACGTGATCGTGCTTCTCGTGTTGCTGCTTCTCGGGATCGCGGCCGCCGTGGCCGGCACGCGGCGGCCGTGGCGGTTGTCCGTGGTGTCGTTGACCGTGTTCTCGGCCGGTTGGCTGTTCCTCGAGCTGTGCTGCGTGTTCATGGCCGGCCGGCAGGCGCTCCACGACCGGGGCGAGCCCGTCCCCGCCGTGGTCGTCGAGGTGTCCGAGGGCCATTGGCAGTCCTCGACCTTCGCCGAGGTGCGGCTCGCCGACGGGACGAGGCATGCGAATGTCCCGGTGGGCGACGAGCACCCCCGCCCTGGAGACAGGATCACCGTCACGCTGGACCCCGAGGGGCTTGCCCAGCCCCGCCTGGGTCCGCCGCCCGGGCCTCCCGGCACGACCTGGCGCAACGTCAGCCTGGCCGCCACCGCGGTCGGCGCCGCCGGTCTGGGCACGCACCTCGCCGGGCGGCAGGGCCCCGTCCTGTTCCGCTCGCCCCGGCCTCCCGAGGACACGCCTCGCCCCGGATACCGGCGACGGCCGGCACGACCGCGCCGACGGCTCCGGAAGCCGTGACGACGAGGACGATCGGGGCGCCGTCGCGGACGCCCCGCCCGCGCAGCTGATTGCCCGACGAACTGACGCACGCACCACGCGACGTTCTCTCCGGTGGACCTCACCACCCGGCGGAGTGGCGGCCGGGACGCGCCCTGCTCCGCGTTCCCTCACTCGGGGAGCATCGAGGCCGGCCGCGCCGGAGGACGGCCTCCGCTCGCTCGCCGTGGGGCGGACAAAGATCCACGGCCGCTGCCCGCCCGGGTGCGGGCCGTCCAGGTCGTGGCCGCCGCGTTCGCGGGTACGACGGCAGAACCGGGCAGGTGCGCACCCGGGCGGGCGGGCGCGGCAACCGGACCCGCGGAGACAGGCGTCGCAGGACCGCCCGGGCCGACATGCTGCCGCCCGGGCCGACATGCTGCCGCTCGGGCCGGCCAGGTGGCAGAGACAAGCAGGCCGATCGGCGGTGCAATCCAGCTTGTCGGGGGTCCCGGTATTGCCGTGCGGGCACGCAGGATTGGCACTCGTGCCCGGCGCATCCGTATGGCAGGCGCCGATACCGACTCGATCTCATATTTGATGACTGAATCCATGAATCCGATCCCGGTCCGGATCGCTCCCGTTCGCCTCGGCTTACGGCGGCGACCGCCCACGCCGGCCGCGTAGCAGACCGGCCGACCGCACTCTGTCGGCTCCATCCGGGCATCCGCCTGCCGGACGCCGGAACCGGCCGTGGCCGAGCGGCGTCGCCGAGCCCGGACCTTCCCCGGACGACCGAGCCGGGTCCTCCTGGCGGACCTCCCTGCGGGAAGCGTTGCCCACCGGCGCGAGCCGACCCCACGCCCGTCGCGCGCCCGCCCGACAGCGCGACGCCACCGTGGCCCGGCACAGGACACGCGAGGGCGGTGCCGTGCCTGGGCTCTTCTGCCGAACATCCCCCACCCTCGCTGGAGCTTTCCATGCCCCTTCGCCCGGCCCGTCTCACCACCGCAGTGCGCCGGCTCGCCTTCCTGGTGCACCGCCCGCGACGCACCGGGCTCACCGGCCTCGGACCAGTCCCGGAGCCCGAGCAGGAGCAGGAGCAGGCATCCACGGAACCCCCGTCTCCACTCCCGGAACCTGCCCCACCGGGCGAGAGGCTGGCCGCGGGGCGTCGTGAGCGCGAGGCCGAGCTCGCTGCCACCCTGACCGGTGTCGTCCGTCACGGCGGGCTGTTGGCGCAGGCGGACCGGATACGGCTGCCGGGTCAGCGTCTGGACGACAACCTCGCCGAGGTCGCCGGAGCGCTGGGCGCGGCGGGCATCGACTACGGCATCGTGCCCGACCGCGGCAGGCGTCACCGCCTGGCCGTAGCGGCCGGCGACCGCTCCGCAGCACTGGAGGCGCTCTCGGTGCCGTTCGCCGGGCAGGCCGTGTACGCGGACCTGCTGGAGCACGGGCGCGTGCTCACCACCGTCCTGGCCGAGCAGGTACGCACCGCCGTCGCGGTCGTGGAACGCGAGGCGACCGGCCCCGGCGACCTCCTGGACGCCGAACCCGGTGCGACCCCGCCGGACCGGGTCAAGGGGCTGCGCATCTACCGGCCGGCCGTGGTCGGGACCCTTCTGTACGGCTCCGAGGCCGCGTGCGACGTCGAATTCTGGGATCCTGCCCCGCAGGCCCCCGGGGCCGTTGCCTCCATCGACGAGACCCCGCTCGGCTGGTGGGTGCCCTCGCTGGAGGCCACGGCCAGGACGGCTGTCGGCGGGCAGGTGTACCCGCTGGTCAACGCCTTCGCCGTCGACCTGCCGGACCGCGTCGCCTTTCCCGTGGACGCCGTCATCACCTGGGTCGACGACACCGACCCGGCCTGGCAGAGGCGGCGTGACACCGCCCGGGCCGGCCTCGCCCGCACGGCCGCACCGGTCGCGCCGGAGGACGGCGACGCCGCCAGCGGCATCGCCGGTGACGCCGACCAGCGTTTCCGCAACCGCGACGAACTCCGTTACTGTCTGCGCGCACTGGCCGCGCACGCTCCCTGGATCCGCCACGTCCACCTGATCACCGACGACCAGACGCCTCCGTGGCTCGACACCGACCGGCCCGGCCTGACCGTCGTCCCGCACCGGGACCTGTTCGCCGGCACCGACGCCGGGCCCGTGTTCAACTCCCATGCCATCGAGAGCCGGCTGCACCTGATCCCCGGCCTCGCCGAGCACTTCCTGTACATCAACGACGACGTCTTCCTCGGCCGCACCGTCGCGCCCGAGGACTTCTTCCTCGGCAACGGCCTGCCCCTGTGCTTCCCCGACGACCGGATCATTCCCCCCGGTGACGCCCGGAGCGACGACTCGGTCTACGTCGCCGCCCTGAAGAACACACGCGCGGCCCTGACCGCCTCGACCGGCAAGACCTACCCCCGCACCCTCAGACACGCCCCCCACCCGCTGCGCCGCAGCGTCATGGCCGAAAGCGCGGAGCGGTTCGCGGCCGAGCTTCGTGCCACGGTCCGCTCGCCGTTCCGGGCCGGCACCGATCTCGCACCGGTGACCCTGGCCGCGTACTACGCCCACGCGACCGCGCGCGCCGTGGACGGGCATCTCTACGGCGGCTACTTCGTCACGGACAGCCACGAGGACCTCGCCCGCCTCGCAGACCTCCACGAGGAACGCTGGGCCGACTACTTCTGCCTCGCCGACGGCATCCGCGACCGCATCTCCCCCCAGGCGCAGCACGACGCCCTCACCGGCTTCCTGAGCGAGTACTTCCCCGTCCCCTCCCCCTTCGAGACGGGGCCCGCGCGTACGACGGTCCGATGATCCACCGGTACACGGACAACGGATGCCGACCGCCGGACGCCGCACTGCAACGGAACGCGGGCGCGCGGGACGGCAGGGTGGTCAGGCGGTGGGCAGGTCGCGGGGCACCGGCCGGTCGGCGAGCCAGAAGTCGACCGTGCTACCGAGGACGGTGCGGAACAGGTCGAAGTTCAGCGGTTTGAAGATGTAGCTGTCCGCGCCGGCCGCGTAGCAGTCCTCGACCTCGGCCGGCGCGGTCGAGGAGGTGAAGACCACCACCGGCACCTTGGCGAGTTCCGGCCGCAGCCGTATGTCGCGCAGCAGGGAGTGCCCGCTGTAGCCGGGGAGGTTGAGGTCGAGCAGTACCAGCGCGGGCCGTTCGGCCCCGGGGTCCAGCAGCCGGGGCACGACGGTCCGGGGGGAGGCGGTGAACTCCAGCCGGACCAGTGGGTGCGAGCGGCCCAGCGCGCGGGCCACGGCCTCGATGTCCTCCTCGGAGTCCTCGACGACCAGGACCAGGCCCTCCTGCATGGTCATCGCTCGGCACGCCTCTCGTCGCGGCTGGTCGCCGTCCCGGCCCGGACGGCCAGGACGGCCATGTCGTCGGCGCAGCCCCGGCCGAAGTCCAGGGCCGCCCGGGCGAGGCCGGTCACCAGTTCCCGCGGACCGTGGTCGGCCAGGCCGGTTAGCACCCGGGACAGGCGGTCCTCGAAGAACGCTCCGTCGGCGGCCCGGGACTCCGTGATGCCGTCGGTGAGCAGGACGGCGGTGTCGCCCGGGCGCAGGACCTCCGTGGCCTCGGGCAGCGCGTAGTCGTCCAGGACTCCGAGCAGGGGACCCGGGGCGCTGTTCAGGGAGTGGACGGTCCCGTCGGCGCGCAGCACGCGCACCGGCGGGTGGCCGGCCGTGGCGATGCGCAGGGCGAAGGAGCCGTCGCCCTGCGGAGCGAGGGCCGCGACGATCGCGGTGACGAACTTCGAGGACGTGCTGGCGCGCAGCGAGCGGTTCAACCGGGTCAGGGCCGCGGCCGGCGCGACGTCGTCCTCCAGCAGGGTCCGCAGGGTGTGCCGGGCGAGACCGGTCAGTGCCGCCGCCTCCGCGCCGCGCCCGCACACGTCGCCCACCACCAGGGAGAACGAGCGGGCCCCCGCGACCGCGTCGTAGAAGTCGCCGCCCACGTCCAGCGCGGCGTCGCCCACCTCGTAGGCGGCGGCGAGTTCCAGGCCGGGGTACTCGGGCAGGACGGCCGGGAGCAGGTGCTGCTGGAGCGATCTGACGTTCTGCCGCCGCTGTTCGTACAGCGTCGCGTTGTCGATGGCCAGGGCGGCCCGCAGGGCCAGGTCCGCGAGGAAGGCGGGCCCGGCGATCTCGGCGGCGCCGCGCTGGTAGGCGAAGGTGACCGTGCCGAGCAGTCGGCCGCGCGCTCGCAGCGGGTTCACCGTGACCGTCCCGCTGGGTGCGGGGCCGTGAGCGGCGAAGGGCGTTCCCGCGAGTTGCTCACCGGTCAGGACGACGCCCTCGCGCAGGTCGGACACCTTCGGCAGGACTTCGGCGAGCCAGACCGGATCACGGCCGGCCGCCTCGAAGCTCTCCCGCGCGTCGGCGGCAAGGTGTGCGGCGGCGACCAGCCGGTAGCCGGTGGGGTACCGCAGATGGACCAGGCAGCCCTCGGCGACCGCGGGAACGGTCATCCGCGCGACCCGCTGCAGGGTCTCCTCGGTGTCGAGGGAGGAGTCCATCTGCAGCGAGGCCTCGGCGAGCAGGGCGTCGCGCGCCTGCCGCCGGGCGTTCTCCCGCTCGTGCAGGATCCGGGTGTTGCAGGACGCCACCACGTCGCACACCTGGCCGAGCATCGCGGGCAGGGCCGGAGGGGCCTGCCCGTCGCCCGCGAGGCCGACCGCGACCGCGGCCCAGTCGCCGTCCTCCAGGGGGAGGGTGCACTCCACCACGTGGGTCGCCGACGCCGCCTCCCACACGGGCTGTTCGGGGCGGGCGCGGCCGTGGCTGTCGTCCGCGCGGAACCGGCGTACCTCCCCGTGGGCGGGCGGCGCGCCCGCACGGCTCCAGGCGTCGCCGGCGGGCAGGAGGACACGGACCGGAGGGCTCCCGGCCTCGGCGCTGCTGCGCAGGTAGAGGGCCCGGCCGTTCGACGAGAATCGGCAGCCGGTCACCACGGTCACCCGGGGCACCGTCAGCAGCAGGTCGTACAGTTCGTCGGACAGACCGGTGACGTCGGTCGTGGTCTGTGCCCGCAGCCAGATCCGGTGGAGCCCGGCGGCCCAGTCCGACCGCGGCGCGCCGGAGGTACGTGGTGCCGGCAGGTTCTCGCCGGCCACTGTCCACACGTCCGAGCTGATCATCGTTCCTGGCCTCCACCGACGCTGCCGCGCACGCCCGCACGGGGCCCCGGGCTCCGGGGACGCTCACGAGGTCGATGCTTGTGGCCGGCCGGTCCTGGAAGGCCGGCACGTACCGCCTCGGAACTCTATCGGCCGGAACCCGCATGCGGGAACCGCACCCGGCCCGTGGGCGCGTAGGGTTGCCGTCCAGCCGCCTCGGCCCCCGGGGCACCGGAGAACGGACACCCCTTGGCCGACGACGACTGGCTGTCCCCCCGCGCCCGGGCGGCCGAGAGCGCGGCCGGCGGCGGCTTCGATCTCACCGAGTGCGTCCGCGAGCCGATCCACCTCCTGGGCAGAGTGCAGTCGTTCGGCGTCCTGCTGGCAGTTGGTCTGCACGACGGCATCGTCCGGGTCGCCTCCGACAACGTCCACGACCGGCTCGGCCTGACGGCCGGGCAACTCCTGGGACGCCCGGCGCACGACGTGCTCGGCCACGACGTGCTCGGCCACGACGTGCTCGAAGCCGCCCTCCGGGAGACCGTCCGCTCCGGGGAGAACTCGGCCCTCCTCCCCGAGCCGTTGCGCACGGCGTCCGGCGCGCTCTTCGATGTCACCGCACACCGCCGAGACGCGCTGCTCGTCCTGGAGCTCGAACCCTGCCAGGACCTCTCCCGGGCGCGGCCCGGCCTGCACCGGAGGGTCCAACAGGCGCTCCTGCGGATCCAGCGCTGCACCACGGTGGCCGACTGCTGTGCCGCGGCCGTACGGGAAGTGCGGCTGCTGACCGGCTACCAGCGGGTGGTCGCCTACCGCTTCGAGGACGAGGACGGCCCCGGCGAGGTCGTCGCCGAGGACGCCGCGGCGCACCTCGAACCCTGGCTCGGCCTGTGGTTCCCGGCCAGTGACATCCCGCCGCAGGCCCGCCGGCTCTACCAGCGCAACTGGATCCGCGTCATCGGCGACGTCGACGACCCCGGCGCGGGCCTCGACCCGCCGCTGCGGCCGTCCACCGGCCGTCCGCTCGACCTCTCCTCCGCGGCGCTGCGGACCGTCTCCTCCTTCCACCTCGAGTACTTGCGCAACATCGGCGTCCGTTCCTCCATGTCGGTGTCCGTCCTGCGCGACGACACCCTGTGGGGCCTCATCGCCTGTCACGGTGAAGAACCGGTCTGGCTCTCCCCCGACGTCCGGTCGGCCTGCGAGCTGTTCGGAAGCGCCCTGTCCGTGCAGCTCGCCACCATCGACGACCGCGAACAGGCCACCGCACTCGAACATCGCCGGGCGGCCCTGGAGCGTCTGCTGGCCGACCTGTCCGACTCCCCCGCGGCATCGCTGCACGACCACGCGGACGCGCTCGGGGCCCTGGTCGACGCCGACGGCACGATCGTGGTGCACGACGGAGCGACCACCGTTCGGGGTCCCGCCGTCGCCGGCTCCGTGGTGGAACGGCTCCGGTCCCTGGCCGCCGACCTGCGGCCCGGCGAGGTCTGGGCCACCGACCGGCTCCCCGAGATCCTGGCACCGCACGCCGACGGCACGACCGACGGCACGGCCGACGCCCCGGAGCCGGCGGGAGTTCTCCTGCTTCCCCTGGGTGACGGCCTCCTGGCCTGGTACCGCACCGAGCGGCCCACCTCCCGGTGCTGGGCCTCGGACCCCGCACTGCCCGTACGGCTCGGACCGCACGGCGAACGGCTGACGCCCCGCGGATCCTCGGCGGTCTTCCGTGCCACGGTCCGCGGCCGGAGCCTGCCGTGGACCGCGGCCGACCGGGCGGGCGCCGGGGAGGCCACCCGTGCGGTCGCCGACCTCCTCGCCCGCCACTCCGCCTGGACCGCCGACTTCAACCGGCGCCTGCAGCGCAGCAACGCCGACCTCGACGCGTTCGCCCATGCCGCCGCCCACGAACTCAAGGAACCGCTGCGAGGAATCTCCAACGCGGCGATCTTCATCGTCGAGGACGCCGCGGCATCACTGGACGAGGTCAGCCTGCGGCGACTGGACACCGTACGTCGCCTCGCCGCCCGCATGGACAGCCTCCTCGACTCGCTGCTGCGCTACTCGCAGGTCAGCGCGGTCGGCCTCGACCGGATCCGGATCCCGCTCGCCACCGCCCTCGACGCGGCGCTCGACATCGCCGGCGAGCGGCTCGCCGAGCACGGGGTCAGCGTGGTGCGCGGCGTCCTGCCGGTCGTGTCCGCCGACCCCGACCGGCTCCAGGACGTCCTCGTCAACCTGCTCGTCAACGCGGCCAAGTACGCACGCGAGGACGGACCGCGATTCGTGTGCGTCGATGTCGAGCGCCGGGACGACGAGCACGGAACCGCCCAGGACGTCGTCGTGGTCCGCGACAACGGGATCGGCATCCCCCCGGAACACCAGGACGAGGTGTTCGGACTCTTCCGGCGCCTGCACCGCCCCACCGAGAAGGGCGGCGGCTCCGGCGCCGGACTGGCCATCGTCCGACGCATCGTCGAACGGCACGGTGGCAGCGTCTGGCTGCGGACCCCACCGGCCGGCGGCACCGAGGTCTGCTTCACCCTGCCCGACGACTGACCCGCCCCGGTCCGCGCCGTGGGCGGGTCCGAGTCGTGGGAGGGTCCGCGCGGTCGCGTCGACGTGCGGCGCCGCGCCCGGGAGCGGGCCGCGGTGGGAGACACGGCGAGCCGCCGGGCCGTGCGCGGGGCGGCGGGCCCACCCCTCCGAGGGTCGGGAGCAGCGGCGGCGCGAGCCGCGTGCGGGCGTGGATCATGGGCGGAGGGCGGTGTCACCATCCGGCGATCCTCCCCACGGCGAAGCCGACGCAGCACACCACCACGACGGCGATCACCACCAGTGGGATCCAGGAGGGCCAGGCGTCGTGAAGCTCGACCGGCTCCGGGGTCGAGATGCCCGAGCACGTGGAGGCCTCGCACTCGGGAGTCTCGGTGGGGGGATTCGCGGGCACGGCGCGTTCGATGACCGGGCTCTGTTGCTCGGAGGTCATGACGTCCTCCTGCTGTCGGAATGCGGGCACTGCGGTGGCGGTCGTGTTTCGGTCTGCTCGGGTCGGTGGCCGACGGGCTGTGGTCGCGCCACCGGGGTCACGGGTCCATGGTCGTCCCGTCCGTGCGCGGCATCCAGTCGCAGCGTTTGCGCATCGTCGCGGGTGGCGGCAGGCGTCGCTGCCGGGGTGTTCACCGGCCGGACGGGTCCGGTGGTCCCTCGGCGGGCCGATCATCGCAGCGGTGGTCGGCCGACCGTGGTTCCGCGGTCATCGCGGACCGTCCAGGTCACCGTCTGCACCCTCCGAACGGCCCGGCCGGGCCGATGGTGACGTTCGGCCGCAGACGGCCCGGTAGGCCCGGGCCAGGGACTCGGCCATCGAGTCGATGCCGAACCGCTCGCGCACCGTCGCCGCGCCGGCGCGCGCCATGGCCAGTCGTTGCGGCACCGGCGTGCTCAGCACCGAGCACAGGCCCTCGGCCAGCCGGGCGACGGACGCGGTGTCGAGCAGTCGGCCGTTGACACCGTCGCGCAGGTAGTGGGAGGCACCGCCGCGCCGCGGCGCGGCCACCAGGAGGCCCGCCTCCATGGCCTCCAGCACCGCCAGGCCGAACTCCTCCTTGGCACTGGGGCACACATAGAGGACCGATCCCGGCCGACCCTGTGCCAGGGCCCGCTCCAGCAGCCGCACCTGCCGGTTGGGCAGCGCGGGCCACACGACGGCGCGTCGCCCGGCGACCGGATCGGCGGCGAGGTGCCCGGCGAGCCGGGCACGCACCGCCGCTTCGACCGGGGTCGGGTGTGTGGGAGACCCTCCGACCAGCAGCAGGGTGCTGCGGTGGTGCAGGCCCGCGAGCATCCAGGCGCGCACCAGGTGCTCCTGCTGCTTGACGGGGTGGAGCCGGCCGACGCACAGCAGCAGCGGCAGTTCCCGGTCGGCGGGATCGAGGCCGCCCGCGCCGGTGCCGCCGTACAGACGGGCGAGCAGGCGGTCGCCCGCCGCACCGTCGCCCGCCTCGGGACGGAAGGGGGCGATGCCCTCGGGCTGGACGTGGACCGGGCGCTCCGCCAGTTGGGGGAAGTGCGCCACCAGCTCCTGCCCCGGTGTCGTGGGCATGGCCACCAGCAGATCGGCACGGGCGACCAGGCGGTCGGCGACGAAGACGCGGTGCAGGTCCAGACGCAGCGCGAGCGCCGCGTCTCCGGTGTGCTCCGGCGGCAGGCGGCCGTGCCGTTCGTCGATCGTGCGGTGGGGGTCGGGAGTGACGGTGAACGCGAGCCGCGCGCCGTGGCGGCGGGTGGCGCGGGCGACCGCGAGCGAGGCGTCGTCGGCGAACCTGACATGGACGATGTCCGGCCGGGCGCCCGGGAGGGCGAGGATCCGGGCGGTCCACCAGGCCAGTGCGGCCTGGTGCTCGACAGCGGTGTGCGGCTCCAGTGGCTGCGGCGAGTCGAGGGGCAGCCGGACCAGCAGATGTGATCGGCCCGCCGGCCGGACCAGGTCGCCGCAGTCGGCTTCCGCGGGTCGGGCGGTGGTGAGGGTGAGGACCCGGGCGACGCCCGCCTCGGCGGTCAGGGCCCGGCCCAGCCCGGTCAGCAGGACGCTCATACCGCCGCTGAGCCCGGCGCCGGGCTCTTCCGGACGGCCCAGCAGCATCGACTGCGCGACCACCAAGGACCCGGGCGCGGGCTCAGCCAGCGCGGCGAACGCCGCCCTGAACAGGTGGCCCGACGGGCCTGCGGGGCGTACGCGCTCGGCGCAGGCGGCGAGCAGCAGCTGCTCGTAGCCGTCCCGGCCCTCGCCCGGGTGGGGCAGCACGAGGTGACCGCCGGGCACGCCCGACAGGTAGCGCCACAGCGCGTGGGCCGCGTGCCGGCCGGCGGGCCGACGCCGGTGGGCTTCGACCGCGGAGAGCGGTCGCAGACCGTTCGCGTCGGCCACGTCCAGCAGGAACCCGGTTTCCGCGGAGCCGGGACCGGCGAGCAGCCGGCGGCGGATCTCGACGGTGGCGGCGGCCCCCGCGTCGAGGCGCGCGGTGCGCTCCCAGGCTTCCGCGAGAGCGGTCCGATCGAAAGCCCGGAGATCGGGCGCCGCGCCGACTGCCGCCAGGACCCGCGCCGGGAGGGCGCCGTCGCGCCGGGCGAGCCCGCGAAGGCGCGCCGTGCGCCGGTCGGCGACGGACAGCACCGCGTCCGCGCGGCCGCAGGACCCGCCGTACTCGGCCCGCGCCAGCCGGTCGAGCAGGCCCGCGACCGGTACCGCGCCGACATCCTGGCCCCAGTGGAACCGGCGCCACCCGGTGAGGACCCCGGCGTCGCCGGGGCCGCCGGAACCGCCGGGGCCGCCGCGCGGGGGCGCCGCCCCGGCGGTCGGTGTCAGGTGGTGGGTCATCGCGCGTCCTCCCGTGCCGCCGTCCCGTCGACGGCGTGTTCGGAGCAGGGTGGCGCGACGGTTTGGATTCGGAGCCGGGTGACGCAACGGTTCGGAACCGGAGCCGGGTGACGCAACCGTTCGGAACCGGCCGCTGTCGGTTTCCCGGACGCGGCACCGCGCCTGGCATCATCGAAGGCCGCATGCGCAGCGTCACCCCCGACGGAGGACACCGTGGCCCGCGTCGTCGTGATCAGCCCGCCCTTCCACTCCCACGCCCGGCCGCTGGCCGCACTCGGCCGCGCGCTGAGCGGGCTCGGCGCCCGCGTCGACTTCGCCTGCACCCCGGCGTTCGCCGACCTCGCGGCCCGCAGCGGGCTCGGATTCACCGAGCTGGCCGTCACCCGCAACGCCAACACCGGCATCGCCGAGGCGACCCGGCAGGACCGGGCGGAGAGCAGGCGCCTGCGCGAGTTCCTCGACGCAACGCGCCAGGGCCCGACCGCGACGCTCCTCACCCAGGCCCGCCACCGGCGCGCCGACATGCTGCCCGACCCGGAGCACCTGCTCGGCGAACTCGCCGCCCTCGACGAGCGGCTGCGCCCCGACTGGTACCTCGTCGACCAGCTCTCCTACAGCGCGACCCTCGCCCTGCACTGCCTCGACCTGCCCTACGCCACCTTCTGCCCGGGCCACCCCAGCTACCTGCCGACCGGACCCGACGCCTACTTCGGCCTCCCCCTGGTCTGGCCGGACGCCCTGCGCCCCGCCGCCGCCGACCTCGACCGGCTGCGCGCCGCGGCGGCGGCGAACGACGCCGCGTTCACCGCGGCGTTCCGGGCGGTCGTCCGCCGCCACGCCCCGGGGCGGCCCGTTCCCGAGCGGGCCTTCGCCCTGTGCTCGCCGCACGCCGTCGTCTTCAACTACCCCCGCCTGCCGTGGCTCCCGACTCCCCCGGCCGGCCCCCGGGCCCTGTATGCCGGGCACCTGCTGCCCGAGACGGGCCCGGAGCCGCTGGACGAGCACTGGCGGGGCGCGCTCGCCCGGCTCACGACCGGCGGACGCCCGCTGGTGCTCCTGGCCCTCGGCACGTTCCTGTCCGCCCGCGACGACGTCCTGACCACGGCCGCGGCCGGGATCCTCCGGCATACCCCGGCCTCGGTGGTCATGGCGGCCGGCCGACGCACCGACGCCGTCGCGGCGCACCCCCTGCTGCGCGGCACCTCACCGGAACGACTGCACGTCGCCCCGGTGATCCCGCAGCAGGAACTGCTGCCGCACGCCGCGGCGATGGTCCACCACGGCGGCAACAACTCCTTCACCGAATGCCTGCACGCCGGTGTGCCCGCCCTGGTCCTGCCGTTCTCCAGCGACCAGTTCGCCATCGCCCACGACGCCGAACGCGCCGGGGCCGGCTACTGCCTGGACCCCAACACCGTCACCCCCGACGCCGTCGGCCACGCGGTGGCAGCCCTCCTCGCCGGGCAGGGCCGCCGCACCACCGCGCTCGGCACCGGCCCGAGTCCGGTCCCGCACGGCCCGGCATGGGCCGCCGCCGCACTCCTGCGGTCCGTGCCGGCCCGCCCCTGACGCCTTCGGCACGAACCGCACACAGTGCCGCGCCGCCGGGCAGCGGGCGACTCCGCCGAGCAGATCCTCGTCCGCCGCAGCCAACCGGGCACCGCAGGGCGCCGGCTCCCGCACGATCACCACGGCACCCGCGATCCGGGTCCGGCCCCGGAGGGCGGGGCCGGAGGACACCGCCCCCTGGTGAGGCCCGGTACGTCCGATCACCGACCGGTCACAGGGCCCCTCGAACCACGGAGCCCGGTGTCCGATGCCCGTTGGAGCCTGATCGAGCCGGTCTTCACAGCTTGGCGGGCTCGCCGCGCCGGCCCCGGCGCGGCGAGCCCGCGTCCATGACCTGCGGGAGATCGTGAACGCGGTCCTCTACGTCGACCGGACCGGTATCCCGTGGGAGTACCTGCCGCACGACTTCCCGCCCTGAACGGTCCACGCCGCGCAGGCGGGGGTCGACCGGGGGTCCTGGAGTACGTCGAGGTTTCTGGGATGTCCTCCTCGCACGGACGGGGTCTGTCGGTTCCGTGGGCGGGTCCTGGCCGTGAGTGCCGGCGGAAGTGGCAGTGGCCGGTGCCGGCCTCAGGTGTGAACCGTGCGGACGTGGTCGGCCGACAGGTGGAGCTCGTAGGGCAGGCAGCAGTCGGAGCACAGGGTGGCGACCAGGGTTCCGCAGACGCACTGCTGATTCATGCCGCCGTCCGGCGTGGCTCCGCAGCATGCGGCGGACGCGTGGCGGAGCTCCAGGCCATGGGCGTCGTGCGGGTTGATGACGATGTTGCCTCTCGGGCCCCGCGACACCAGCGGCTTGCCCTCCGCGTTGTACGTCGTGCCGTGACGGGGCATCACCGGACCCGGCACCTCGGCGACGACCAGGGGTGCACCGTACGGCTCCGGCTCGATCGCGAAGTGGCCCGACGGTACGGTCGGCGGCGACGGGCCGGGTTCGTCGGCGTCCCACCACTCGTAGTACGGCGCCTCGGGAACCGCCGGCAGCCGTGTGAGCGGTCCCGTCAGCGGGACGTCGCACGTTGCGCAGACGAACATCACCGTTTCGGCCTCCGTGCCTGGGTCGGTGACATCGGCGGGTGAAGCGGACTGCCCGAGTTCCGACGCGCCGTCGCCCTGCCCCTGGTCATGCGGTTCGTACATGTGGCGAGCGTACGCGGCACGCCCCCGCACGCGGCCTCCGCCCCCGAAGGGGCGGCCCGCCGCTGCGCGTCGCTTCCGGCCCGCTGAGCCGCCGGCCCCTGCCCGGCGGCCGTCCGCGCCTACCCAGGCCCGACCAGCCCGCACTCGTACGCGAGGATCACCGCCTGCACCCGGTCGCGCAGGCCCAGCTTGGCCATGACCCGGCCGAGGTGCTTCTTCACCGTGGGCTCCGCGAGACCGAGGGCGGCGGCGAGTTCCGTGTTGGTCAGGCCGCGGGCCGCCCCCAGCAGGACCTCGCGCTCGCGCGCGGTCAGCACGCGCAGCCGCTCCGCGTCGCCCCCGGCGGCGGGGAGCCGGTGCGCGAAGCGGTCCAGCAGCCGCCGGGTCACCCGGGGGGAGACCACGGCGTCCCCCCGGGCCACGTCGCGGATCGCCCCGAGCAGTTCCTCCGGCCGGCTGTTCTTCAGCAGGAAGCCGGAGGCCCCGGCACCCAGCGCCTCGAAGGCGTAGGCGTCCAGGTCGAAGGTCGTGAGAACCAGTACCCGCGTCCCGGGCGCCTCCCGCAGCAGCAGCCGGGTCGCCTCGATGCCGTCGGTTCCCGGCATCCGCACGTCCATCAGCACCACGTCCGGCCGCAGCCGCCGCGCCAGCTCCACCGCCGCCGCCCCGTCGGCCGCCTCCCCGACCGGCTCCATGTCCGGCTCGGCGCGCAGGATCATGCCGAACGCCAGCCGCAGCAGTTCCTCGTCGTCCACCAGCAGCACCCGGACGCTCACGGCGTGCCCCCGGGATCCAGCCGTACGAAGACCCGCCAGCCGTCGCCCGGCCGCGGGCCCGCCTCCAGCACTCCGCCGAAGGCAGCGGCGCGTTCGCGCATCCCCGTGAGGCCCAGCCCGGACCCGGCGGATCCCGTCCGCCCGGTCCCTGCGGCCCGCCCGTCGTCGGTCACCTCGACCGTGACCGCCCCCGGCGCGCAGGACACCCGTACCTCGGCGCGCGCCCCCTGCGACGCGTGGCGCAGCACGTTGGTCAGCGACTCCTGGACGAGCCGGTGCACGGTCAGCTGCGCCGCGGCCGGCACCCCGGCGGCCTCGCCGTCCACCTGCAGCCGGGTCACCAGGCCCGCCGCCTCCATCCGCTCGCACAGCGCCCCGAGCTGCCCGATCCCCGGCGGCGACCGCCGGTCGTCCCTCGGCCCGGCCTCGGGACCGGCGTCGCTCCCGGCGTCGGGAGCGGCGGACTGGAGCAGGCCCAGCGCCCGCCGCATGTCGGTCAGCGCCTGCCGCCCGGTCTCCGCGATCCGGGCCGTCACGGCGGAGGCGTCGGCCGGCCGCGCGTGCCCGAGCGCGTCCGCCAGCGCCACCACCACCGACAGGCCGTGCGTCACGCTGTCGTGCAACTCCCTCGCGATCCGGGCGCGTTCCTCCTCCACCGCCCGACGCTCCCGCTCGTCGCGGTCCCGTTCCAGCCGCGCCAGCCGCTCCGCCCGCGCGGCCCGCCGGATCCTGGCGTTCGCCCCGAGCAGCGCGCTCGCGGCGACCGCCGCCGTCATCGCGGCGGCCGAGGCGAGGAACCGTCCCTCGGGCGCCCAGCGCGCCGCCGCCAGCACCGCCCCGGCCACCGCCACCAGACCCGCCGCCCACGCCGACCGGGACGGCGCCCGCGCGGTCACCGTCCCGAGGGCGACCAGCAACGCCGCGTCCGCCGGCAGCTGAACACCCAGCAGCCAGTGCGCGAACGCCGCGGCGGCGATCACGCCGAACACGGACCGGGGCGCCCGCCGCCGCCACACCAACGGGAGGACCAGAGCGGTCTGCAGGGCGAAGCCCGTACCGTCCGCCACCCGCCCCGGCCCGAGCGTCAGCAGGAACAGGGCCGCCGCGAGCGCGGCGTCCGCCACCAGGGGCGGCACCCGCCCCGGCAGCCGGGCGACGGCGCCCGGCGGGGCCGTCCGTACCGCGCCGCTCTCGGTCATCGTGTCCGTCCTCGCGTCCGCGTCGTCCGGCGTCCTCGCCGGAGCCCAACGGTAGGGCCTCCGCGCGCGCGAAGGCGTCCGCCCACCGGCGGAGGCCGGGGAGACCCCGGGACACCGGGGCCTCCTCCGAGCGAAGGAGCCGACGCACCCCGGGGCGACCCGCGGCCACCGGTGGGATCGTCCCCCGGCAGGGCGCCCCGCACCCCCGGTGGCGAAACCCTGGTGGTGACCCCGCAGCCGCACCCGCCGAAGGAGCCCGCCCATGCCCCCGACCCGCCGCGCCCTGCTCGGCACGCTCGGCGCCGCCGTGCTCGCCACCGCCGCCGCCCCGGCCCCCGGGAACCGCCCGGCCGCCCCCGCTCCGGACGGGCGTGCCGGCCCCGTGCCAACCCCCGGCACCCCCGTCCCGCTGCAGTTGCCCGCCCCCACCGGGCCCTGGCCCGTCGGCACCGTCGCGCTGCACCTGGTCGACGACAGCCGCCCCGACCCCCTTCTCCCCGCCAAGCCGTACCGGGAGCTCATGGCCGGCCTCTGGTACCCGGCGGAACCCGGCGCTGGCCACCCGACGGCCTCCTGGCTGCCCCCGGCCGCGGCGGCCGACTGGGACGCGCACTCCGCACCGGCCCTCGGTGTCCCCGCCGGCGCCGCCGACTGGCAGGGGATCAGGACCCACGCCCGCACCGGCGCGCCCGTCGCCCGCCGTGCCGGCCGGCTGCCCGTGGTGCTGTTCTCCTCCGGCGACGGCGGCTCGCGCGCCCTGGGCACCACCCTGGTCGAGGAGCTGGCGAGCCGCGGCCACCTCGTCGTCGCCCTCGACTCCACGTACGAGGCCGAACAGGTCGAGTTCCCCGGCGGCCGGGTCGAACGGGCCCTCCCGCTCCCCGACGACCTCACCCCGGAGGTCGTCGCCGCCCTCCTCGCCGGGCACTCCCGGGCCCGCCTCGCCGACGCCCGCTTCGTCCTCGGCGCACTCGACCGGCTCGCCCGCGGGGAGCGCCCCGACACCGGCACCGACCCGCTCCCGGACGGGCTCGCCGAAGCCGCCGACCCGGCCAGGACCGGCGTGCTCGGGCAGTCCCTCGGCGGCTCCGTCGCCGCCCAGCTCGCCCACGACGAGCCCCGCGTCCGCGCGGCGGCCGACCTCGACGGCGCCCTCCTCGGACCCGTCGCCGACAGCGGCCTCGCCAAGCCCTTCCTGCTGATGGCCTCCGGTACGAAGACCCTGCGCACCGAACCGAGCTGGGCCTCCTGCTGGGCGGCGTCCACCGGCCCCCGGCACGCGCTGCGGCTGCGGAACGCCGCCCACGGCTCGTACACCGACCTCCAGGTCCTCCTGCCCCAGCTCGTCCGCCGCCTCCCGGTCCCCGACGTGGCCGGACTCATCGGCACCGTCGACCCCCGGCGCTCCCTGGCCGCCCAGCGCACCGTCGTCGCCGCCTTCTTCGCGCGGTACCTCACGGGGCGGCCCACCGACCTCCTGGACCGGCCCGGCGACCACTGGCCGGAGCTGGAGGTGCTGCGCTGAACCGGCCCGCCCGGCACCCCCCCCCATCGCGCCGGGCGGCCCGGCGGGAGCGGCGCGGCCGGAACGCGGCAGACGTCCTGGGGAAGGGGGAGGACTTGTTGCGCATCCACTTCACCCACGACGACCTGACGAGGGTCCGGATCGCGCGGGCACCCGATCCGCTCGCGGAGTCGATGCTGAGTCTGTCGCTGGTGCAGACCCGCGACACGGGCGGAGTGCTGCTGGAGGGGTGGCGCAGCAGGACCCGTGGCAGTATGCGCCCCGAACACCGGGTGCTGTTCGACCTGGCCACGCCGCTCGGGGTGGCGGAGGCCGCGGAGGCTCTCCTGCACGCCCGCAGCCGCACCCTGTCCGAGAGCCTGGAGCAGATCTGGTCGCTGCCCGGCCGACGGTGGAGCGCCGACCTGCGCGTCCTCAGCGGAACACGCCCCCGCGCACCCCGCTGGGTCCACGAACTGCGCAGCGGCGAAAGCGAAATGCGCGCGACGGTCGACCGCCGGCTGCGCGAGTACCACGCCTTCGCCGTCGCGCCGTACTGGTCGCAGCTGCTGGCCGCCGCACACACCGAACGCGCCCGCAGGGCCGCCCTCGCCGTCGACCGCGGTCTGGATGCACTGCTGGGCAGCCTCCACCCCGACATCGGCTGGCAGTCACCGGTGCTGACGCTGCCCTCTCCCGTCGACGCCGACCTGCGGCTGCGCGGCGCCGGCGTCGTGCTCGTCCCCACCTTCTTCTGGCCCGAACCGCTCGCGCTCACCGACAACCGCGGCCTCGACCACCCGCTCGTCCTGCACTACCCCCTCGCCCCGGACCTCCCCGCCTGCCGCGCGATCCGCTCCTCCGCCGCCGAGGACGGGCCGCCCGGCACGCTCGACGCCCTGCTCGGAACGACCCGCGCCCGTGTGCTGGGCGCGGCAGCGGACCCGGCGGGCACCGCCGAACTCGCCCGCCGCAGCGGCTGTTCACCCGCCACCGCGAGCCACCACCTCAGCGTCCTGCGTACCGCCCGCCTCCTCACCACCAAGCGCACCGGGCCGGGCGTCCGGCACACCCTCACCCCTCTCGGCCGGGCCCTCCTCGACGACCGCGCCCCCGACCGCCCGGAACCCCGACCGTGACCCCCCGCACCCCCGCCCGGGACTCCTACCGCCCGGGACCGTGGCCGCCCCACGTGCGAACGCGGGGGTGGCGGGGCCGTACCCCTGTGGTGGGATCAGGTCGTGCGCTTCAGGTAGGCCTCGATCTCGTCGGCCGCGCGGGTGGCACCGCCGGCCGCCCGGACGAGCCGCTGCGCCTCGACGACCCGCTCCCGCACGGCCTCGTCGGCGGCCACCTCGGTGATCGCGGCCCGCAGCACGCTCACGTCGGCCTGCGCCGGCAGCAGTTCCCGGCCGAGGCCCAGCTCGGCCACCCGCGCGGTGTTGGCGGCGACGTCCGGCCAGGACGGCACTCCGAGTATCGGGCAGCCGGCGTCCAGGGCCTCCAGCACGCCGCCCACGCCACCGTGGGTGATCACCAGCCGAGCGTGCCGGAGCACCGCCAGGTGCGGGACCCAGCGGTGGACCTCGACGTTGTCCGGCAACGGACCGAGGTCGGCCGGGTCCATCCCGCCGCCGACCGAGACGACGGCGTGCCAGGGCAGCTCGGCGAAGGCGTCCACGCACAGCCGGAAGAACTCCGGATGCCGGTTGTGCACCGTCCCCATCGAGACCAGCGCCACCGGCAGGCCGCTCGCCGGGGGCTGCCACTCCCCCAGGAAGGAGCGCTCCGCAAGACACGGCCCGACGAAGGCGAAGCGCTCGTCGAAGCTCTCGCCGTGCGGCTGGAAGAACCGCGGCACATGGACGATGTTGAGGCGCTCGGTGCGCGTCATGAACTCCTGCACCGGCTCGTCGACGCCGTGCGAGGCCAGCAACTCGGCCATCCGGACCCCGAATTCGACCAGCACCTCCTCGGTGAGCGGGACCGCACCGTCCGCCTCCATCATCTGCTGCACGAAGGAGTAGGTGTCGTTGGAGGCGAAGAACGGCGTCGACTGGACGGCCGGGATCCCCCAGGTGTGCGCCAGAACCCGGCCCGCCTGGAACGCCACGGCGTCGTAGACCACCGCGTCGGGCCCGGCCTGGCCGAACCGCTCCTGGACCGCGCGCAGGACGGCGATGTTCTCGTCCAGGAAGACCAGCGGCGCGCGCCCGTTGTCGGGGCCGCCCACGCTCTCCAGCGGCTGGGTGGAGTCGTAGCGCAGGTGCTCGGCGCCGACCTCGGCCAGCGCCTCGGCGAAGTCGTCGACCGCCGCGTAGGTGACCCGGTGCCCTCGGCGCACCAGTTCACCGACGACCGCCAGAGTGGGGAAGACATGGCCGTGGGTCGGGATGTTGACCATCAGGATGTGACTCACTGCGACTCCGTCGGTATCGGGAAGAGGAACGAGGGAGTGGAACGGGGAAGGAGGAGCGGCGCGGCAGGGGCGCGGCTCAGCTGTGGTCCTTGTCCGGGCCGGCCTCGGACTGCTGCTCGAACTGCTGCTCGGCGGCCTGCCGGGCGGCCGCGATCTCCTCGGCGCTCAGCTCCCGGCGCGGGATCCAGGCGGGGAGGGTGCCCTCCTCGTTCCGGCCTTTGTCGAGGATCGCCAGGTTGTGGTAGAAGTGCGCGCCGGCCAGCGTCCGGTCGGTCCCGCTCGGACGGTGCGCGGTCGTCGGCTCGTGCTCCTCGTGGTTGAGGCCGTCGAGCAGCTGCTTGAGGAAGCCCATGCTGGTGGTCGGGTCGCCGAGCCGCTCCGAACTGCCGCCGAAGCCCGGCCAGTAGGAGGTCTGCAGGTCCTCGATCACATAGAGCCCGCCCGGGACCACGTGCGGGAAGAGCGCACCGAAGGCGGCGATGACGTCCGGGCAGTGGTGGCTGCCGTCGTCGATGACGATGTCGATCGGCCCGATCCGCTCGGCCAGCGCGGTGAGGAAGGCCGGGTCCGCCTGGTCGCCCCGGACGGTGTGGATCCGCTGCTCGCGCAGCGCCGTCTTGTCGTACACGTCGACCCCGTAGACGAGGCCCCGCCGGAAGAAGCGCTTCCACATCCGCAGCGAGCCACCGCCGGCCGCCGGGTCCGCGTAGCCGCCGATCCCCAGTTCCAGGACGGTGAGCGGCCGGTCCCGCAGCGGGGCGAAGTGCCGGGCGTAGTGATCGGTGTAGTAGTGCAGCCCCCACTTGTCCGAACCGTGACGCAGCGACAACTCGGCCAGGTCGACCGGCTGTTCCGTCAGACCGCGGAGCAGCTGCTGGACCACCGGGAAGGCCGCCAGCACGGACACCAGCCGGGCCGGGTCCTCGATACCGTGCCAGGTGATCACGGGCGCGCGGTGGCCCGCGGTGTGCCGGGCGCCGAAGACGGCGCGGGCCAGGTCGAGCAGGTCCAGCGCGACGGTGGCACCGGGCTCCTCGGCCGGCCCGGCGCGGTGCTCGGCCTTGGGGCCGGTCAGCAGGTGATGCCGGAGCACCTGGCCGTCGAAGGCGAGCTCGAACTCCACCACCACCGCCGCGGCGGCGAGTTGCTCGCTCAGGTCGGCCCGGCCGGCCAGTTCGTCCACCAGGGCGGCGGCCGTCCGCTCGGCGCCCGCCGACCTGATCACCGCCGCGAGCTGCTCCTCGGGCCCGTCCGCCGCCAGGATCAGGGCGTGGATCCGGCGCAGGTCGCTCTCGTGCGGGTCCGGGTCCCGTTCCGACGGGCTGTTCACGTGCCGGCCGTTCTCGTGCTGTCCGGTGAGGGCGGTCATGAGTGAGCCTTTCCACGAGGGATTCGGGAGGACGGGCACCGGTGCGAAAGGAGGGGTCGGTGGTGCGGCCCGGACACGGTGCGGCAGAAGCGGGGCCCGGCAGACACAATGCCGCAGAATCCGCCGTTCGACCGGACGCGCGGGAACATGTCTCGTCGCGCGATATCGATACGATATCCAGGCCCCGGAAGATATCCGGCGGCATATCGTCCGCGTCGCTCCCCGCCTTCGGAACTGATTTCTTTTCGGCCCGTCCTCCGGAGCGGGCCCGCGAGGGCGGGAGAACGGCGTGCCCCGCCCTCGGCTAGGACTCGAGGAATTCCGGGAGGACGCGGGGTGGCCATGCCCCGACGCTCAGCACTCCGAGGGAGTGCGCCCGGGAGACCAGGGCGGGCCGGTTCGCGGCCTGGAAACGGCGCATCAGCAGCCCGACGCGGTACTCGATGCCCTGCCGGCTCAGATAGAGCGATGCCGCCAGTTGCACGGTCGAGGTGCCGACCGCGACACCTTCCAGGATGCGGGCGTCCACGGTGGTCAGCCGCCGCACGCCCCCGCCTCCGGCAGAGCCCCCGCCCGCCGGACGGGCGTGGCCGGCGGGCCCGGACCGCGGCGGCCGCCGGGCGGGCTTGGTCTCCTCGGAGGTCGCTGACGGTGTCACTTCCGCCCCCCTTCCCTGTCGTCGGTGCTCTCAGGTGCGCAGTGTGCCGGCGAGGTGGTCGCGGAGCATGCCGGTCACCTCGTCCGCCCGGCTGCTGAGGTAGAAGTGCCCGCCGGGAAAGACCTTCAGGTCGAACGCGGCCGTCGTGCGGTCGCGCCAGTGCCCGGCCTCGGCCACCGGTGTCCAGGCGTCCTGGTCCCCGACCACCGCGGTGAGCGGGCAGCCCACCGCGGCGTCCTGGTCGGCCCGGTAGGCCCCCAGGGCCAGGTAGTCGCCGCGCAGCGCGGGCAGCACCATCCCCAGCAGTTCCCGGTCCTCCAGGAACCGGGCGTCGGTGCCGCTCATGGCCCTGACCTCGGCCAGGATGCCCTCGTCGTCGAGCGGGTGCGAGGGCCCGGGCCCGTCCGCGGAAGGCCCCTTGCGGCCGGAGACGAAGAGGTGCTCGATCCGACCTCCCGCGCGCTCGATCCGCCGGGCCACCTCGAAGGCGACGAGCGCGCCCATGCTGTGTCCGAAGAGGGTCAGCGGGAGGTCGTCCCGGCGGCGCAGCGCCTCGGCCACCTCGTCGGCCGTGCGGTGCAGGTCCTGGACGCCGGGTTCCTCCCGGCGGTCCTGCCTGCCGGGGTACTGCACGGCCAGGACGTCGACCGGGCCGCTCAGTGCGGCGGACACCGGGAAGTAGAAACTCGCCGAGCCGCCGGCGTGCGGGAAGCAGACCAGTCGGCGTGCGGCCGTCGGCGAGGGATGGAAGCGACGGCACCACAGGTCGCTGTCCAAGGAGGGGGAGGTCATGTCGGCCTTACATTCCTTTCTCGAAATCCGCGCAGTGCCGGCGGGCAGGGTGTGGTGACCACGCGGGACGTCCTCCGCACCGGCGGACCGCCTGTTACGCGGTGATACGGGAGGCTCCGAGCGACGGTGACCGGCGGCGATCGGCGAGTCACGGACAGCGCATATGACAGCCTGCCATGCCACTCGGAATGTCAGCAAGTGCGCATCGGTACGAATCCGGCCACTCGGGTCCGGATTCAATTCGGGCCGTCGCTTCGGTGAATGACGGGAGCGGAGCGTTGCGGCGCGGGGCAATCCTGTGGGATTCGCTCGGCTCCGGCTCGGCGGTGACAGTCCGGCAGGACCGTGCACCGCGGATCCGGCCGAGGAGGCGACGGCACCCCGTGGCGGGCCGCGGGGTCGGCGACGGTGCGGTGGCGAGCGGCTTCACCGGCCGGTGGGCCGTGGCGGGCGGCCCGGTCGTGACCGCCGTGACGGTACCGCGCAGCGTAAACCCGGCAGGAGCACAAGACCTGCGCTCTAGGAATACACCTAGACCCGACGGGACCGCGTTGACCCGTACACGGTCGCCCAAGAGGCTGTAGGCAGTCTTGCCCGCCGGTCGTACGACGAAGAGGACTCCCCCTTGAACTTCCTGTTGCTGGGCCCGCTTTCGGTCCGGTTGAACGCGTGCGAGGTGCACGTGTCGGCGCCGAGGCAGCGCGTGGTCATGGCAGCGCTCCTCCTCAACGCCAACCGGGTGATCTCGGTCGACCGGATCGCCGAGTACGTCTGGGACGGCTCCCCGCCGCCGAGTGCGGCCGCGACCGTCCGCACCTATGTGATGCGCCTGCGGCAGTCGCTGGGCGAGCGCGCCTCCGCCCGGATCCTCACCCGGGCACCCGGCTACCTCCTCGAACTCGGCGAGCACGAGAGCGATCTCGGGCAGTTCACGGCCCACCGGCGGCGCGCGGCGGAGCTCGCCGAGCGCGGAGATCTGGAGGGCTCCTCCGCCGAGCTGGCCGGGGCGCTCGCCCTGTGGCGCGAGGAGCCGCTGGCGGACATCCCGTCGCAGACGCTGCGCGACGTCGAGGGCCGCTACCTCCAGGAGCTCCGCCTGCAGACCATGGAGTTGCGGTTCGACACGGAGCTGGCGCTGCTGCGGCACGCCGAGGTCGTGCCGGAGCTGGTGCGGCTGGTACGCAAGCACCCCTTGCGGGAGGCCCTGGCGGGCAAGTTGATGCTGGCACTGAGCCGCTCGGGACGGCAGTCGGAGGCCCTGGACCTCTACCAGCGCACCCGGGCGCTGCTCGTCGAGCAGCTCGGCGCCGAGCCGAGCAGCGATCTGCGCGAGGTCCACCAGCACATCCTCTCGGCCCACGACCGGCCCCGCGCGCCCGACCCGCTGGAGCAGCCCGCGAAGGCCCAGGCGGCGGCCGTCGCGCCGGCGCCGGCCGCCGCCTGGGAGAGTTCCCGCTGGCCGAGCCCGGCGCAGCTGCCCTCGGTTCCGCTGCCGCTGGCGGCACGCTCCGGTGCGCTGGCGCGGCTGCAGCACTTCCTGACGACCGCCACCATGCCTGCGGGCATGGTGGCGACGGCGGTGGTGACCGGCCGGGGCGGTGTCGGCAAGAGCGCGCTGGCCCTGCAAGCGGCGCACGCCGTGCGCGCTTCCTCGGTGCACGGCCAGCTCTACGCGGATCTCGGCGGGGCCGAGCGGCCGCTGACCGCCCGGGCGGTGCTGCCGCGGTTCCTGGCGGACCTCGGTGTTCCCCGGGACGAGATACCCGGGGAGGAGTCGGAACGGGAGAGCCTCTACCGCTCGCTCACCGCGGGCCGCCGTCTGCTGGTGGTGCTCGACAACGCCTCCAGCGCCGCGCAGGTGCGGCCGCTGATCCCGGGCAGCGGGGGCAGCAGACTGCTGGTGACCAGCCGACGGCGGCTGGCCGATCTGGAGGGGGCGTCCCCGCTCGTGCTCGACCCGCTGGACGAGGCCGGCTCGCTGGAGCTGCTGGGCAGCATCGTCGGCCCGGCCAGGATCGGTGCCGAACCGCGGTCGGCCCGTTCGGTGCTGACGGTCTGCGCGGGCCTGCCGCTGGCGATCCGGATCGCGGGGACCAGGCTGCTGGAGCGCCCGCACTGGACCATCGGGCACTTCGCCCGGCGGCTCACGGACGCCCCGCGGCTGCTGGACGAACTGAGCGCGGGCGACCTCGGCGTCCGGTCCTGCTTCGACGCCGAGGTCGCCGGGCTCCGGCGGACGGCCCGGACCGGGGTCGACCCGGCCGAGGTGTTCAGCGCGCTGGGGGCCACCGGATCGCGTTCGGTCTCCAGCAGCAAGGTCGCGGTGATGTTCGGCTGCTCCGAGGCGCAGGCCGAGGAGGCCTTGGAGGCCCTGGTCGAGGCGAATCTGCTGGGTGAGCCGGCGGGGGGCCGCTACCGGCTGGACGCGCTGCTGCGGGCGTACGCCCGCGAGCGGGCGCAGGCGGTCGCCGTGCGGCAGCACGACCACCCGTACATGCGCGCCGGGTGACCGTCCCGGCGGCCCGGTGACGGGCACCCGGCCGCCCGGTTCCCCTGCCCGCGACGCTTTTTCGGCCCGATCTCCTTCGGCCCGATCTGCTCCGTCCCGATCTGCTCCGTCCCGATCTGCCTCGAGAGGACCCCCGCGCCATGGCCCACCAGACAGAAACCACCCACGACCTGCTCGCCTACGTCCGGGAGGTCTCCCTCCGTGACGACGATCTGCTCAGGGAACTGCGGGAGGCCACCGCGGACCTGCCGGGCGGGACCGCCATGCAGGTGATGGCGGAGGAGGGCCAACTGCTCTCTCTGCTGGTCGGGTTGACGGGGGCGCGGGCGGTGCTGGAGATCGGCACCTTCACCGGCTACAGCACCCTGTGCATGGCCCGCGCGCTCCCGGCCGACGGGGTGCTGGTGTCCTGCGACATCGACGACCGGTGGCCGGCCATCGGCTCCGACTTCTGGAAGCGGGACGGGGTCGACTCGCGGATCGACCTGCGGATCGGCGATGCCACCGCGACCCTGGACGCGCTGCTGGCGGAGCGCGGGCCGGAGAGCTTCGACCTGGTGTTCATCGACGCGGACAAGACCAACTACGTCTCCTACTACGAGACTTCGCTGGCGCTGCTGCGCACCGGCGGACTGATCGTGGTCGACAACACCCTCTTCTTCGGCCGGGTCGTCGATCCGGCCGCCGTCGACCCGGAGACCGCCGGGGTCCGGGCTCTGAACCGGCTGCTGCACGAGGACCCCCGGGTGGAGCTGTCCCTGCTGGTGATGGCCGACGGGATCACGCTCGTCCGCAAGCGCTGAGGACGGCGGGCCGGGGCCGGCGCTCCCGGGGCCCGGGAGCGCCGGCCCCGCGGCGGTCACGACGTTCCCGGGCCCCCTTCCGGCACGCTCAGGTCGGGTGCGTCCACGTCGATGACGGTGGACACCACACGCGGGCCGGGGGCGAGGTGCAGGCGCTGGAGCCCGGTGCCCTCCGGAGCCGGGTCGAGGACGGCCGCGCACGGGCACGGGGCCTCGTCCAGGCCCTCGAAGCCCGCGAACCGGTAGGCGATCTCCATCATCCGGTTGCGGTCGGTCGCCCGGAAGTCCGCGACCAGGTGGGCCCCGGACCGGGCGGCGGTGTCGGCCAGCCAGTTCAGCAGGGTCGCACCGGCGCCGTAGGCGACCACGCGGCAGGAGGTGGCGAGCAGCTTGAGGTGCCACAGACCCGGGTGCCGCTCCAGCAGCAGGACGCCGACCGCGCCGTGCGGGCCGAAGCGGTCGGTGAGGGTGACCACCAGGACCTCGTGCCGGGGGTCGGTGATCAGGCCGCGCAGCACCGCGTCCGGGTAGTGGACCCCGGTCGCGTTCATCTGGCTGGTGCGCAGGGTGAGTTCCTCGACCCGGGACAGCTCCTCGCCGGTGGCCCGGCCGATCCGCATCCGCAGGTCCAGGGAGCGCAGGAACTCCTCGTCGGAACCGGGGGCGGCCGCCCGCTCGGCCTCCCGGCGGAAGCCCGCCTGGTACATCCGGCGCCGCCGCCGGGAGTCGACGGTGCTGGTCGCGGGGGTGAACTCGGCGAGTTCGGGGAGGCCGAGGACCTCCTCGGCCGGGTAGCACCGTACGTCGGGCAGGTGGAAGGCCACCTCGGCGCGTTCGGCGGCCCGGTCGTCGACGAAGGCGACGGCCGTCAGCGCGAAGTTCAGCCGGTCGGCGATCCGCCGCACCGACTCGGACTTGGCGCCCCACCCGATCTCCGGCAGGACGAAGTACTCGGCCAGGCCGAACGCCTCCAGCCGGGCCCAGGCGTGCTCGTGGTCGTTGCGGCTGGCGACGGACTGGAGGATGCCGCGCGAGTCGAGCTCGATCACCACCTTGCGCACCTCGTCCGGCAGGTGCACTTCGCCGTCCTCCAGCAGGGTGCCCTGCCAGAGGGTGTCGTCCAGGTCCCAGACCAGGCACTTGACGATCTCGGCCATGTCGTCCTTCCTCGTCGTCGCGTCCGCGGGCCCGGTCACGGTGCCCCCGTACCGGCGAGGGCGTGCTGTGCCAGCATCAGCCGGCACAGCTCGTTGCTTCCCTCGATGATCTCCATCAGCTTGGCGTCCCGGTACGCCCGGGCCACCGCGTGCCCGTCCCGGGACCCGGCCGAGGCCAGTACCTGGACGGCCGTCGCTGCGCCCCGGGCGGCCTGGGTCGCACTGACGTGCTTGGCCAGTACGGTCGCCACCACCTGGTCCGGCGACCCTTCGTCCCAGCACCGGCTCGCGTGCTCGCAGACCCGCGTGGCCACCTGCTCGGCCGTGTAGAGGTCCGCGAGGTGTCCGGCGACGAGCTGGTGCTCCGCCAGCGGCCTGCCGAACTGCTCCCGTCCGGCGGCGTGCGCGGTGGCCGCCGCCAGACAGGCCCGCAGGATGCCCACGCACCCCCAGGCGACGGACATCCGCCCGTAGGCGAGCGCGGTCGTCACCAGCAGGGCGGGCGGCAGTCCGTGACCGCCCAGGACGCTGTCGGCCGGCAGCCGCACCCCGTCGAGGTGGACGTCGGCGTGCCCGGCCGCGCGGCAGCCGAGCGGGTCGGCGATCCGCTCGATCCGCACGCCGGGCGTGTCGGCGGGCACCACGACGGCCGCCGCGCCGTCCTCGTAGCGGCCGACGACGACCAGCAGGTCGGCGTAGTGGGCGGCGGTCACCCACTTCTTGTGCCCGTCGACGACGACCGCGTCCCCGTCGCGGCGGACGGTCGTCGTCATCGCCGCGAGGTCGCTGCCGGCGCCGGGCTCGCTGAAGCCGACCGCCGCCAGTGCGCCGCCGGTCAGCCGGGGGAGGTGGACGGCCGACTGCTCGGCGGTGCCCAGGCGCTGGACGGTCCATGCCGCCATGCCCTGGGAGGTCATCACGCTGCGCAGCGAACTGCACAGGCCGCCCACGTGAGCGGTGTACGCGCCGCTGCGCGTGCTGCTGAGCCCCCAGCCGCCGTACTGCTCCGGGACTTCGGCGCACAGCCTGCCCTCGGCGCCGAGTTCGCGGAGCAGGTCCAGCGGGATCAGGCCGGTCCGGTCCCACTCCCCCGCCCGGTCGCCGACCCGCAGGGTGACGGAGGTCGTGGCGCCGCTCAGGTCCTCACCCATGCCGGCCCCCGGCGGCGGACACCCGGAGCCGGTCCACCAGCTCCGCCATCCGCCGTACGGTGCGGAAGTTGTCCAGCCGCAGGTCCGCGCCGCGGACGGCGACGGCGTAGGTCTTCTCCAGGTGCACCACCACCTGCATGGCGAAGAGGGACGACAGGCCGCCGGCGCCGAACAGGTCGGTGTCGGCGTCCCAGGCGGTTCCGGTGCGTGCTTCCAGGAATCCCAGGAGTTCCTTCTCCAGGTCCTGGGTGTCGGGCGTGTTCGCTGCGGTCATGGCCTTCTCCTCGTCGGGGTGAACAGGTGGGGTGCTCAGGCGTAGTCGTAGAAGCCGCGTCCGGACTTGCGGCCCAACCGCCCCTCGCGGACCAGCCGGAGCAGCAGTTCGGTCGGGCGGCAGCCGTCGTCGCCGGTGCGTTCGTGGAGCACGGTGAGGGAGTCGACAAGGTTGTCGATGCCGATCAGGTCCGCGGTGCGCAGCGGGCCGGTGGGGTGTCCCAGACAGCCCTGCATCAGGGCGTCGACGTCCTCGGCGGTCGCCGTTCCCTCCTCCACGACCCGGGCCGCGTCGTTGATCATCGGGTGCAGGATGCGGCTGGTCACGAAGCCGGGCGCGTCCCGGACGACCACCGCGCGCCGCCGCAGGGTCGTGAGCAGGGCCGCCACGGCGGCCATCGTGGCGTCCCCGGTCCTGGCGCCGCGGACCACTTCGGCGGTTCCGATCAGGTAGGGCGGGTTCATGAAGTGGGTGCCGACCAGTTCCTCCGGCCGTTCCAGGGCCCCGGCCAGTTCGTCGACGGGGATGGAGGAGGTGTTGGTGATCAGCAGGGTTCCGGGCCGGACCAGTTTGGAGACCTCGGACAGGACGGCGGCCTTGGTCGCGGCGTTCTCGGTGACCGCCTCGACGACGGCGGTGGCTCCGGCGGCGGCCTCGAGCGAGGTGCCGGTGGCCAGGGCGCCGAGGGGCGTCCCGGCGGGCAGGGCGCCCATGAGTTCGGCGAGCCGGAGTTCGCCGTCGATCAGGTCCGCGGCCCGGTCGAGCCGTTCGCGGTCGATGTCGACCAGCTGGACCGGCAGGCCGTGTCCGAGGGCGAGGACGGTGATTCCGACGCCCATCACCCCGGCTCCCAGCACGGTGAGGGCCTGTCGCGGGGGGGAATCGTCGTACGGGGCCGTGGTCAACGGCTTCTCCTTCGTTTTCACCGGGCACCGGGGGTGCGGAGGGTGCTGTCGAGCCAGCCGGCGACGGCGTCGCCGGTGGTCGCGACATGCTGTTCCATGATCGAGAAGTGGTCTCCGGGGACGTCGACGACGCTGTCGGCGCCGGCCCAGGTCGAGCGCCAGTCGCCCGCTTCGGCCGACGGGCGACCGAGCGGGGTGGAAGCGCGGACCAGCAGCAGCGGGGCGCGGACCGCCGGGGGCTTCCAGTCGTCGAGCAAACGGAAGTAGCCGCCCATCGCGGTCAGCCTGGTCCCGTCCATCGGGGCCGCCCGGTCCTCGCGGGCGAACATGCCGCCCAGCAGGACGTCGTTGAACTGGGTGATGCCCTGGTTGTCGGAGAGGTAGGTGTCCAGCAGCACCACGGCCGCCGGGCCCTCGCCGCGCTGTTCCAGCGCGGCGGCCACTCCGTGGGCGAGCGTGCCGCCGGAGGAGGAGCCGGCCAGCACGAGCGTCCGTCCGGGCAGTTCCCGAAGCAGTGTCGTCGCGTGGAAGTCCAGCAGGGCCGACATGTCGGCGGGCAGTTCCTGCTCGGGGACGAATCCGGGGGCGTCCAGGGCGGCCACGGCGTAGCGGTCCCGGAAGCGGGCGGCGAAGCGGGCGTACTGGTGGGCGCCGCCGAGCGCGACGACGGAGCCGAAGCAGACGAGTACGGGGGCGTCGGCTCGCTCGTTCAGGCGCAGCAGCCGCGGGCCGGTGCCGGCGGCCGCGAGGTCGCCGCCGCGGTGGAAGGCCGGGCGCAGGGCGGAGGCGTTCTTGAGCAGGGCGATGCCCTCGTCGATCCGGCCGAGTGCGCAGGCCTGGCGGAACAGCACGCTCACCGGGTCGCTGTCGACGGCGTCGGTGCCGGACACGGAGGCTCCGGCCGCGGGGGTTCCGGCCGCGGGTGCCGTTCCGGCCCTGGGGGTGTCCTCCGGCCGGGCCTCGGCGGCGAGGCGCGCCGCGAGCGCGGCGGGGGTGCCGCTGTCGAAGACGGCGGAGGGCCGCAGCCGCAGTCCGGTGGCGGCGGCCAGCCGGTTGCGCAGCTCCACCGCGGTCAACGAGTCGAATCCGACGGAGAGGAAGGGCACCGTCGCGGACAGCGCCCCGGAGTCGCTGTGGCCGAGGACTTCGGCGGCCTCGGCGAGGACGAGTTCGCGCAGGACCAGCTCACGTCCCTGTTCGTCGGCGGCGGTGTCGAGCCGATGCCGGAGCGCTGCGGCGGCGGTCGGCGTCCCCTTCGCCCCGGTCGTCGCGGTCGGGCCGCGGCGGACCAGGGAGCGCAGCATCGGGTGCACCGGGCCGTCGCCGCGCACGGTCAGGTCCAGGTGGGCCAGGACGACGGGACTCCCGCCTGCCGACGGGGCGGCGTCCGGGACGCACACGCTGTCCAGCAGGGCCATGGCCTCCTCGTCGGAGAGGCCGCGGGCGCCGCGCCGGTCGATGCGCCGCCGTTCGGCGCCGCCGAGCTCCGCCGTCATCCCGCTCACCCGCTCCCAGGGCCCCCAGGCCAGGGACAGGCCGGGGAGCCCGAGCCGTCGGCGTTCCGCGACGAGGGCGTCCAGCGCGGCGTTGGCGGCCGAGTAGGACGCCTGTCCGGGGCTGCCCAGCACGCCCGCGGCAGAGGAGAAGACGACGAACGCGGCGAGGTCCGCTCCGCGCGTCAGCCGGTCGAGGTGGTGGGCGGCGTCGACCTTGGGCCGCAGGACGCTGCTCATCCGCTCCCCCGTCAGCCCGTCCAGCAGACCGTCGTCGAGCACTCCGGCGGTGTGGACCACGGCGCACAGGGGACGGTGTTCGGGGATGCCTGCCAGGGCGGTGGCCAGGGCCTGACGGTCGGACACATCACAGCTGAGGGCGGTCAGTTCCGCTCCGGCCCCGGAAAGCTCCGCCGTCAGCTCCGGCATGCCGGGGGCGTCGGCGCCGCGGCGGCTCAGCACGAGGAGGTGGCGCACCCCGTGCGCGGCGACCAGGTGGCGCGCCAGGACGGCCGCGAGAGCGCCGCCGCCGCTCAGCAGGACCGTCCCGTCGGCCGGTCCGAACGCGCCGGCCGGCCGGGCCGCTGTCCCGGGAGTGGGCGCGGGAGTGGACGCGGGGGCGGCGTTCGTGGCGTTCGTGGCGTTCGTGGCGGTGGCCGGCGGCCTCACCAGTCGGGGCGCGTACAGGGCGCCGCCGCGCAGGGCCGCCTGCGGTTCGCCCGTGGCGAGCAGGTCGGCGAGCGCGTCGCCGAGACCGTCAGCGTCCGGCCCTTCGACGTCCAACAGCACGAACCGGTCCGGGTGTTCGAGCTGAGCGGCCCTGAGCATGCCCCAGACGGCCGCCGCGCCGAGGTCCGCCGGCTGCGGCTGCGCGCCGAACGGGCCGGCCGCACCCCTGGTGAGCACCACCAGGGGTGTCCGGGCGGTGGTGTCGTCGGCCAGGTGGGCCCGGAGGCGGTCCAGGACCCCGGACGCGACCGCGTGCACCGCCGCGGGGTCCGCGTCCCGGGCGGGGGCGTCCGCGGTCGCACCGTTCGCGGTCACGGTCTCGGCAGTCGCGGTGTCGGCAGTCACGGTCCCGGCGGACGGAGGGCAGGTCAGCAGCATCGCGTCGGGTGTCGCGGACGGGGGTTCGGTGGGGAAGGCGGCCGGCAGTACCCGCTCGTCCCGCGGGCCGAGGAGGCCCCAGCGGGTGACCGGGCGCGGACCGGGCCCGGCAGCGACCGGCGTCCAGCCGACGTGGAAGACGGAGCCGGAGGACGCCCGCAGTGCGGCGGTGGACGCCGTGCGCAGGGTGAGCGAGCCGACGGTCGCCACGGTGCTCCCCGACGGATCGGTGATCAGCGCGGTGACGGCGTCGGGGCCGTCGGGGCGCAGCCGGACACGCAGGACCGTCGCGTCGGAGGGTTCGATCGCGACCCGCTGCCAGGAGAACGGCAGCGGGACGCCGTCGGCGGGCTCCGGGCTCGCGACGCCGTCGCGCAGACCGGTCGTCTGGAGGGCCGCGTCCAGGAGGGCCGGGTGCACGCCGAAACTGTCCGCCCCGGTGCCGGGGAGGCCGTCGGGGAGGGCCACTTCGGCGTGGATCGCGTCCGCGGTGCGCCAGGCGGCGCGCAGGCCCCGGAACGCCGGGCCGTAGGCGACGCCCCGGGCTTCGAGCAGCCCGTACAGTGCGTCCACGTCGAGGGGGACCGCGTCGGGCGGGGGCCAGGTGCCGACCGGTTCGGTCGTGTCGTCCCGGTCGGACGTGTCGTCCCGGCCGGTCGTGTCGTCCCGGTCGGCCGAGGGCTCCCGGGGGCCGACCGCGCCGGTCGCGTGCCGGGTCCAGGGCCGTTCGGCGGAGCCGGGGGCGGCCTCGGGCCGGGAGTGGAACTCCACCGGGCGCCGTCCCGTGCCGTCCTCGGCACCCACCCGTACGCGCAGTTGCACCGCCTGATCGTCGGGCAGCAGCAGCGGGGCGGCGAGGGTCAGCTCCTCCACGAGGGCGCAGCCGAGGCGGCGGCCCACGTGCGCGGCCAGCTCCACGAGGGCCGCGCCGGGCACGATCACGGCTCCGGCCACGGCGTGGTCGACGAGCCAGGGGTGGGTGGCCGGGGAGAGCCGGCCGGTGAAGAGCGTGCCCGCGTCGTCGGGCAGTTCGACCGCGGCGCCGAGCAGCGGGTGGTCCACGGCGGACTGGCCGACGGCCGCCTGGTCCCGGTCGGCCGGCACGGCGTCGAGCCAGTAGCGGCGGCGCTGGAAGGCGTAGGCGGGCAGGTCCACCCGCCGGGCGCCGGTTCCGGCGAACAACCGCTCCCAGTCGACCCGCAGGCCCCGGACGTGTGCCTCGGCGAGCGCGAGCTGGAACCGGTGGAGTCCTCCGGCCCCGCGTCGCAGGGTGTCGAGCAGCAGCGTGTCGGGGGCGCCGGCGTCGGCAGCCGTGTCCTCGATCGCGTACATCAGGGCGGGCTGGGGGCCGGACTCGACGAAGACGCGGTGCCCGGCCGCGAGGAGCGAGCGGGTCGCCCGCTCGAACTCGACGGTCTGCCGGATGTTGCGGTACCAGTACTCAGCGTCCAGGGACTTCGTGTCCAGCAGGCCGCCGGTCACGCTGGACCAGTACGGCACGGCACCTGCGAGGGGGGTGATCCCGTCCAGGTCGGAAAGCAGGCGCTCGCGGATCTGCTCCACGTGCGAGGAGTGCGACGCGAAGTCGGTCTCGATGCGAGTCGCCCACACGCCTTCCTCAAGGAGTTGCGCCACCAGTGCCGCCACCGCGTCCGCGTCACCCGACACCGCCACCGACGAAGGGCCGTTCACCGCCGCCACCGAGAGCCGGCCCGCCCACGGGGCGATGCGCTCCCGTGCCACGTCTGCCGGCAGGGGCACCGATGCCATCCCGCCACGGCCCGCCAACGCCCCCACCGCGCGGGAACGCAGCGCCACCACCCGCGCCCCGTCGTCGATGCTCAGACCGCCCGCCACCACCGCCGCGGCGATCTCGCCCTGGGAATGGCCCACCACCGCGTCCGGCACCACACCGAACGAACGCCACACCTCCGCCAACGACACCATCACCGCCCACAGCACCGGCTGCACCACATCCACCCGCGCCAACAGCGCCTCCGAACCCAACGCCTCCACCAACGACCAGTCCACGTACGGCGCCAGAGCACGCCCGCACTCCGCCATCCGCCCCGCGAACACCGCAGACCCGGCCAGCAGCTCCGCGGCCATCCCCACCCACTGCGAACCCTGACCCGGGAACACCAGCACCGAACGACCCGGGACCGGCCCACCGCCGACCCTCACGGCCGCCGAGCCCACGCCCCGCGACAGGGCGGCGACACCGGCCAGCAGCTCGCCCCGGTCCGCCCCCACCACCACCGCACGCTCCGCGAACCGCGAACGCCCTGCCACCAGTGAGAGACCCACGTCCGCCACGCTCAGGCCCGGGTCCGCCACCACCCGCTCGTGCAGCGCCGTCGCCTGGGCGCGCAGCGCGTCCGGAGTGCGCGCCGACAGGATCCAGGGAACGGCGGGGAGTACCGGTTCCGGCGTGGCGGGCCCGTCGGAGGCCGCCGGGTCGGCCGGGGCCTGTTCGAGGACGACGTGGGCGTTGGTCCCACTGGCGCCGAAGGAGGACACCCCGGCCCGGCGCGGACGGCCCGTCTCCGGCCAGGGGGCGGCCTCGGTGAGCAGGGAGACGGCTCCCTCGGTCCAGTCGATCCGGGACGAGGGACGGTCGACGTGCAGGGTGCGCGGCATCACGCCGTGCCGCATCGCGAGCACCGACTTGATCACCCCGCCGACGCCTGCGGCGGCCTGGGTGTGGGACAGGTTGGACTTCAGCGATCCCAGCCGCAACGGCCGCCCGGCGGGCCGGTCCTGCCCGTACGCGGCCATGAGCGCCTGCGCCTCGATGGGGTCGCCGAGGACGGTGCCGGTGCCGTGCGCCTCCACCATGTCGACCTCGGACGGGGCGAGTCCGGCACGGGCGAGCGCCGCGTTGATGACGCGCTGCTGCGCGGGCCCGTTCGGGGCGGTCAGGCCGTTGCTGGCGCCGTCCTGGTTGACGGCCGAGCCGCGGACGACGGCCAGGACCGGGTGCCCGTTGCGGCGGGCGTCCGAGAGCCGTTCGAGCAGGAGCAGGCCGAGGCCCTCCCCGAACCCGGCTCCGTCCGCCGCGGACGAGAAGGACTTGCTGCGCCCGTCGGGTGCCAGGCCGCGCTGACGGCTGAATCCGACGTACAGGCCGGGCGTGGACATCACGGTCACCCCGCCGGCCAGGGCGAGGGTGGTGTCGCCGTCGCGCAGCCCCTGGCAGGCGAGGTGGACGGCGACCAGGGAGGACGAGCAGGCGGTGTCCAGGGTGACCGCCGGGCCTTCCAGGCCCAGCGTGTAGGCGATCCGGCCCGAGGCCACGCTGGGAATGGTGCCGGTGCCGAGGAAGCCTTCCACTTCCTCGGGCACCCGGCCGAGCCGGGAGCCGTACTCGCTGTAGATCACTCCGGTGTAGACGCCGGTGCGGCTGCCGCGCAGGGTCGTCGGGTCGATGCCCGCGCGTTCCACCACCTCCCAGGAGGCTTCCAGCAGCAGCCGCTGCTGCGGGTCCATGGCCAGGGCCTCCCGCGGGGAGATGCCGAAGAAGCCGGCGTCGAAGCCGGTCGCGTCGTGGAGGAAGCCGCCTTCACGGACGTAGAAGGTGCCGGGGGCGTCGGGGTCGGCGTCGAAGCCGCCCTCGACGTCCCAGCCGCGGTCGGTGGGGAACGGCGAGACCGCGTCGCGTTCCTTGAGCAGCAGCTCCCACAGGTCTTCCGGGGTACGCACGCCACCGGGGTAGCGGCAGCTCATCGCCACGACGGCGATGGGCTCGGCGGATTCGTCGCGCAGCCGTCGGTTCTCCTGCTGCAGGCGCTGGTTGTCCAGCAGCGAGGCTCGCAGGGCGGCGACCACCTGGTCCGTGTCGGTGGGCATGGGGTTGGTCTTCTCCTTCTGCGGCTGTCGGTCAGTCACGTTCGCCGCCCAGGGCCATCCGGACGAGTTCGTCGACGGCCATGGCGTTGATGTCGGCGGCGGCGGGAGCCGGCGTGTCCGGTGTCTCCGGCCGGTCCGCGAGGTGCGCCTCGGTGGCCTTCCCGGTGCCGACGGGGTCGCCGGCCCCGTCGGGTACCAGGCGCCCGCTGAGGTGGGCGGCGACGGCGGCCGGGGTGGGGTGGTCGAAGACCAGGGTCGCGGGCAGCCGGCGGCCGGTGGCGGCGCTGAGGCGGTTGCGGAGTTCGACGGAGGTGAGCGAGTCGAAGCCGAGGTCCTTGAACGCCTGGTCCGGGTCGACGGCCCCGGCTCCGCCGTGGCCGAGGACCTCGGCGGCCCGGCTCCGTACCAGCTCGAGCAGGGTGGCGACGCGTTCCTCCGGGGTGAGGCCGGTCAGCCGGCGGCGCAGCGAGTCCGCTCCGGCGGCGTCGGCCCCGGACGCCGGGCGGCGTGCGGTGCCGGGGACCAGGGCGGAGAGCAGGGCCGGAACGGGTCCGGTCCGGGCAGCCGTCCGGAGCCGGCCGAGGTCGATCCTGACCGGGACGAGCAGCGGTTCGTCCAGCGTGAGCGCCGCGTCGAACATGGCCAGACCCTCGTCGCTGCCGATGGCCGCCGTACCTCCCCGGGACATCCGCCGCAGGTCGGCGGCGGTGAGCGTGCCGGTCATGGTGCTGCGGCGCTCCCACAGGCCCCAGGCGAGGGACTGGGCGGGCAGTCCCAGGGCCCGGCGGTGCTGGGCGAGCGCGTCGAGGAAGGCGTTGGCGGCCGCGTAGTTGGCCTGCCCGGCGTTGCCGACCGTCGCGGACGCGGAGGAGAACAGGACGAAGGCCGACAGCGGCAGATCACGGGTGAGGGCGTGCAGGTTGAGGGCCGCGTCGACCTTGGGCCGCAGGACGTGGCGCATCCGCCCGGGGGTCAGCGATTCGACCGTCCCGTCGTCCAGGACGCCGGCCGCGTGGACGACCGCGCTCAGCGGACGGTCGGCGGGGACACCGGCGAGCAGCGCGGCGAGCGCGTCCCGGTCGGCGACGTCGCAGGCCGCCACGTCCACCCGGGCGCCGAGGCCGCGCAGTTCGGCGGCGAGGTCGGCCAGGCCCGGGGCGTCCGCGCCCCGCCTGCCGACGAGCAGCAGGTTCCGTACGCCGTGCGCGGTCACGAGGTGCTGTGCCACCAGGCCGCCGAGCGTGCCGCCGGCCCCGGTGACGAGGACGGTTCCCCCGGTCGCGGCGATGCCGGACGGCGTGTCCGGGGCCTGGTCGGGGTCCGTCGCGACGGTGGCCCTGGTGAGGCGGGCGGCGAGCAGCTCCCCGCCGCGTATCGCCAGTTGGGGTTCCGTTCCGGCCAGTGCCCGGGGCAGCAGGCCGGTCACGGCCGCCGGGTCGTCGGTGTCGATCAGCAGGAAGCGGTCCGGATGCTCGGACTGGGCGGAGCGGACCAGGCCGCGGACCGCCGCGCCGGTGAGGTCGGTGACGTCTTCACCGGCCGCCGTGGACACCGCGCCCCGGGTGACGAGCACGAGCCGGGTGCCGTCGTCCCACCGCGGGTCGGCCAGCCAGTCCTGGACGAGCCGCAGGGCGTCGTCGAGGGCGGTGTGCACGGATGCGGCGTCGGGCGGGACCGGGAGTTCCGGGGCGTGGTCGCACCACGCCAGCACGGCGGCGGGCGACGGCGCTCCGCCGTCCAGCGCGGCACCGAGCGCGGCCAGGTCCGGATAGCTGTCCGGGAAGAGGTCCCGGCCGCCGAGGACCGCCCAGTGCCCGAGGGCGTCGGCGGGTGCGGTGGCGGGCGCCGCCGACCACCGCAGCCGGTAGAGGGACTCCGGGCCCGCGCCCGGGCGGAGGGTGTCGAGGTCGACCGGGCGGACGGCGAGCGCCTCGACCGACGCGACCGGGAGGCCGTTCGGGTCGGTCGCGTCGATCGACACCGATCCGTCGGGCCGGAGACCGAGCCGCACCCTGAGCACGGTGGCTCCGGAGGCGTGCAGCCTGATTCCGCTCCAGGAGAACGGCAGTCCGGCGGAGGGCCGGTCCGGGTCGGGTCCGTCCTCCTGCTGGGCGCGCAGGAACAGCCCCTGGAGGGCAGCGTCCAGGAGGGCGGGGTGCACACCGTAGGCGGAGGCGGACCGGTGCTGGTCCTCGGGCAGGCGTACCTCGGTGAGGATCTCCTCGCCCCGGCGCCAGGCCGTGGTGAGCCCGCGGAAGGCGGGTCCGTAGCCGTACCCGGAGGCGTCGAACCGCTCGTACAGGTCGTCGACGGGGATCGGGACGGCGCCGGGCGGGGGCCAGGCGCCGGCGTCGTCCGGTGCGGGAGCGGACCCCGGCTCACGGGTCGTGGCGTCGGCGGTGAGTACGCCGGTCGCGTGCGCGGTCCAGTGCTGGGTCGCCGCGTCCTCCCGGCAGGAGAACAGGTCCAGCGAGCGGCTGCCGTGCGCGTCCGCGGCGCCCACCCGCACTTGCAGGCGGACGGCGGTGTCGGCGGGTATCAACAGCGGTGACTGAAGTGTCAGTTCCTCCACCGTGCGGCATCCGGCCTCGTCCGCGGCGCGGACCGCGAGTTCCGCGAAGGCCGCGCCGGGCAGCAGGACCGTACCGGCCACGGCGTGGTCGGCGAGCCAGGGGTGGGTACGCAGCGACAGCCGGCCGGTGAGCACG
Source organism: Streptomyces sp. TLI_053 (assembly GCF_900105395.1). Lineage (NCBI taxonomy): Bacteria > Bacillati > Actinomycetota > Actinomycetes > Kitasatosporales > Streptomycetaceae > Streptomyces > Streptomyces sp. TLI_053. Next base: position 377,988 of record NZ_LT629775.1, read on the forward strand.
AGTTCACCGGTGTCGGCCAGCTCGACGGCCGCTCCGAGGACGGGGTGGTCGGCCGGGTCGAGCCCGGCCGAGCTGACATCGGCCGCCGTGGTGGGCGCGGACTCGGGCCAGTAGCGGGTGCGCTGGAAGGCGTACGTCGGCAGGTCCACCCGGCGGGCCTCCGGGAACGCCCCCGACCAGTCCACCCCCAACCCCCGCTCCCACGCACGGCCCACCGCACGCAGCACCTGCTCGCGACCGCCCTCGCCACGGCGCAACGTCCCCAGCACCGCCGCGTCCACCCCCGCGGCCTCCACCGACTCCCCCACCGCGACCGACAGCACCGCATGCGGGCTGGACTCGACGAAGAACCGGAAGCCCTCGCCCAGCAGCGTCGTGGTCGCCCGCTCGAACTCCACGGTCTCCCGCAGATTGCGGTACCAGTACTCCGCGTCAAGGGACTTCGTGTCCAGCCAACCACCCGTCACCGTCGAGAAGAACGCCACCGAACCGGTGACAGGGGTGACGTCGTCCAGGTCGGACAGCAGACGCTCGCGGAGCTCCTCCACATGGACGGAGTGCGACGCGTAATCGACCTCGATCAGACGTGCCCGCACCCCCTTCCCCACCAACTCCTCGACGAACGCGGTGACCGCGTCGGCGTCACCGGACACCACCGTCGACGACGGACCGTTCACCGCCGCCACCGACAACCGGCCCCCCAACCGCTCCCGCACCGCCTCCACCGGCAACGGCACCGACGCCATACCGCCACGACCCGCCAAGACCTTGATCGCACGGGAACGCAGCGCCACCACCCGCGCCCCGTCCTCCACACTCAGACCACCAGCCACACAGGCCGCCGCGATCTCACCCTGCGAATGGCCCACCACCGCGTCCGGCACCACACCGAACGAACGCCACACCTCCGCCAACGACACCATCACCGCCCACAGCACCGGCTGCACCACATCCACCCGCGCCAACAGCGCCTCCGAACCCAACGCCTCCACCAACGACCAGTCCACGTACGGCGCCAGAGCACGCCCGCACTCCGCCATCCGCCCCGCGAACACCGCAGACCCGGCCAACAGCTCCGCGGCCATCCCCACCCACTGCGAACCCTGACCCGGGAACACCAGCACCGAACGACCCTCGACCGGGCGACCGCCGTCCCACGTTCCCGAATCGTCGTCGGCCATCTGGCCCAGCAGGGTGCGAAGTCGGTCCCCGTTCCCGACCAGTGCCTTCCGGTACTCGAAGGCGGTGCGCGTGCGCAGGGCGGATCCGATGTCGCGCGGGTCGCCGCCGGGGTTGCCGTCCAGGTGGCGGCGCAGGCGGTCGGCCTGGAGACGAAGTGCCTGCGGGCTCTTCGCCGACAGCAGCCAGGGCACCGCCGGCAGGGGGGTGCGCTCGGCCGGCGGACCGTCGTCCTCCGGAGGGGTGTGTTCGAGGATGGTGTGGACGTTGGTGCCGCTCAGACCGAACGAGGACACCCCGGCCCGGAACGGGCGGCCGTGGGACGGCCACGGCCGCTGCTCGGTCGCGAGGGCCAGCGCGCCGCGCGTCCAGTCCACGTGGCTGGAGGGCGTGCCGACGTGCAGGGTGCGGGGCACCTGCCCGTGCTGCATGGACAGCACCGTCTTGATGACCCCCGCCACACCCGACGCCGCCTGGGCGTGGCCGAGGTTGGACTTGAGGGAGCCGACCAGCAGGGGCCGTTCGGCGGGCCGGTCCTGACCGTAGGTGGCCAGCAGGGCCTGCGCCTCGATGGGGTCGCCGAGGGTGGTGCCGGTGCCGTGCGCCTCCACCACGTCGACCTCGGACGCCGACAGCCCCGCGTCCGCGAGCGCCGCCCGGATCACCCGCTGCTGCGACGGGCCGTTGGGGGCGGAGAGTCCGTTGCTGGCGCCGTCCTGGTTGACGGCGGAGCCGCGGACCACCGCAAGCACCGGGTGTCCGTTGCGGCGGGCGTCCGACAGCCGCTCCAGCAGCAGGACGCCGACGCCCTCGCCCATGCCCATGCCGTCCGCGTCGTCCGAGAAGGCCTTGCAGCGGCCGTCCTCGGCGAGTCCCCGTTGACGGGAGAAGCTGATCAGGGCGCCGGGCGTCGCCATCAGGGCGACGCCGCCGACCAGGGCGAGGGAGCAGTCGCCGCCGCGCAGGGCCCGGCCGGCGTAGTGCATGGCGACGAGCGAGGAGGAGCAGGCCGTGTCGACGGTCACCGCGGGGCCTTCGAGGCCCAGGGTGTAGGCGACCCGGCCGGACACGACGCTGGGTGCGCTGCCGGTGAGCAGGTGGCCGTCCCCCTCCTCCGACCGGGCGACGACGGCCGCGTAGTCGGCGTAGTTGACGCCGGTGAACACGCCGGTGCGGCTGCCGCGCAGGGCGACCGGGTCGATGGCGGCGCGTTCGATCGCCTCCCAGCTGGTCTCCAGCAGCAGCCGCTGCTGCGGGTCCATGGCCAGGGCCTCGCGCGGCGAGATGCCGAAGAACTCCGCGTCGAAGTCCGCCGCGTCGTGCAGGAAGCCGCCCCGCCGGGTGGTCGAGGTGCCGGCGCGGTCGGGGTCGGGGTCGTAGAGGGACTCGATGTCCCAGCCGCGGTCGACGGGCAGGTCCGAGACGGCGTCGCCACCGGCGGCGAGCAGGCTCCACAGGTCTTCCGGGGTGCCGATGCCGCCGGGGAAGCGGCAGGCCATGGACACGATCGCGATCGGCTCGTCGTCGGAAGCGGGCGCGGGCGGGTTCGCGGCGGCGTCCGGGTCGCCGGGGCGCGGCTCGCCGGCCTGCCGGTCGAGCAGTTCGGCGCGGACCTCCCGGGCGAGCGCGATGGACGACGGGTGGTCGAAGATCAGGGTGGACGGCAGCCGCAGTCCGGTGGCGGTGTTGAGCCGGTTGCGGAGTTCGACCGCGGTGAGGGAGGCGAAGCCCAGGTCCTGGAAGGCCGCGCCGGGCCGGATCGCGTCCACCGAGGGATGGCCGAGGACGGCCGCCGCGTGGGTGCGGACCAGGTCGAGCAGCAGGCGGTGCTGTTCGGACTCGGCGAGGCCGGCCAGCCGTTGGCGCAGCAGCGCGGCGGCGGGTGCCGCCGTGTCGCCGGTCGAGGCCTCCAGGGCGCGACGGGCTTCGGGGACGCCGGTGAGCAGCGGGCTGGGGCGGATGGAGGTGAAGACGGCGGCGAACTGCTCCCAGTCGACGTCGGCGACGGCGAGTACGGTCTCGTCGTCGTCCAGTGCCTGTTGCAGGGCGTGGACGGCGAGGTCGGGGGCGATCCTGGGCAGGCCGTGCTGCTCCAGGTTGAACAGGTCGGCGTCCGCTCCGGCGAGGCGGTCCTGCCAGGGGTTCTCGGCCTGCCAGATGCCCCAGTCGACGGTGGTGGCGGTGAGGCCGCGGGCCCGGCGGTGCTGGGCCAGGGCGTCGAGGTAGGCGTTGGCCGCGGCGTACGCGCCGTGGTCGCCGCTGCCCCAGACCCCGGCGATCGAGGAGAACAGGACGAAGGCGTCGAGTTCGCGGTCGAGCAGGGCGTCGAGGTGTTCGGCGCCGGCGGCCTTGGCGGCGACGATCTGTTCGAACGCGGACATCGGTGTGGCGTCCAGGGGGGCGAGCGCGACGAAGGCGGCCGCGTGGACGACCGCGGTGACCGGGTCGCCCGCCGTCTCCAGGCCGGTGAGCAGCGCCGCCACGGCCTGACGGTCCGCCAGGTCGCAGACGGGCAGCGTCAGCCGTACGCCGAGGGCGGCCAGTTCCGCGGCGAGTTCGGCCGCGCCGGGTGCCTGGGGGCCGCGGCGGCCGGGCAGGACGAGGTGGGTGGCACCGCCGCGGGCCAGCCAGCGGGCGAGGTGCGGGCCGACGGCTCCGGTGCCGCCGGTCAGCAGGACGGTGCCGCGGGGCTTCCAGTGCTCCGTACGGCCGTCGGTCCGGGGGGCGCGCCGCAGCCGGCGGGCCAGCAGGCCGGTGGGGCGCAGGGCGAGCTGGTCCTCGCGGCCGGCGCCGTCCGTGCCGGGGCCGGAGGCCGTCAGTACCGCGACGAGCCGGGCCCCGGCGCGGGCGTCGAGGTCCGGCGGCAGGTCGACGAGTCCGCCCCAGCGGGCGGACAGTTCCAGCGCGGCCACCAGTCCGGTGCCCCAGACCAGTGCCTGGCGGGGGTGGGTGACCGGGTCGTCCGGGCCCGTGGACACGGCCCCGGTGGTGGCGCACCAGAGGGGTGCCGCGAGGGCGAGGTCGCCCAGGGCCTGCACCAGGGCGACGGTGAGTGCCGTCCCCGTGGGCAGGGCCGGGTGGTCGGGGTGGGGCCGGTCGTCGGCGGCCAGCAGCGACAGCACACCCGTCGGGACGCGGTCGCCGAGGGCGGTGGCGAGCGTGTCCGCGAGGTCCGTGCGGCGGACGGCGTCGGCCGTGAGTTCGGCGGTGACGACGGTGGCGCCCGCCTCGGTGAGGGCGAGCAGCGGGCCGCGTACCCGTGCGTCGTCGGCGTGTCCGGCGGGCAGGACGACGAGCCAGGTGCCGACGGCGGGGGTGGCGGCCGGCGGGTCGGGCAGGGGCTGCCAGCCGACGCGGTAGCGCCAGGAGTCGACGACGCTCTCGTCGCGTCGTTGTTTGCGCCAGCCGCGCAGGGCGGGCAGGACGGGGGCGAGGGCCTCCTCGTCGACGGCGAGGCGGGCGGCGATCTCGGCCGGGGCGTCGTGGTCGACCATGTGCCAGAAGGCCGTGTCGTGCGGGTCGGCGGCGGCCGGTCCGGGGTCGGGCGCGGCCTCCGGCTCCAGCCAGTAGCGCCGCAGCTGGAAGGGGTATCCGGGCAGGGCGGTCGGGCGGGCGCCGGTGCCGTCGTACACCGCGGACCAGTCGACGGCCGCGCCCTCCACCCACAGTTCGGCGGCCGAGCGCAGGGCCCGGCGCAGTCCGCCGTCGTCGCGGCGCAGGGTGCCGACGACCACGGGCGGCTCCTCGGCGCCGGTGGCCTCGACGGTGTCCTGGAGGGCCATGGTGAGCACCGGGTGCGGCGACACCTCGACGAAGACCTCGTGGCCCTGCTCGACCAGGGCGCGTACGGCCGCGTCGAAGCGGACGGTCCCGCGGAGGTTGCGGTACCAGTAGTCGGCGTCCATGACCGTGGTGTCGAGCCGGTCGCCGGTGACGGTGGAGAAGAGCGGGATCCGGGCCGGGAGCGGGCGTACGCCGGCCAGCGCGGTCAGCACCTCGGACCTGATTCCTTCGACCTGGGCCGAGTGCGAGGCGTAGTCCACGGGTACGGACCGGGCCCGTACGCCCCGGGCGGCGCAGTGGGCGAGCAGTTCGGCCAGGGCACCCGGCTCCCCCGAGACCACCACGGCGGCGGGCCCGTTGACGGCGGCCAGCGACAGCTTCTCGGCCCAGGGGGCGATCTCGGCGCGGACCCGGTCCTCGGGCAGGGACACCGCGACCATGCCGCCGAGTCCGGCGAGTGCCCGGATGGCCCGGCTGCGCAGGGCGACGACCTTCGCCCCGTCCTCCAGGCTCAGCGCCCCCGCCACCACGGCGGCGGCGATCTCGCCCTGGCTGTGCCCGACCACGGCGTCGGGCCGGACGCCCCAGGACTCCCAGTGCGCGGCCAGGGACACCATCACCGCCCACAGCACCGGCTGCACCACGTCCACCCGCTCCAGGGAGGGTGCCCCGGGCGCGCCCTCCAGGACGACGGGGAGCCGCCAGTCGACATGGGCGGAGAGGGCGGCGTCACAGGCGGCGAGGCGGTCCCGGAAGGCGGGGCTGGTGGCGAGCAGGTCCTGTGCCATGCCGGCCCACTGGGAGCCCTGGCCGGGGAACACCAGGGCCGTCCGGCCCTCGACGACCCGGCCGGTGCCCACGACGACGTCGGCGGGCGCGGCCGGGGCGGGGTCCGGGGCGGGGCCGGTGGGGACGTCCGTGCCCGGGCCGGACAGGGCGGCGAGGCCGTCCAGCAGTTCGGGGTGTCCGTCGCCGATCACCACGGCCCGGTGCTCGAAGGCGGACCGGGTGGTCGCCAGCGAGAACCCGATGTCGGCCGGCCGTGCGGGCGTGTCCGTGGCGAGCCGGGCACGCAGCCGGGCCGCCTGGCCCCCGAGCGCGGAGGCGGTGCGGCCGGAGAGCACCCAGGGCAGCACGGCCCCGGGGGCGCCCGGCGCGGCCGCGGTGTCCGGCCCGTCGGTCGCTGCTTCCGGTCCGTCGGCCGGTTCGGGCTCCGGTGCCTGTTCGAGGACGACGTGCGCGTTGGTGCCGCTCATGCCGAACGAGGACACCCCGGCCCGGCGCGGCCGGTCGAGCGCGGGCCAGTCACGGGCCTCGGTGAGGAGTTCGACGGCGCCCGAGGACCACTCGGCGTGCGGGGTGGGCGCGTCCACGTGCAGGGTGCGCGGCAGGACGCCGTGCCGCAGCGCGAGGACCGCCTTGATCACCCCGGCGACCCCGGCGGCGGCCTGGGTGTGCCCGATGTTCGACTTCAGCGACCCCAGCCACAGCGGACGGCCGGCGGGCCGGTCCTGGCCGTACGTGGCGAGCAGCGCGTCGGCCTCGATCGGGTCGCCGAGGGTGGTACCGGTGCCGTGCGCCTCCACCATGTCCACCTCGGACGCGGTCAGGCCGGCGTCGGCGAGGGCGGCTCGGATCACCCGCTGCTGGGAGGGGCCGTTGGGGGCGGTCAGGCCGTTGCTGGCGCCGTCCTGGTTGATCGCCGAACCGCGCAGCACGGCCAGCACCGTACGGCCGTTGCGGCGCGCGTCCGACAGCCGCTCCAGCAGCAGCATCCCCACGCCCTCGCCCCAGCCGGTGCCGTCCGCGGCCGCGGCGAACGGCTTGCAGCGGCCGTCGGCGGACATCGCGCCCTGCCGGCTGAACTCGACGAACACCGCCGGCAGCGCCATCACGCTGACCCCGCCGGCCAGGGCGAGCGAGCACTCACCGGCCCGCAGGGCCCGCGCCGCGAGGTGCAGCGCCACCAGCGAGGCCGAACAGGCGGTGTCCACGGTGACGGCGGGGCCTTCGAGCCCGAGCGCGTAGGACACCCGCCCGGACATCACGCTCATCGAGTTCCCCGTCATCAGGAACCCCTGGACGGCTTCGGCGGCGCCGGAGCCGAGCGTCGCGTACCCCTGGTCGATCGCCGCGGCGTACACCCCGGTGCGGCTGCCCCGCAGGGTGAGCGGGTCGATGCCGGCCTGCTCGACGGCCTCCCAGGACGCCATCAGCAGCAGCCGCTGCTGCGGGTCCATCGCGACCGCCTCACGGGGCGAGATGCCGAAGAACTCCGGGTCGAAGTCCGCCGCGCCGTCGAGGAACGCCCCCCGCCCGGGGACGGTGCCGCCGGACGGCCAGGCGGTCTCCCAGCCCCGGTCCCCGGGGACGGACCCGACGGTGTCGCGGCCTTCGGCGAGCAGGTCCCACAGGTCCTCCGGGGTGCGGACACCGCCCGGGAAGCGGCAGCTCATCGCCACGATCGCGATCGGCTCGCTGGTGCGGGCCTCGGCCTCCCGGAGCCGCAACCGGGTGTCCCGCAGGTCGATGGTCACCCGGTTGAGGTAGTCGCGCATCCTCTGGTCGCTCACTGGACACCGCTGCTTTCGTCTCGGGCTGCTCGGGTCTCGTCCCTGGCCGCGCGGGGTGCGCGGACGGCCGGGAGGGCGCGGGGTGCGCGGGGTGCGCGGACGGCCGGGAGGGCGCGGGGTGCGCGGGGTGCGCGGGGTGCGCGGACGGCGTGGACCGGTGCTCCGGTCATGCGGATCCCAGCTGCCGGTCGATGTAGTCGAACACCTCGTCGTCGCTGGCCGCCTCGATCAGGTCGGCGGCCAGGTCGTCCACCTCGCCCGTGGGGCGGACGCTGCCGGCCGCGGTCCCGCCGGGCAGCGGGCGGGACAGCACTTCCCTGATCCGGGCGGCGAGTTCGTCGCTGACGCCGTCCGGCGGCAGGGCGTCGAGCAGGGTCTCCAGGGTGTCGAGCCCGGCCCGGACCGCCGCGTCGCCGGTCGGGCGGGCAGCGGTCGCCCGCTCGGCGAGGTGACGTGCCAGCGCCTCCGGCGTGGGGTGGTCGAAGACGAGCGCCGCCGGCAGCCGCAGCCCGGTCGCGGACGCCAGCCGGTTGCGCAGTTCGACCCCGGTGAGGGAGTCGAAGCCGACGTCCTTGAACGGGCGGGTCGGCCGGACCAGGTTCGGCGAACTGTGGCCGAGCACCGCCGCGGCGGTGCCGCGCACCAGGTCGAGCAGGGTGCGGTGCAGCTCGGCCTCGGGCAGTTCGGCGAGCTGCCGCGCCATCGAGCGGACCGGTTCCGCGGCGGCGGAGGCACCGGCCCGGGCGGGGCGGAGCAGACCGCGGAGCACGGCGGGCAGTCGGTCGTCCGCCCGCAGCACGGACGGGGCGATCCTGGCCGCGAGCCGGTAGGCGTACGGGGAGTCCAGCGCCGCGTCGAACAGCGCGAGGCCCTCCGCCGAGGTCAGTGCGCCCGCCCCGGCGCCCCGGCCCGCGGTGACCGCGGCGGTCATCCCGCTGCGCTCCTCCCACAGGCCCCAGCCGATGGACAGCCCGGGCAGCCCCTCGGCCCGGCGTTCGGCGGCGAGGGCGTCGAGGACCGCGTTGGCGGCCGCGTAGTTCGCCTGCCCGGCCGCTCCGAACTGGGCGGCGCCCGAGGAGAACAGGACCAGCGCCGCGAGGTCGAGGTCCCGGGTGAGTTCGTGCAGGGCCAGCGCCGCGTCCGCCTTGGGCCGCAGGACGCGGTCGAGCCGGTCCGGGGTCAGTCCGGCGATCGTGGCGTCGTCCAGGACACCGGCCGCGTGGACGACGGCGGTCAGCGGGTGCGCGGCGGGCACCGACCCGAGCAGGGCGGCGAGCGCGGCGCGGTCGCCGACGTCGCAGGCCGCGACGGTCACCGACGCCCCGAGCCCGGTCAGTTCCCCCACCAGCTCCGGCATGCCGTCGGCGGATCCGCCCCGGCGGCCGGCCAGCAGCAGGTGCCGGGTCCCGTGCGCGACGACCAGGTGCCGGGCCAGGAGCCGTCCCAGGGTGCCGGTGGCCCCGGTGATCAGGACGGTCCCTTCGGGGTCCGGCGCAGCGGGCAGCAGCAGGACGTTCTTGCCGACCCCCCGGGCCCGGCCGAGCGAGCGCAGGGCGGCCGGGGCCTGCCGGACGTCCCAGCCGGTGACGGGCAGGGGACGCAGCACCCCCTGTTCGAACAGGTCGAGGATCTCGGCGAGCATCTCGCCGATGCGCTCCGGACCGGCCTCCATCAGGTCGAACGCCCGGTAGCGGACCCCGGGGTGCTGCCCGGCCACCGCCTCGGGGTCACGGACGTCGGTCTTGCCCATCTCCACGAACCGGCCGCCGTTCGGCAGCAACCTCAGACCGGCGTCGACGAACTCCCGCGCCAGGCTGTCCAGTACGACGTCGACGCCCCGCCCGCCGGTGGCCGTCAGGAACTCCTCCGCGAAGTCGGTGGTACGGGACGAGGCGATGTGCGCGTCGTCCAGTCCGGCGGCCCGCAGGACCTCCCACTTGGCGGGGGAGGCGGTCGCGAACACCTCCGCACCGGCGTGCCGGGCCAGCTGCACCGCCGCCGTGCCGACACCGCCGGCCGCCGCGTGGACCAGGACCGACTCCCCGCGCCGCAGTCCGCCGAGGTCGAACAGACCGTAGTAGGCGGTGAGGAACACCACCGGCACGGATGCGGCGCGGGCGAAGGACCAGCCCGCCGGTATCCGGGCGACGGTGCGGCGGTCGGCGACGGCGGTCGGGCCGAACGCGCCCCCGAAGATCCCCATCACCCGGTCCCCGGGCACCAGGTCGTCCACGCCCGGGCCCACCTCGACGACGGTCCCGGCGCCCTCGCTGCCCAGTCCCTGCTGCTCGGGGTCGGGGTCCAGGCCGAGCGCGGCGATGACGTCGTGGAAGTTCAGCCCGGCGGCGCGCACCGCGATCCGTACCTCGCCCTTGCCCAGCGGGGCGAGGGCCGCCGGAGCGGGCTCCGCCACGATGTCCTCCGCGGAGCCCCGGCCGTCGGTGGTGAGCCGCCACGCGGTGCCCTCCGGCAGGGACAGCGTGCCGTCCGGCCGACCGCCGCGGACGAGCCGCGGCAGCAGCGGCGGGCCGTTCCGCAGCGCGAGTTCGGGTTCCCCGGCGGCGAGCGCCGCGGGCAGGGCGTCGCCCGGCCCGCCGGTGCCGGCCGCGTCGACGAGGACGAAGCGCCCGGGGTGCTCGGCCCGCGCGCTGCGCACCAGGCCCCACAGGGCGGCCTGGGCGGGATCGACCGGACGGTCGACCGGCCCGGTACGGACCGCGTCCCTGGTGAGCAGGGCCAGCCTGGCGGCGGCGAACCGCTCGTCGGCCAGCCACTGCTGGACGAGGGCGAGGCCCTGGTGCAGGGTGGCGCGGACCCGGTCGGCGGGGTCGGGCAGGTCGGCGGTGGCGACGGCCGCCACCACCACCTCGGGAAGGGCGGCGCCGGCTCCGAGGGCGGCCCCCAGGGCGTCGAGGTCCGGCCACGACACCGCACCGGGGACGGCACCGCCCAGGGCGGCCCAGCCGGGCACGGCGCTGTCGACCGGGTCGGTGGCCGGGGTCCAGTCGAGGCGGTACAGCAGGTCGCCGTGGGCGGTTGCGGAGAGCGGCCCGCCGGCGGCCGGAGGCCGCAGCAGCAGGCTCTCCACGCCGAGCACCTGCCGTCCGGACAGGTCGTGGGCGTGCAGGGTCACGGCGTCCGGCCCGGCGGTGGCGAGCCGCACGCGCAGCGTGGTGGCCCCGGTGATCCCGCCGGTCACACCGTTCCAGCTGAAGGGCAGCCGGGCCCCGCCGTCCTGCTCGGGCAGCAGCGCGGCGGTCTGCAGGGCCGCGTCCAGCAGTGCCGGGTGCAGCACGCATCCGGCGGCGTCGGCGTGCTGCCGCTCCGGCAGCACGACCTCGGCGAACACCTCGTCGCCGCGCAGCCACGCGGCCCGGATGCCGCGGAAGGCGGGGCCGTAGTGGTAGCCGGCTCCGGCGAAGCGCTCGTAGAGGTCACCGGTGTCCACGGGCTCGGCACCGGTCGGCGGCCAGCTCAGCAGGGCGGCCGCGGTTCCGGCCGGGTCCCCGGCGGGCCGGGGCGCCAGGGTGCCGGTGGCGTGCTCGGTCCAGGGCGCGTCGGCGTCCCGCGTCGTCCGGGCGAACAGGCTGAGCCGCCGCCGGCCGTCGCCGTCGGGCCCGGCGACCCGGAGCTGCAGGTGAGCGGCGTCCTCGGCCGGGAGCACGAGCGCCGCTCCGAGGGTGAGCTCCTCGACCACCGGGCACTCCGCCTCGGCCCCGGCGCGCAGCGCGAGTTCGAGGAAGGCCGTGCCGGGGAGGAGCACGACGCCCGACACCGCGTGGTCGGCCAGCCAGGGGTGGGTGCGCAGCGAGATCCGGCCGCTGAGCAGCAGCTCGCCGGAGTCCGCGACCCGCATCGCCGCACCGAGCAGCGGGTGCCCGGTCGTGGCGAGGCCCGCCGAGGCGATGTCCTGGCTGGTGGTCGGTACGTCGAGCCAGTAGCGGGTGCGTTGGAAGGCGTACGTCGGCAGGTCGACCCGGCGGGCCCCCGGGAACGCACCCGACCAGTCCACCCCCAACCCCCGCTCCCACGCACGGCCCACCGCACGCAGCACCTGCTCGCGGCCGCCCTCGCCACGACGCAAGGTCCCCAGCACCGCCGCATCCGTACCCGCGGCCTCCGCCGACTCCCCCACCGCGACACCCAGCACCGCATGCGGGCTGGACTCGACGAAGAACCGGAAACCCGCCGCCAGCAACGCTGTTGTGGCCTGCTCGAACTCGACGGTCTCCCGCAGGTTGCGGTACCAGTACCCGGCGTCCAGGGACTTCGTGTCCAGCCAGTCGCCCGTCACGGTCGAGAAGAACGGCACCGCCCCGGGGCGAGGGACGATGCCCACCAGGTCCGCGAGCAGCCGCTCGCGGAGCTCCTCGACATGAGCGGAGTGCGACGCGTAGTCCACCTCGATCGCGCGCGCCCGCACACCCTCGGAGACCAGCTTGTCCACCAGCTCCGTCACCGCGTCCGCGTCACCGGAAACCACCGTCGACGAGGGGCCGTTGACCGCCGCCACCGACAACCGCCCCGCCCAGGAAGCGATCCGCTCCCGCACCCCGTCCACCGGCAACGGCACCGAGGCCATACCACCACGACCCGCCAGAACCCTGATCGCGCGGGAACGCAGCGCCACCACCCGCGCCCCGTCGTCGATGCTCAGACCGCCCGCCACCACCGCCGCGGCGATCTCACCCTGGGAATGGCCCACCACCGCGTCCGGAACGACCCCGAACGAACGCCACACCTCCGCCAGCGAAACCATCACCGCCCACAGCACCGGCTGCACCACATCCACCCGGGCGAGCAACCGCTCCGAGCCCAGCGCCTCCGCCAACGACCAGTCCACGTACGGCGCCAGAGCACGCTCGCACTCCGCCATCCGCCCCGCGAACACCGCAGACCCGGCCAGCAACTCCGCAGCCATCCCCACCCACTGCGAACCCTGACCCGGGAACACCAGCACCGAACGACCCGAAACCAACCCGCCACCGGACACCGCGGCACCCTGCGCCAACGCGGTCAGGTGTTCGGCGAGGTTGTCCTCCGTGCCCACCAGCACCGCCCGGTGTGCCAGCGCGCCGCGGCCGGTGGCCAGGGAGAAGCCGAGGTCCGCGGCGCGGACGCCCGACCCGTCCGCGATCCGGGCCGACAGTGCCGCGGCCTGGGCGTGCAGCGCCTCGGGGCTGCGCGCCGAGAGGAGCAGGGGAACGGCGGCGGTGGCGGTGTCCGGAGGCCCGGGCTCGTCGGTGAGCGTGGGCGCGGGCGGCGCCGTCGGGTCGGCCGGGGCCTGTTCCAGGACGACGTGGGCGTTGGTGCCGCTGACGCCGAACGAGGACACGCCCGCCCGGCGCGGACGGCCGGTGTCGTCCCAGGCCCGGGCCTCCGTCAGCAGCCGGCCGGCGCCCGCGGACCAGTCCACCTCGGGCGTCGGGCCGTCCACGTGCAGTGTCTTCGGCATCACGCCGTGCCGCAGCGCGAGCACCGACTTGATGACGGCCGCCACCCCGGCGGCGGCGGAGGTGTGGCCGATGTTGGACTTCAGCGAGCCGATCCACACCGGACGGTCCGCGGGACGGTCCTGCCCGTACGTCGCCAGCAGCGCCTGCGCCTCGATCGGGTCGCCCAACCGCGTCCCTGTACCGTGCGCCTCCACCACGTCCACGTCCGAGACCGTCAGCCCGGCGTCCGCCAGCGCCGCCCGGATCACCCGCTGCTGCGACGGACCGTTCGGCGCCGTCAGACCGTTGGAGGCGCCGTCCTGGTTGACCGCGCTGCCTCGGACGACCGCCAGCACGGGGTGCCCGTTGCGGCGGGCGTCCGACAGCCGCTCCAGCAGCAGCATGCCCGTGCCCTCGCCGAAGGCGGTGCCGTCGGCGGCCGCCGCGAAGGACTTGCAGCGGCCGTCCGGCGCGAGTCCGCCCTGCCGGCTGAACTCGACGAACAGTTCCGGGCTGCACATCACGTTGACGCCGCCGGCCAGGGCGAGCGAGCACTCGCCGGAGCGCAGCGCCCGGACCGCGAGGTGCAGGGCGACCAGGGAGGAGGAGCAGGCCGTGTCCACGGTGACCGCGGGGCCTTCCAGGCCGAAGAAGTAGGCCAGGCGTCCGGAGACGATGCTTCCCGAGTTCCCGGTGCCGAGGAATCCCTCGACGTCCTCGGGGATGTGGGGCAGCAGCCGGGCGGCGTAGTCCTGCTGCATCAGGCCGACGTAGGTGCCGACCGGGGCGCCGCGCAGGGCGGCCGGGTCGATGGCCGCGCGCTCGAACAGCTCCCAGGTGGTCTCCAGCAGCAGCCGCTGCTGCGGGTCCATGGCCAGCGCCTCGCGCGGCGAGATGCCGAAGAACTCCGCGTCGAAGTCCGCCGCGTCGTACAGGAAGCCGCCGTGCCGGGTGACGGAGGTGCCGACGCGGTCGGGGTCGGGGTCGTAGAGCGCGTCCGGGTTCCAGCCCCGGTCGTCGGGGAATTCGGAGATGCCGTCGCGGCCCTCGTCCAGCATCCGCCACAGGTCCTCGGGCGAGCGGACGTCGCCGGGGAGGCGGCAGGCCGCGGAGACGATCGCGATCCGGTCGTCGTCCGGGTCCTGGCCGCGACCGGCGGGCACGGCGGGCACGGCGGCCGCGGCCGCTCCCGTGTCCATGAGTCCGGCGGCCAGGAAGTCGGCGAGCACCGCCGGGGTCGGGTGGTCGAACACCAGGCTGGCGGGAAGCCGCAGGCCGGTGGCGGCGTTCAGGCGGTTGCGCAGGTTCACCGAGGCCAGCGAGTCGAATCCCAGTTCGCGGAAGGCCCGTCCGGGATCGAGGGTGTCCGGGGAGGCGTGGCCGAGGACGGCCGCCGCGTGGGTGCGGACGAGGTCGACGAGCAGCCGGGTCCGTCCGGTGGTGTCGAGGGCCGCGAGGCGCAGGCGCAGGGCGTTGTCGTCGGCCTCCGCCGCCCCGGTCGCGGCCCTGCGCGGGGGTGTGCGGACGAGGCCGCGCAGCAGCGGCGGCAGGGTGCCGTCCGCCGCCGCGGACCGCAGCGCCGCGGTGTCGAGGCGCATCGGGACCAGCGCGGCCCGGTCCACGGTGAGGGCGGTGTCGAGGAGTTCGAGTCCCCGCTCGGTGGAGAGCGGCGGCATCCCGGACCGGGCGAGGCGCCGTACGTCGTCCTCGTCCAGGTGTCCGGTGAGGCCGCTGGGCTGCTCCCACAGGGTCCAGGCCAGGGACTGGCCGGCCAGCCCCGCCGACCGGCGCCGGGCGGCCAGCGCGTCGAGGAAGGCGTTGGCGGCGGCGTAGTTGGCCTGTCCGGGGCCGCCGAAGGTGCCGGCGGCCGAGGAGAAGAGCACGAAGTGCGTGAGGTCGAGGTCGCGGGTCAGCTCGTGCAGGTGGAGGGCCGCGTCGACCTTGGGGCGCAGCACGGTGTCCACCCGCTCCGGGGTGAGGGCGGTGACGACGCCGTCGTCGAGGGTGCCGGCGGTGTGGACCACGGCGGTCAGCGGGTGCGCGGGCGGCAGGTCCGCGAGGACGGCTGCCAGGGCGGTCCGGTCGGCGGCGTCGCAGGCGACGACGGCGGTCTCGGCTCCCAGGGCGGCGAGTTCGGCCCGCAGTTCCTCGGCCCCCGGGGCGGCCGGGCCGCTGCGGGAGAGCAGGAGCAGGTGCCGGACGCCGTGTCCGGTGACCAGGCGGCGGGCGACGTGGGAGCCGAGCAGGCCGGTGCCGCCGGTGACGAGGACCGTCCCGTCCGGGTCGAAGGCCCGGACCGGCGCGGCCGGGGCGTCCGGGGTGTCCTGGTCGTCAGGGATGTCCGGGGTGTCCTGGTCGTCCGAGGGACTCCGGTCGTTCCGGGGGACCCGGACCAGCCGGGGGACGCGGACGTCGCCGCCACGGACCGCGGACTGCGGTTCTCCCGAGGCGAGGGCCGCGTCGACGGCCGCGGAGGTGCCGTGCTCGTCGTCGGCGTCGAGGTCGAGCAGGGCGAAGCGCCCGGGGTGTTCGGAGCCGGCCGAGCGGATCAGGCCCCAGAGCGCGCTGTGCGCGGGGTCACGGACGTCCTCCCCCTCCCGGGTGCCGACCGCGCCCCGGGTGGCGAACACCAGGCGCGAGTCGGCGAAGCGGTCGTCGGCGAGCCAGGCCCGGACGTCGTCGAGGGCCTGGTGGACGGCCGCGCGGACCGCCGCGGCGGGTCCGGCCCCGGCGGCGGGCCCGGGGCGGACGAGCAGGACCGTCCCGGGCACCGGGGCTCCGGCGTCGACGGCGGCCCGCAGCGCGGCCAGGTCAGCGGTGCGGTGGGCGGGTGCGCCGCTGCCGCGCGGGGGCACGGTGACCCACTCGGTCGCGTAGAGGTCCCGGTGGTGGCGGCCGCCGGGGCCGGCGCCGAGGGCGGCGGTGCCGGCGGGCCGCAGGACCAGCGCGTCCACGGTCGCCACGGGGACGCCGGTCGCGTCGGCGACGGCGAGCGCCACCGTGTCGGGCCCGGCCGGGGTGAGCCGGACCCGGATCGTCCCGGCGCCGGTGGCGTGCAGGGTCACGCCGTTCCAGGCGAACGGCAGCCGTCCTTCCGGGTGGGCGTCCGCGCCGGGGGTGCCGGGCACGCCGGTGGCGTGCAGGGCGGCGTCCAGCAGGGCCGGGTGCAGGCCGAAGCGCGCGGCCTCGGGCACGGTCCCGGCGGGGCCGGCGGGCACGGCGGCCTCCGCGAACAGCTCGTCGCCGCGCCGCCAGGCCGCGCGCAGGCCCCGGAAGGCGGGGCCGTAGGCGAATCCGCCCGCCGCGAAGCGCTCGTACAGGCCGTCGAGGGCGAGCGGTTCGGCGCCGGGCGGCGGCCAGGGCATCGGCCCGGCGGCCTCGGCGCCGAGCGCACTGTCCGCGCCGTCCGCGCCGTCCGGGGCCAGGACGCCTTCGGCGTGCCGGGTCCACTCCTCGTCGGGGTCGCCGTCGGCGGCGGCGTCCGGCCGGGAGTGCAGGGCGAGCGGGCGGTGTCCCCGGGCGTCGGGGGCGCCGACGGTGAGGCGCAGCACGACGCCGCCGTGTTCGGGCAGCACCAGGGGGGCCTGCAGGGTGAGTTCCTCGACCCGGGGGCAGCCGGTCCGGGCTCCGGCCTGGAGCGCGAGTTCCAGGAAGGCGGTGCCCGGGAGCAGGGCCCGGCCGCCGACGGCGTGGTCGGCGAGCCAGGGGTGGGTGCGGGCCGACAGGCGGCCGGTGAGGAGCAGGCCGTCGCTGTCGGCGAGGACCACGACGGCGCCCAGCAGCGGGTGGTCCGCGGGGGTCAGTCCGGCGGAGCCGACGTCGGCGGCGGGCGCGGCGCCGTCCTCCAGCCAGTACGGGTCGCGCTGGAAGGCGTAGGTGGGCAGCTCCACCCGGCCGGGGCGGCGGCCGGCGAAGACGGCGTCCCAGTCCGGGGAGACGCCGCGCAGGTGGAGTTCGGCCAGCGACTCGGCGAACCGGCGCGGGCCGCCGTCGTCGCGGCGCAGGGTGCCGACGGCGGCGGCGTCGCTGCCCGCGTCCTCGGCGGTCTCCAGGACGCCGACGGTGAGGACGGGGTGCGGGCTGCTCTCAAGGAGGACCCGGTAGCCGTCGGCGAGCAGGGCGCGGGTCGCCGCTTCGAACCGGACGGTGCCGCGGAGGTTGCGGTACCAGTACTCGGCGTCCAGGGCGGTGGTGTCCTCCAGCAGGCCGCCGCTGAGGGTGGAGTAGAAGGGGACGGCGGACGGGCGGGGGGTCAGTCCGTCGAGCCGGTCGAGCAGTTCGGCGCGGATGTCCTCGACGTGGGCGCTGTGCGAGGCGTAGTCGACGGGGACGCGCCGGGTGCGGACGCCCAGGGCCGCCGTGCGCTCGAGGAACGCGTCGAGCGCGTCGGTGTCGCCGGAGACCACGGTGGAGGCGGGTCCGTTGACGGCGGCGACGGACAGCCGGCCGTCCCAGGGGGCGAGGTGTTCGGCGGTCTCCTCGACGGGCAGGGCCACCGAGGCCATGCCGCCGCGGCCGGACAGGGCGCGGATCGCCCGGCTGCGCAGGGCGACGACCTTCGCCCCGTCCTCCAGGCTCAGCGCCCCCGCCACCACGGCGGCGGCGATCTCGCCCTGGGAGTGGCCGACGACGGCGCCGGGGGTGATGCCGTGGGAGCGCCACAGTTCGGCCAGCGAGACCATGACGGCCCACAGCGCCGGCTGCACCACGTCGACGCGGTCGGCCGGCGGGGTGCCGGGGGCACCGCGCAGGACGGCTTCCAGGGACCAGTCGACGTGGGGCGCCAGGGCGCGTTCGCAGTCCGCGATCCGGGCGGCGAAGGCGGGGGCGGAGTCGAGGAGTTCGACGGCCATGCCGGCCCACTGGGATCCCTGGCCGGGGAAGACCAGGGCGACCTCGCCGCCGGTTCCGGCGGTGCCGAAGAGCAGGCCGGGGGCGTCGAGTCCGGCCGCCAGCGCGTCGAGGCCGGCCCGGAACTCCTCGGGGCGGGTGCCGATCAGGACCGCCCGGTGCTCGTGCGCGGTGCGGGTCGTCGCGAGGGCGTGGCCGACCTCGGCCGGTCCGGGGCCGGGGTGGGCGTCGAGGTGGTCGCGGAGCCGGGCGGCCTGGGCGCGCAGCGCTTCGGCGGTGCGTCCGGAGAGCGGCCAGGGGAGGACGGCGGAAGCGGCGGACCCGTCCGCGACCACCGGGGCGGGTCCGTCCGCGTCGGCCGGGACGGGTTCGTCCGCCTGTTCCAGGACGACGTGTCCGTTGGTGCCGCTGACGCCGAAGGAGGAGACCGCGGCCCGGCGGGGCCGTCCGGTCTCGGGCCAGGGGGTGTTCTCGGTGACCAGGCGCACCGCGCCCGCGGTCCAGTCGATCTGCGGGGACGGGTCCTGCGCGTGCAGGGTGGGCGGGACGGTGCCGTGCCGCATGGCGAGGACGGTCTTGATGACGCCGCCGACACCGGCCGCCGCCTGGGTGTGCCCGATGTTGGACTTCAGCGAGCCGAGCAGCAGCGGCTGCCCGTCGGCGCGGTTGCGTCCGTACGTGGCCAGCAGGGCCTGGGCCTCGATCGGGTCGCCCAGCGGGGTGCCGGTGCCGTGCGCCTCGACCACGTCCACGTCGGCGGGGGTGAGTCCGGCGTTGGCCAGCGCGTGGCGGATGACGCGCTGCTGGGCGGGGCCGTTGGGGGCGGTGAGCCTGCTGCTGGCGCCGTCCTGGTTGACGGCGGTGCCGCGGATCAGGGCGAGCACCGGGTGGCCGTTGCGCCGGGCGTCGGAGAGGCGCTCCAGCAGCAGCATGCCGACGCCCTCGCCCCAGCCGGTGCCGTCGGCGGCGGCGGAGAAGGACTTGCAGCGGCCGTCCCGGGCCAGGCCGCCCTGACGGCTCATCTCGACGAACGGGACGGGTGTCGACATGACCATCGCGCCTCCGGCCAGGGCCAGGGTGCAGTCGCCGCCCCGCAGCGCCTGGGCGGCGAGGTGGATGGCGACCAGCGAGGAGGAGCAGGCGGTGTCGATGCTGACCGCCGGGCCCTCAAGGCCGAAGGTGTAGGCGACGCGGCCCGAGGCGACGCTGTCGGAACTGCCGCTGCCGACGTAGCCGGCCACGTCGTCGGGGACGTGGCGCAGCCGTACCGCGTAGTCCTGGTACATCACTCCGGCGAAGACGCCGGTCCTGCTGCCCCGCAGGGTCGCGGGGTCGATGCCGGCCCGTTCGAACGCCTCCCAGGTGGTCTCCAGGAGCAGCCGCTGCTGCGGGTCCATCGCGAGCGCCTCGCGCGGGGAGATCCCGAAGAATCCCGGGTCGAAGTGCCCGACGTCGTCGAGGAATCCGCCCAGGGCGGTGTGGCTGCTGCCCTCGCGCAGTCGTTCCGGGTCGTCCAGGTGGTCCAGGTCCCAGCCCCGGTCGGCGGGGAAGCCGGTGATGGCGTCGGTGCCGTCGGTGACCAGGCGCCACAGGTCCTCGGGGGACCGTACGCCGCCGGGGTAGCGGCAGCTCATCGCGACGACCGCGATCGGTTCGCGGCCCGCTTCCTCGGCCTCGGTCAGGCGCCGGCGGGTGTGGTGCAGATCCGCCGTCACGCGCTTGAGGTAGTCCCTCAGCTTGTCGTCGTTCACCATCGGGGGCCGCCGTCCTGGTTCGGGTGTCGGGTCGGTGTCATGACAGGCCGAGTTCGTTGTCGATGAGGTCGAAGAGTTCGTCGTCGCTGGCCCCGTCCATCCGGTCCTCGATGGAGTCGGCGGCCGTGCCGTCGCCGCCGGCCGCGGTGGCCGCCGGGTCGAGGCGGCCCAGGAGTTCCCGGAGCCGGTCGGCGAGCCGTGCGCGGTCCGCCGGGTCGTCGGGGACACCGTCGAGGGCGCCGGCCAGGCGGTCCAGTTCGGCGAGGCCGGGGAGCGGGCCGGGTCCGGCGTCGACGACGAGTTCGGCGGCGAGGTGCGCGGCGATCGCGGCGGGGGTGGGGTGGTCGAAGAGCAGCGTGGCGGGCAGCGGGTGGCCGGTGGCGGCGCGCAGCCGGTTGCGCAGTTCCACCGCGGTCAGCGAGTCGAAGCCGACCTCCAGCAGGCCGCGGCCGGGCTCGACCGCGGCCGGGCCGCTGTGGCCGAGCACCAGGGCGGCGTGCGAGCGGACCAGGTCGAGGAGGACCCGGACGCGCCGGGGCTCGTCGAGGGAGCCGAGGCGCCGCATCAGGGCCTCGGGCCCGTCGGGGCCGGTGCCGGTCGCGGGACCCGCGGCGCCGCGCCGGGCGGCGGCGCGCACCAGGCCGCGCAGCAGGGCGGGGACGCCGCCGGTGCCGGCCTGGGCGCGGACGGCAGCGGTGTCGAGCCGCAGCGGGAGGAGGACCGGCTCGTCGAGGGTGCCGGCCGTGTCGAAGAGCGCCAGCCCCCGGGCCGGGTCGAAGGCGACGATCCCGCCGCGGGCGATCCGTCGCAGGTCGGCCTCGGTGAGCCCGCCGGTCATTCCGGTGCTGTTGGCCCACAGGCCCCAGGCGAGCGAGCGGCCGGGCAGCCCGTCGGCGCGGCGCCGGTGGGCCAGGGCGTCCAGGAAGGCGTTGGCGGCGGCGTAGTTGCCCTGCCCCATGCCGCCGAAGACGCCGGCGATGGACGAGAACAGGACGAACTCGGTCAGCTCCAGGCCGGCGGTGAGTTCGTGCAGGTTGATCGCCGCGTCCACCTTGGGGCGCAGGGCGAGGTCCAGTTGTTCGGACGTCATGGTGGCGACGACGCCGTCGGCCAGGACGCCCGCGGCGTGCACCACCCCGGTCAGCGGGTGCGCGGGGGGCAGGGCGGCCAGCAGGGCCGCGAGGGCGTCGCGGTCGGCGGCGTCGCAGGCGGCGATCTCGGCGTTCGCGCCCAGGGCGGCGAGCTCGGCGAGGAGTTCCGCCGCGCCGTCGGCGGCGGGGCCGCTGCGGCTGGTCAGCAGCAGGTGCCGGACACCGTGCTCGGCGGCCAGGTGGCGGGCGACGTGGGCGCCGATGGCGCCGGTGCCGCCGGTGATCAGGACGGTTCCGTCACCGCCCCAGCCGGAGGTGCGCCCGCCGGCGGCCAGCGGTACGCGGGCCAGCCGGGCGAGGTGGACGGCGCCGGCCCGGATCGCGAGCTGGGGTTCCCCGGAGGCGAGGGCTTCGGCGAGCAGGGCGGGCGGGGTGTCGTGGGCGTCCAGGTCCAGCAGGACGAAGCGGTCGGGGTTCTCGGTCTGCGCCGAGCGGACCAGGCCCCAGAGCGCGGCCAGGGCCGGGTCCGGGACGTCGTCGCCGCTCACCGGGACCGCTCCCGCGGTGACCAGGACCAGCTTGGAGCCGGTCAGCCGCTCCTCGGCCAGCCAGTCGCGCAGCAGGGCGAGGACCGTGCCGAGGCCGTCGTGGACCGCGTCGCGGAGGGTGCCGGGCGGCGCGTCCGGGGCCGGGGCGGGCGGGCAGGCGGCCAGCACCAGCCTTGGTGCCGGGGCGCCCGCGTCGAGCAGCGCGGACAGCGCGGCGAGGTCGGTGACCGGACGGCCGGGGAGCGGCGCGGCGCCGGAGAGCAGGGGCGTCCCGGCGCCGAGCACGGTCCAGGACTCCGGGCCGGGGACGGTGCCGGTCGCGGCGCGCTCCGGCAGGGCCTGCCACTCGGGGCGGAACAGCTCCTCGTGGTGTCCGGCGCGGGTGGCCTTGAAGCGGTCGGCCGAGACGGGTCGCAGGACGAGGGAGCGGGCCGAGACCACCGGCCGGCCGACGGCGTCGGTCGCCCGTACGGCGACGGTGTCGCGGCCGATGGGGGTCAGCCGCAGCCGGAGTTCGGTGGCGCCGGAGGCGTGCAGGCGCACCCCGTTCCAGGAGAACGGCAGCCAGCCCTGCGCGGGCCCCTCCAGTACGTCGAACACCAGCGCGTGCAGGGCTGCGTCCAGCAGGGCCGGGTGCAGGCCGAAGGCGGCGGCGTCCGGTCGCTGCTCCTCCGGCAGACTCGCGACGGCGTACACCTCGTCGCCGAGCCGCCAGGCCGCGCGCAGGCCCTGGAACGCGGGGCCGTAGGCGAATCCGCCGCCCGCGAACCGGTCGTACAGGCCCTCGGTGTCGAGGGGGACGGCGCCGGGCGGCGGCCAGGCCCCGGCGTCCGCCGGGTCCGTCGGGTCCGTCGGGTCCGTCGGGTCGGGGGCTGCGGCGGAGCCGAGCAGGCCGCTCGCGTGCCGGGTCCAGGGGGCGTCGGGGCCGTCCTCGGCGGCCCGGGCGTGGACGCTCAGCGGGCGGGTGCCGGAGGCGTCCGCGCTTCCGACGGTGAGCTGGAGTGTGACGGCTCCGCCCGCCGGGAGCACCAGCGGCGCCTCCAGGGTCAGTTCCTCGACCTGGTCGCAGCCGAGCTGGTCGCCCGCGCGGACCGCGAGTTCCAGGAACGCGGTGGCGGGGAACAGCACGCCCTCGTAGACGCCGTGGTCGGCCAGCCAGGGGTGGCTGCGGACCGAGAACCTGCTGGTGAACAGGAAGCCGTCGGAGTCCGCGAGTTCCGTTCCGGCGCCGAGCAGCGGGTGGTCGACCGTCAGCAGTCCGGCCGCGGGCAGGCCGGCCGCGGCCGGGCCGGCCGGCAGCCAGTAGCTGTCGCGCCGGAAGGCGTAGGTCGGCAGGTCGACGGCCGGGCGGGACGGGCCGCCGGCGTGGACGGCGTTCCAGTCCACGGGCAGGCCCGTGACGTGCAGCCGGGCCAGGGCGGCGGTCGCCGCGGGGGCTTCGGGCCGGTCCTTGCGCAACAGGGGTACCAGCACGGGGCCGCCGGTGGCGCCGGTCAGGCAGTCCTGGCCCATGGCGGTGAGCGCGCCGTCGGGTCCGAGTTCGAGGAACGCGGTGACGCCGTCGCGCTCCAGGTGGCGTACGCCGTCCTGGAACCGGACGGTGCCGCGCACGTGCTCCACCCAGTAGTCCGGCGAGCCGAGCTGCTCGGCGGTGGCCGGCTCGCCCGTCAGGTCGGAGACGACGGTGATGAGGGCCTCGCCCGGGACGGTCCGGGCCACGACCTCGCGGAACTCGGCGAGCATCGGCTCCATGAGCGGCGAGTGGAAGGCGTGGGAGACCCGCAGCCGACGGGTCTTGCGGCCGCGCGCGGCAAGCACGGCGGCGATCTCGTCCACCGCTGCCGCGGCGCCGGAGATCACGGTGGAGGCCGGGCCGTTGACCGCGGCGAGGCCGACCTCGGCCTCGCGGCCCGCGAGCAGCGGCAGCACCTCCTCCTCCCCGGCGGCGAGGGCGGTCATCGCGCCGCCCTCCGGGAGGGCCTGCATCAGGCGTCCCCGCGCGACCACCAGCGCCGCGGCGTCGGGCAGGGTGAACACCCCGGCGACGTGGGCGGCGGCCAGCTCGCCCACGGAGTGGCCGAGCAGGCGGTCGGGACGCACGCCCCAGTGCTCGACCAGGCGGAACAGGGCGACGCCGAGGGCGAACAGCGCGGGCTGGGTGTACTCGGTGCGGTCCAGCAGGCCGTGGCCGGGGTCGCCGGGGGCCGCGTCGATCACCTCCCGCAGCGGGTGGTCGAGCAGCGGGTCGAGTTCCGCGCAGACCGCGTCGAAGGCGTCGGCGAACACCGGGAACCGCGCGTACAGTCCGGCGCCCATGCCGGTGCGCTGGCTGCCCTGGCCGGCGAACAGGAAGGCGGTCTTCGCGGCCGGGCCGGTGACACCGGTCACCAGGTCCGCCGACGGCTCGCCCGCGGCGAGGGCGGCGAGCCCCTGGAGCAGGGCCTGCCGGTCCGTGCCGGTGAGGGCGGCCCGGTACTCGAAGGCACTGCGGTTCAGCGCCAGGGAGCGGCCCAGGTCCGCGACGGCGAGGGCCGGGGTCCGCTCCACGTGCCGGAGCAGCCGGGCGGCCTGCTCCCGCAGCGCGTCCGCGCCGCGGGCGGAGAGCAGCCAGGGCAGGGCGGGTGTGTCCGGGGTGGTCGCCGGGGCCGGCGCGGGGGCGGCGGCCGGGGCCGGTTCGGCGGGCTGTTCGAGGATGGTGTGGGCGTTGGTGCCGCTGACCCCGAACGAGGACACCGCGGCCCGCCGGGGTCGGCCGGTCTCCGGCCACGGGGTGTCGTCGGTGAGCAGCCGGACCGCGCCGGCCGACCAGTCGACGTGGGGTGTCGGCGCGTCGACGTGCAGGGTGCGCGGCAGGGTCCCGTGCCGCATGGCCTGGATCATCTTGATGATGCCGGCGACCCCGGCGGCGGCCTGGCCGTGCCCGATGTTCGACTTCAGCGACCCCAGCCACAGCGGCTCCCGCTCGCCGCGCTCCCGGCCGTAGGTGGCCAGCAGCGCCTGGGCCTCGATCGGGTCGCCGAGCCGGGTCCCGGTTCCGTGCGCCTCCACCGCGTCGACCTCGGCGGCGCTCAGTCCGGCATCGGCGAGGGCCGCCCGGATGACGCGCTGCTGGGACGGCCCGTTGGGGGCGGTCAGGCCGTTGCTGGCACCGTCCTGGTTGACGGCGGAGCCGCGTACCAGGGCGAGCACCGGGTGGCCGTTGCGCCGGGCGTCGGAGAGGCGTTCCAGGACGAGCAGTCCGGCGCCCTCGGCCCAGGAGGTGCCGTCGGCGGCGGCGGCGAACGGCTTGCAGCGGCCGTCCTCGGCGAGCACGCGCTGCCGGCTGAACTCCACGAACGCGCCCGGTGTCGACATCACGGTCACCCCGCCCGCGAGCGCCAGCGAGCATTCGCCGGCCCGCAGCGACCGGGCCGCGAGGTGGACCGCGACCAGCGACGAGGAGCAGGCCGTGTCGACGGTCACCGCGGGCCCTTCGAGG
Organism: Streptomyces sp. TLI_053; assembly: GCF_900105395.1. Taxonomy (NCBI): domain Bacteria; kingdom Bacillati; phylum Actinomycetota; class Actinomycetes; order Kitasatosporales; family Streptomycetaceae; genus Streptomyces; species Streptomyces sp. TLI_053. The sequence goes on from NZ_LT629775.1 coordinate 402,680, forward strand.
CCGAGGCTGTAGGAGATCCGCCCGGACGCCACGCTGCCCGCGCTGCCGATGCCGAGGTAGCCCTCGAACTCCTCGGAGGGTTCGGTGACGCGCGACCCGTAGTCGTGGTGGCTGCAGCCGACGAAGACGCCGCTCGCGCTGCCCTTGAGCGACAGCGGGTCGATGCCGGCCCGCTCGAACGCCTCCCAGGAGAGTTCGAGCAGCAGCCGCTGCTGCGGGTCGATGGTCAGCGCCTCTCGCGGCGAGATCCCGAAGAAGGCCGGGTCGAAGCGGTCGGCGTCGTGGAGGAAGCCGCCCTCCCGTGCGTAGGTGCTGCCGACCCGGTCCGGGTCCGGGTCGTAGAGGCCGTCCAGGTCCCAGCCGCGTCCGGTGGGGAAGCCGGTGATCGCGTCCTGTCCGCCCGCGACGAGCTCCCACAGCTCCTCGGGGGTGCTGACGCCCCCGGGGTAGCGGCAGCTCATGGCGACCACGGCGATCGCCTCGTCCTCGGGCACCGCGGCGGCCGCGGTCGGCTGCCCGGGGGCGTCGGACGTCCCGGTGGCGGGCGCCCCCGGCAGTTCGGCGCGCAGGTGGCCGGCCAGCGCCGTGGCCGTGGGGTAGTCGAAGGCCAGGGTCACCGACAGGCGCAGGCCGGTGGCCGCGGCGAGCCGGTTGCGCAGTTCGACGGCGATCAGCGAGTCGAAGCCGATGTCCTTGAACGCCTGGTCCGGTGCCACCGCCTCGGGCCCGGGGTGGCCGAGCACGGCGGCGACCTCGCGGCGGACCAGGTCCAGCAGGGCCCGGTCCCGTTCCGCCGGGGGCAGTGCGGCCAGCCTCGCGGCCGGCGGTTCGGCGCCGTCGGCCGCGCCCCGGGGTCCGGCGGCGGCGAGCACCGCCCGCACCTCGGGCAGGTCCCCGATCGCGGCACTGGGCCGGAGGGCGGTGAACGCCCGGGTGAAGCGGTCCCAGGCGAAGTCGGCGACGAGGACGGCCGTGTCGTCGTGGTCGAGGGCCCGGCGCAGCGCGGTGGTGGCCGCGGCGGGGTCCATGGCGGGCAGGCCGTCGCGGACCAGCCGTTCGGCGACCGCTCCGGAGGCGAGGCTCTCGCCGCCCCACAGGCCCCAGGCCACCGAGGTGCCGGGCAGTCCGAGGTCGCGGCGCCGCCGGGCCAGGGCGTCGAGGTAGGCGTTGGCGGCGGCGTAGCTGCCCTGGCCGGTGCCGCCGAGCGTGCCGGCCAGCGAGGAGAACAGCACGAAGGCGGTCAGGTCGAGGTCACGGGTGAGCGCGTCGAGGTTGCGTGCGCCGTCGAGCTTGGGGCGCAGGACGCCGGCCGCGCGTTCCGGGGTGATCGAGTCGATCACCCCGTCGTCGAGGACGCCCGCGGTGTGCAGGACGGCGCGCAGCGGGCGCTCGGCCGGAATCCCGGCGAGCAGTTCCGCCAGCGCGTCGGGGTCCGCGACGTCGCAGGCCACCGCGGTGGCGGCGGCGCCGAGTCCGCGCAGTTCGGCCAGCAGGGCGTCGGCCCCCGGGGCCTGTGCGCCGCGCCGGCTGGTGAGCAGCAGGTGCGCGGTGCCGGTGCGGGCGAGCCACCGGGCGATCTGGGCGCCGAGTCCTCCGGTGCCGCCGGTGATCAGGACGGTGCCCTCGGGTGTCCAGTCGCGTACGGGGGCGGTGTCACCGAGTCCGGCGTGCACGACCCGGCGGCCGTAGAGGCCGGTGGCGCGCACCGCCAGTTGGTCCTCGCCGTCGGGGCCCGTCAGTGCTTCGGCGAGCCGGGTCGCGGCCCGCTCGTCGAGCCGTCGCGGCAGGTCGACCAGGCCGGCCCACCGCTGCGGGTACTCGACACCGGCGACCCCGCCGAGGCCCCAGACCAGGGCCTGGAGCGTGCTGTCGATCCGGTCGGAGCGGCCGACCGACACCGCGCCCCGGGTGGCGCACCAGAGCGGGGCATCGGTGCCGAGGTCGCCGAGGGCCTGGAGCAGTGCGACCGTCAGGGTGAGGCCGAGGGGGAGCGCCGATCCGGGGCCGTGCGGTTCCTCGGCCAGGGCGAGCAGCGACAGGATTCCGGCGGGCGGCCCGTCGGGGTGCTCGTGGGCGTCGCGGAGCAGGGCGGCGAACCGGGTCCGGTCGGTCGCGTCGGGGCCCGCCTCGACCAGGACGGGTGCGGCGCCGTTCCGGCGCAGGGAGTCCACGGCGAACGCGACGGCCGGGTCGTCGACGGCTCCGGCCGGGGCGACGACGAGCCAGCTGCCGGTCAGCCGGGGCTGCTCGGGTGCCGGCAGGGGCTTCCAGGCGACCCGGTAGCGCCAGCTGTCGGCGGTCCGGTCGCCCGCCCGGCCGCGCGCCCACGCGGCGAGGGTGGGCACCAGGGAGGCGAGGGAGGCCCTCGGCTCGCCGTCCTCGACCCGCAGGGTGGTGGCGAGGGCGTCCAGGTCGCCGCGGTCGACCGCCTCCCAGAAGCCGGAGTCGGCCGGGCCGGTACCGGTCGTGGCGTCGGTGCCGGTGACGGCGTCGGCGGGCCGGTCGGGGGTGGTGTCGAGCCAGTAGCGCTGCTGCTGGAAGGCGTAGGTGGGCAGGGGGCGCTTGCGCGCGCCGGTTCCGGCGAACACCGCCTCCCAGTCCACCGGCAGTCCGCGCACCTGGAGTTCGGTGAGCGCGGCGAGGAAGCGGCCGGGGCCGCCGTCGTCGCGGCGCAGGGTGCCGACGACGGCTCCGTCGGCGGCTCCGGCCGCTTCGACGGCCTCCTGGAGCCAGACGGTCAGCGCGGGGTGGGTGCTGCACTCGACGAAGGTGTGGTGCCCGTCGGCGACGAGCGCGTCGACCGCGCGTCCGAACTCCACCGGCCGGCGCAGGTTCTCGTACCAGTACGCGGCGTCCAGGCCCAGGGTGTCCAGGGGACCGCCGGTGACCGTGGAGTAGAACGGGATGTCGGCCGTCCGTGGTGCGGTGCCGCCGAGGAGGGTGAGCAGTTCCTCGCGGAGCTCCTCCACCTGGGGCGAGTGTCCGGCGAAGTCCACGCCGGGGACCGGCCAGGTCAGGACGCCCGCCTCGGAGAACTGGTCGCGCAGCCGTTCCAGTGCCGCCGGGTCGCCGGAGACCGTCACCGACGTCGGCCCGTTCACCGCGGCGACGTCGAGCGCCGGGTAGCCGGCGGACAGTGTGTCGCGCACGGCTTCGACCGGCTGCGGCACGAACAGCATGCCGCCGCGCCCGGTCAGGGCCAGCAGGGCCCGGCTGCGCAGGGCGACGATCCGGGCCGCGTCGTCCAGCGAGAGCGCGCCGGCCACGCAGGCGGCGGCGATCTCCCCCTGGGAGTGGCCGACCACGGCGTCGGGGACGATCCCGTGCGCCCGCCACAGCTCGGCCAGCGACACCATCACGGCGAACAGCACCGGCTGCACCACGTCCACCCGGTCCAGCGGGGGCGCGTCGGGCTCCTCCCGCAGGACCGCGAGCAGCGACCAGTCCAGGTGCGGGGCGAGGGCGCGTTCGCAGGCCGCGACCCGGTCGGCGAAGGCCGGGGCGCGGTCGAGCAGCTCCCGGGCCATGCCGGCCCACTGGGACCCTTGGCCGGGGAAGACGAAGACGGTCCTGGCCTGCCGGGCGACGGTGCCTTCGACCAGGCCGGGTGCGCGCTCTCCCGCGGCCAGCGCGGCCAGGCCGCCCACCAGGGTCGCCCGGTCGTCGCCGACGACGGCCGCGCGGTGCTCGAAGGCGGTCCTGGTGGTGGCCAGGGAGTGCCCGACGTCGGCGGACGACAGCTCCGGGTGCTCCGTCAGGTACGTGTGCAGCCGCTCCGCCTGGGCCTTCACCGCCTCGGCGGTCCGCCCGGACAGGACCCACGGCACGGCGGACGCCCCGGGTACGGGCGCGGGGGCAGGCACGGGGGCGGGCTCGGACTCGGCGGGCGGCTGCTCGATGACGACGTGGGCGTTGGTGCCGCTCAGGCCGAACGAGGACACGCCGGCCCGGCGCGGCCGGCCGGTCTCCGGCCAGGGCGTGGCCTCGGTCAGCAGGGCGACGGCGCCCGCCGTCCAGTCGACGTTCGGGGACGGCCGGTCGACGTGCAGGGTCCGCGGCAGCTCGCCGTGCTCCATCGCCAGGACCATCTTGATGATGCCGCCGACCCCGGCGGCGGCCTGGGTGTGCCCGATGTTCGACTTCAGCGACCCGAGCCGCACCGGCCGGTCGGCCGGCCGGTCCTGGCCGTAGGTGGCCAGCAGCGCGTCGGCCTCGATCGGGTCGCCCAGCCGGGTACCGGTGCCGTGTGCCTCGACGGCGTCCACGTCGGCGGCCGTCAGCCGGGCGTTCGCCAGCGCGTCGCGGATCACCCGCTGCTGGGCCAGGCCGCTGGGCGCGGTCAGCCCGTTGCTCGCGCCGTCCTGGTTGATCGCCGAGCCGCGCAGCACCGCGAGCACCGGGTGGCCGTTGCGGCGGGCGTCCGAGAGACGTTCCAGGAGCAGCAGGCCCACGCCCTCGGCCATGCCGAAGCCGTCCGCCGCGGCGGCGAAGGACTTGCAGCGCCCGTCCTCGGCGAGCCCGCGCTGCCGGCTGAAACCGGTGAACGACAGCGGGGTGCCCATCACCGTGGCGCCGCCCGCCAGGGCCAGCGCGCACTCGCCCGAGCGCAGCGACTGCGCGGCGAGGTGGACCGCCACGAGTGACGAGGAGCAGGCCGTGTCCACGGTCACGGCGGGCCCCTGGAGGCCGAGTTGGTAGGCGACCCGCCCGGACAGGACGCTGGTGGAGATGCCCGCGACGATCAGGCCCTCCACTTCCTCGGGGACGTCGCGCAGCGTGCCGCCGTAGCCCTGGTAGGAGGCGCCGGCGAAGACCCCGGTCGGGGTGCCGTGCAGGGTCGTCGGGTCGATGCCGGCGCGCTCGATCGCCTCCCAGGCGGTTTCGAGCAGCAGTCGCTGCTGCGGGTCCATGGCCAGGGCCTCGCGCGGGGAGATCCCGAAGAACCCGGGGTCGAAGCGGTCCGCGTCCCGGACGAAACCGCCCGCGGCGGCGTAGCTCCGGCCGGGCCGGTCGGGGTCCGCGTCGTACAGCGCGTCGAGGTCCCAGCCCCGGTCGGACGGCAGGCCGGAGACGGCGTCGCGCCCGTCGGCGACCAGGCGCCACAGGTCCTCGGGGGTGCGGACGCCGCCGGGGTAGCGGCAGCTCATGGCGACGATCACGACGGGGTCGTCGTCGGCGGCGGGTGCCGCCGCGGGGGGCTGCCGGACGGCGGCGGGCTCCTCGGCGGCGCCCAGCAGTCCGGTCTCCAGGCGCCCGGCGAGCGCCGTCGCCGACGAGTAGTCGAAGACCACGGTGACCGGGAGCCGCAGGCCGGTGGCGGTGTTGAGCCGGTTGCGCATGTCCACGGCGGTGAGGGAGTCGAAGCCCAGGTCGCGGAAGGCGCGTCCGGCGGCGACCGCGTCCGGCGAGTCGTGGCCGAGGACGGCGGCCGCGTGCGTCCGGACCAGGTCGACCAGCACCCGGGTCCGCTCGGCCGCCGGGAGCGGCTCCAGCCGCTCGCGCAGCGCCGAGGGCGTCCCCCCGGTGCCGGCCCCGCCGGTCCCCGCTTCGGCGGCCAGCGCGCCGCGCACCTCGGGGAGCTCCCCGATCAGCGGGCTGGGGCGCGCCGAGGTGAAGACCGTCGCGAAGCGGTCCCAGTCGATGTCGGCGACCACGACCACCGTCTCGTCGTGGTCCAGGACCTGCTGGAGCCCGGTGATCGCGACCGCGGGCGGCATGAAGAGCACGCCGTGGCCGCGCAGGGTGTCCTCCGCCAGTTCGGCCGCCATCCCGCCGGCCCCGTCCTCGGGGCTCCAGATGCCCCACACCACGGAGGTCGCGGCGAGGCCCCGGCTCCTGCGGTCCTCGGCGAGGCCGTCGAGGTAGGCGTTGGCGGCGGCGTAGGCACCGTGGACGGCGCTGCCCCACACCCCGGAGATGGAGGAGAACAGCACGAACGCGTCGAGCGTGTCCCGGTCGAAGAGCAGGTCCAGGTTCCTGGCCCCGCCGACCTTGGCGTGCAGGGTGCCGGCGACCTCCTCCGCGTCGGTGTCGGGCAGCGGCACCAGCAGCCCGCCCCCGGCGGCGTGGAAGACGGTGCCGATCCGGTGACCGTCCTGTTCGAGGCCGTCCTTCAGGGCGCGCAGGGCCTCCAGGTCGGCGACGTCGCACGAGGCCAGGGTGACCCGGGTGCCGAGGGCGGCCAGTTCCTCGACGAGCTCCGGCGCCCCCGGCGTGTCCGCGCCGCGCCGGCTGACCAGCACCAGGTGCCCGGCTCCCCGCCGGGCCAGCCAGCGCGCGATCTGCGTGCCGATCCCACCGGTGCCGCCGGTGATCAGGACGGTGTCCCCGGGCCGCCAGCTCCGCCGCGGCGCGGTGTCGCCCAGGGCGGAGCGGACCAGCCGCCGGCCGTGGCAGCCGGTGGCCCGGACGGCCACCTGGTCCTCGTCCCCGGCCTCGCCGGCCAGCACCCGGCACAGCCGACGGGCGGTGTCCCGGTCCAGGACCTCCGGAAGGTCGACGAGGCCGCCCCAGCGCTGCGGGAACTCCAGCGCGGCGACCCGGCCCAGGCCCCAGAGCAGGCTCTGCGCGGCGCTGACCCCGCCGCCGGTGTCCGTGCCGCCGACCGACACCGCGCCCCGGGTCGCCCACCACAGGGGCGCGTCGGTCCCGGCGTCGCCGAGGGCCTGCACCAGGACCAGGTTGAGCGCGGTACCCAGCGGGACGGAGGGGTGCGCCGAGTGCGGGCGCTCGTCCAGGCCCAGCAGCGACAGCACTCCCGCCACCGGGCCGGGCAGCGCGTCGAGGGACGCGCGCACCCGGTCGGCCAGGACGGCGCGCTCGGCCTCCGCCGCGGTGATCCGTACGTGGACCACCGCGGCCCCGGCCTGCTCCATGGCGTGGACGGTCGCCTCCGACCGGCGCACCCCGTCCTCGGGCTGACCATCGGACGACAGCACGAGCCAGCTGCCGTCCAGCGCGCCCGGGGAGCCCTCGGGCAGGGCCCGCCAGGTCACGCGGTAGCGCCAGGAGTCGACCACCGAGCGCTCGGTGCGCTCGGTGCGCCAGGTGGCGAGCGCGGGGAGCACCACGTTCAGCGGGTCCTCGGGCGTCACCCCGAGGGTGGCGGTGAACCGGTCCAGGTCGCCTCCGCCCAGGGCCTCCCAGAAGTCGTCGCCCGCCGAGGGCGTCCCGGACGGACCGCCCGCCCCGGGGCCGGTGTCCTCCAGCCAGTACGGGCGGCGCTGGAACGGGTAGGTGGGCAGGGAGACGCCGTCCGGACGGTGTCCGGCGAACACCCGCTCCCAGTCGGGCAGCAGGCCGCCCACGTGGGCCTCGCCCAGGGACGTCAGGAAGCGGTCGAGACCGCCCTCGCCGCGCCGCTGTGTACCCACGATCACGGCGGGGCCCTGCGCGGAGTCGGCGACGTCGGCCGCGTCGGCGGTCTGCTGGACACCGAAGGTGAGCACGGGGTGCGGGCTGGACTCGACGAAGAACCGGAAGCCCTCCCCCAGCAGCGTCGTGGTCGCCCGCTCGAACTCCACCGTCTCCCGCAGATTGCGGTACCAGTACCCGGAGTCCAGGGCCTTGGTGTCCAGCCAGTCGCCCGTCACCGTGGAGAAGAACGGCACCGCACCCGGGAGGGGGGTGATGCCGGCCAGGTCCGCGAGCAGCTCCTCGCGGATCTCCTCCACGTGCGAGGAGTGCGACGCGTAGTCGACCTCGATCGCGCGCGCCCGCACACCCTCGGAGACCAGCTTGTCCACCAGCTCCGTGACCGCGTCCGCGTCACCGGAAACCACCGTCGACGAGGGGCCGTTGACCGCCGCCACCGACAACCGCCCCGCCCAGGAAGCGATCCGCTCCCGCACCCCGTCCACCGGCAACGGCACCGAGGCCATACCGCCAAGACCCGCCAGAACCCTGATCGCGCGGGAACGCAGCGCCACCACCCGCGCCCCGTCGTCGATGCTCAGACCGCCCGCCACCACCGCCGCTGCGATCTCGCCCTGGGAATGGCCCACCACCGCGTCCGGAACGACGCCGAACGAACGCCACACCTCCGCCAACGACACCATCACCGCCCACAGCACCGGCTGCACCACATCCACCCGCGCCAACAGCGCCTCCGAACCCAACGCCTCCACCAACGACCAGTCCACGTAAGGCGCCAGAGCACGCCCGCACTCCGCCATCCGCCCCGCGAACACCGCAGACCCGGCCAGCAACTCCGCAGCCATCCCCACCCACTGCGAACCCTGACCCGGGAACACCAGCACCGCACGACCCGACGACACCCCGTCGCCCCGTACCAGTCCCGGCAGGGACCGGCCCTCGGCCAGGGCCTTCACGCCGTCGAGCAACTCGCTCCGGTCTCCGCCCACGACCACGGCCCGCCGCTCGAAGGCGGTCCGCGTGAGGGCGAGGGCGCGGCCGGTGTCGTCGGCCCGCAGAGGTCCGGGACGGGCGCTCAGGTGGGCCAGCAGGCGGGCCGCCTGGTCGCGCAGCGCCTCGTCGGTGCGCCCCGACAGCACCCAGGGAAGCGGGTGCGCGTCGCCACCGGCCGCAGGTCCGGCCGGTTCGGCCGGTTCGGCGTCCTCCACCGGGGCCTGTTCCAGGATCAGATGGGCGTTGGTGCCGCTGACACCGAAGGCGGACACCCCGGCCCGGCGCGGGCGTTCCGTGTCGTCCCAGGCGCGGGCCTCCGAGAGGATCTCCACGGCTCCCGAGGACCAGTCCACCATGGGCGTCGGCCGGTCCGCGTGCAGGGTCCTGGGCAGTTCGCCGTGCTCCATCGCCAGCACCATCTTGATGACGCCGCCCACTCCGGCCGCCGCCGAGGTGTGGCCGATGTTCGACTTCAACGAGCCCAGCCACAGCGGTCGTTCGGCGGGCCGGCCCCGGCCGTAGGTGGCCAGCAGGGCCTGCGCCTCGATCGGGTCGCCCAGGGTGGTGCCGGTGCCGTGCGCCTCCACCACGTCCACCTCGGACGCGGTCAGACCCGCGTCCGCCAGCGCCGCCCGGATCACCCGCTGCTGCGACGGACCGCTCGGCGCCGTCAGACCGTTGCTCGCACCGTCCTGGTTCGTGGCCGAACCCCGGACGACGGCCAGCACCGGGTGCCCGTTGCGGCGGGCGTCCGACAACCGCTCCAGCAGCAGCACGCCGGCACCCTCGGACCAGCCGGTTCCGTCCGCGCCGGCCCCGAACGCCTTGCAGCGTCCGTCGGCCGACAACGCGCGCTGGCGGCTGAACGCCACGAACGCGTCGGGGGTCGCCATCACCGACACCCCGCCGGCCAGGGCCAGCGTGCAGTCGCCCGCCCGCAGGGCCCGGATCGCCAGGTGCAGGGCGACCAGGGAGGAGGAGCAGGCCGTGTCCACGGTGACCGCGGGCCCTTCCAGGCCCAGGGTGTAGGCGATCCGGCCGGAGACCACGCTGCTCGCGGTCCCGGTGTCCAACAGGCCCTGGACCTCGGGGAGGTGGCGCGAGCCCGCCCCGTAGCCGTTGCCGATCGCCCCGAGGAAGACGCCCGTGGCGGTGCGCCGCAGCGTGCGGGGGTCGATCGCGGCCCGCTCGACCGCCTCCCAGGCGGTCTCCAGTGCCAGCCGCTGCTGCGGGTCCGTCGCCAGGGCCTCGCGCGGCGAGATGCCGAAGAACTCCGCGTCGAAGTCGGCCGCGTCGTGGAGGAAGCCGCCGTGCCGGGTGTAGGAGGTACCGGGCCGCTCGGGGTCCGGGTCGTACAGGCCCTCCAGGTCCCAGCCGCGGTTCACCGGCCAGGCGGAGATCGCGTCGGCACCCCGGGAGACCAGGTCCCACAGCAGTTCCGGCGTGTCGGCGCCGCCGGGGTAGCGGCAGGCCATGGAGACGATGGCGATCGGTTCGTGGCGGGCCTGCTCGGCCTCGCGCAGTTGCCTCCGGGCGTCACCCAGGTCCGCGGTGGCGCGCCTGAGGTAGTCGAGCAGCTTCTTGTCGTCGGACATCAGGGACAGCTCTCTCTCAGGCGTTGCCGAAGTCGTTGTCGATCAGGGCGAACAGCTCGTCCGCTGTCGCCGTCTCCACGGCCGTGGGGGTGTCTCCCACCGGACCGGGCGGTGCCGCCTCGCCACCCGGTGCACCGGCGCGCCGGCCCCAGCCGCGCAGCAGTTCGTCCAGTCGTTCGCCGACCCCGTCGGTGCCGGCCGTTCCGGGCGGGACGGCCGCGAGGAGCGCGGCCAGCCGGTCCAGCTCGGCCAGCAGCGGCGAGGGCGGTGCGGGCGCGGCGGACAGCTCCGCGTCCAGGTGGGCGGCGAGCGCCTCGGGCGTCGGGTGGTCGAAGACGACCGTCGGCGGGACGGCCAGCCCGGTGGCCTCGCACAGCGCGTTCCGGAACCGCACCGCGAGCATCGAGTCGAAGCCGACCTCGGAGAAGGCGCGTTCCGCGCGCACCGGACCGGTTCCGGGATGGCCGAGGACCGCGGCCGCGTGCCGGACGACCAGGTCGAGCACCGCTTGACGGCGGGCCTGCCGGTCCAGCGGGGCCAGCCGGGCGGCCAGCCGTGCGGCGGGGGTACCGTCCTCCTCGCCCGCGGTCCGCGGGGTGTCCTCGGCCGGCGCCGCGGTGGTGGCCGGGGTGGCCGTCCGGCCCGGCGCGGCCAGCCAGTACCGGTCGCGCTGGAAGGGGTACGTCGGCAGCAGGACGGGTGCCGGGCCGCCCGGCCCGGGGGCCCCCGTCCAGGGCGACCAGTCCACCGGGCCGCCGCCGGCCGCCCACGCCTCGGTCAGTGAGGCCAGCAGCCGGTCCCGACCGCCGTCGCCGCGCCGCAGCGTGCCGACCGCCGACACCTCCCGCCCGGCCTCCGCGGCCACCGCCTCGATCCCGGCGAGCAGCACCGGATGCGGGCTGACCTCGACGAGCAGGGTGTGGCCCGCGTCGAGCAGGGCGCGGGTCGCTGCGACGAAGTCGACCGGCTCGCGCAGGTTGCGGTACCAGTAGTCGGCGTCGAGCGATTCTCCGGCGACGGGTTCGCCGGTCACCGTCGAGTAGAGCGGGACGACCGAGGCGCGGGGGCGTATCCCGGTGAGTGCCTCGCGCAGTTCGTCCTCGATCTCGGCGACCTGGGCCGAGTGGGCCGCGTAGTCCACCGGGATCGCCCGGGCCCGGACGCCTTCCCGGTCGCAGGCCGCGAGCAGGGCGGCCAGTTCCTCGGGCTCCCCGGCCACGACCACCGCGTCGGGGCCGTTCACCGCGGCCACGCAGAGGCGTCCGCCGACGGGCATCAGGCTCGTGGTCCGCTCGGCGGAGGCCGCGACCGACACCATGCCGCCGCGTCCGGCCAGCCTCAGCAGCGCCCGGCTGCGCAGCGCCACCACGAGGGCCGCGTCGTCGAGCGACAGCGCTCCGGCGACGTGGGCGGCGGCGATCTCGCCCTGGCTGTGCCCGACGACCGCGTCCGGGGTGACCCCGGTGGCGCGCCAGTGCGCGGCCAGCGCGACCATCACGGCGAACAGCACCGGCTGAACGACGTCCACGCGGTCGAGGGTCGGTGCGCCGGGCGCGCCGCGCAGCACCTCGGTCAGGGACCAGTCGGTGTGCGGGGCGAGCGCCCGTTCGCAGTCGGCGACGGCGGTGGCGAACGGCGCGGAGGCGTCGAGCGCCGCCGCGGCCATGCCGGCCCACTGCGAGCCCTGGCCGGGGAAGACGAAGGCCGTACGACCGCCGCGCGCCCGGTCCTGCACGGTGTCGGGCGCGGGTTCGCCCGCCGCGAGGGCGTCCAGCCGGCCGAGCAGCGCGGCGCGGTCGCGGCCGGTGGCGGCCGCCCGGAAGGGCAGGGCGGGGCGGGTCGTGGCGAGCGCCCGGGCGGCCGCGGCGGCGCCCGCGGCGGGGTCGGCCCGCAGGTGCTCGCCCAGCCGGCGGGCCTGGCGGCGCAGGGCCGCGGGGGTCATGGCGGAGAGCAGCCACGGAACCGCCGTCCCGGTGTCCTCGGACGGTTCGCCGTCCGTGCCCCCGGGCAGCGGGCCGGCCTCGGCGGCGGGTGCCTCCTCCAGAACGGCGTGGGCGTTGGTGCCGCTCATGCCGAACGCGGAGACGCCGGCCCGGCGCGGCCGGTCCCCCTCCGGGGCGTCCCAGGGGCGGGCGTTCGCGAGCAGCCGGACCGCTCCGGCCGACCAGTCCACCCGGCTGGACGCCTCCTGCGCGTGCAGGGTGCCGGGGAGCACGCCGTTCCGCAGGGCGAGCACCGTCTTGATGACCCCGGCGACCCCGGCGGCGGCCTGGGTGTGCCCGATGTTGGACTTCAGCGAGCCCAGCCACAGCGGGCGGTCGGCGGGCCGGTCCTGGCCGTAGGTGGCCAGCAGGGCCTGCGCCTCGATGGGGTCGCCGAGCACGGTGCCGGTGCCGTGCGCCTCGACCAGGTCGACCTCGGCGCCGGACAGTCCGGCGGCGGCCAGCGCACTCCTGATCACCCGCTGCTGCGCGGGGCCGCTCGGGGCGGTGAGGCCGTTGCTGGCACCGTCCTGGTTGACCGCGGTGCCCCGGACGAGGGCCAGCACCGGGTGCCCGAGACGGCGCGCGTCGGAGAGGCGTTCCACCAGCAGGACGCCCACCCCTTCGCCCCAGCCCGTGCCGTTCGCCCCTTCGGCGAAGGAGCGGCAGCGGCCGTCGGGCGACAGGCCCTGCTGGCGGCTGAACTCGACGAAGGCGTCCGGGCTCGCCATCACCGCGGCGCCGCCGACCAGGGCGAACGAGCAGTCGCCGGCGCGCAGGGCCTGGCCGGCCAGGTGCAGCGCCACCAGCGAGGACGAGCAGGCCGTCTCCACCGTCACGGCGGGGCCGCCGAGCCCGAGGGTGTAGGCGACGCGGCCGGAGGCGACGCTGGTGACCGTGCCGCTGAGGAGGTGCCCCTCGACCTCGTCGGACGGGTTCTGCGGGCCGGTGCCGTAGCCCTGGGCGGCGACGCCGACGTAGACGCCGCCCTCGCTGCCGCGGACCGACGCGGGGTCGATCCCGGCCCGCTCCAGCGCCTCCCAGCTGGTCTCCAGGAGCAGTCGCTGCTGCGGGTCCATGGCCAGTGCTTCCCGCGGGGAGATGCCGAAGAACTCCGCGTCGAACTCGGCCGCGCCGTCCAGGAAGCCGCCGCCGGTGGTGTAGAAGGTGCCCGGGTGCAGGGGGTCCGGGTCGTAGAGGGTGTCCAGCGGCCAGCCGCGGTCGGCGGGCAGCGCGGCGACCGCGTCCACTCCGTCGGCCACCAGCTGCCACAGCTCCTCGGGCGAGCGGACGCCGCCCGGGAACCGGCAGGCCATCGAGACGATCGCCAGGGGTTCGTCGGCCGGCGCGGGCCCGGCCGCGCCGTCGGCGGCTGCGAAGTCCGTCGCGGCCGTGCCGGTCGCGCCGTCGGCGGCCGGTTCGGTGCCGGTCAGCCCGGCGAAGACGTGGGCGGCGAGGGCGGCCGCCGTCGGGTGGTCGAAAACGGTGGTGAACGCGAGCGGCAGAGCGGTGGCCGTGACCAGCCGGTTCCGGAGTTCGACGGCGGTGAGCGAGTCGAAGCCCAGCTCGCGGAACGGGCGCTCGGCCGTGAGGCCGGCGGCCGACTCGTGGCCCAGCACGGCGGCCGCTTCGCTCCGCACCAGTTCCGTCAGCAGTTTGCGGCCCTCGGACTCGGACAGCCGGTGCAGCCGGTGCAGCCACGACCGGCCGGCGCCCGTACCGGGTCCGGTCCCGGCGGAGGCGTCCCCCGCCGCGGGGCCGCCGTCCGCCGCACGGGGATCCGGGGCGGCGGACAGGGCGCGCAGCAGCGCACTGTCCCTGACCGAGCCGAAGATCGGCGCGAAGCGGCTCCAGTCCAGCTCGGCGACGACCGGTTCGCCCTCGTCCAGGGTCAGCGCCAGGCCGAGCGCGGAGAGCGCCGCTGCCGGGGCCATCGGCACCAGCCCGTGCCGGCGCAGGCCGTCACCGACCGCGCCCTCGGCCATGCCCGCGCCGGCCCAGGGGCCCCAGGCCACCGAGGTCGCCGCCAGGCCCCGGCCGCGCCTCGCCGCGGCGAGGCCGTCCAGGTAGGCGTTGGCTGCCGCGTAGGCGCCCTGGCCGCCGCTGCCCCAGGTGCCCGAGATCGAGGAGAACAGCACGAAGGCGTCCAGCGGGCGGTCTGCGAACAGGGCGTCGAGGTGGGCCGCGCCGCGCGTCTTGGCCGCCGTCCGCCGGGCCAGTTCTTCCGGCGTGCAGTCCATCAGCGCGGTGTCCGAGGTGAGTCCGGCGGCGTGCACCACGGCCCGTACGGTGTCGCCCTCGTCGCGCAGCCGCCCCAGGACCCGTTCCAGGGCGGTGCGGTCGGCGACGTCGCAGGCCAGCAGGGTGCTCCGGGCGCCGAGCGCCGCCAGGGCGTCGACCAGCGCGTCGGCCCCGGGGGCGTCGGGGCCCCGCCGGCCGAGCAGGACGAGGTGTTCCGCACCGCGCTCCGCGAGCCAGCGCGCCACCTGGGCGCCGAGGCCTCCGGTGCCGCCGGTGACGAGGACCGTGCCGCGCGGCGTCCACGCTACGGGGGCGGGTGTCGCGGGCTCCGGCGCGGGCACGAGCCGACGGCCCAACGGTCCGGGCGCGCGTACGGCCACCTGGTCCTCGCCGTCCCGTCCGGCCAGCACCGCGCACAGCCCGTCCAGCGCGGGCCCGTCCAGCAGGTCCGGCAGGTCGACCAGGCCGCCCCAGCGCAACGGGTGCTCCAGTGCCGCCACCCGGCCCAGGCCCCACACCTGGGCCTGCTCGGGGCGGACCTCCTCCGTGCCGTCGGCCGCCACCGCGCCGCGGGAGGCGCACCACAGGGGTGCGTCGACGCCGCTGTCGCCCAGGGCCTGGAGCAGCAGCAGGGTCCCGCTCAGGCAGGCGTCGAGCATCGGCAGGCCCGGGAGGGGGCCCCGGGCCAGGGCCAGCAGCGACAGGACGCCCTCCGGGGAGTCGAACTCCTGCAGCAGCGAGGCCAGTTCGGCGCGTTCGGCGGCAGCCCCGACCCGGATCACCGCCACGTCGGCGCCGTGTCCGGCGAGCGCCTGTTCGCAGGCGAGCGCGGTGTCCTCGGCACCGGGTCCGTCCGGGGTGACGAGCAGCCAGCGGCCGGAGAGGCGGGGCTCCGCGGGCGCGGTGAGCGGCTCCCAGGCGATGCGGTAGCGGCGGGGGCTGGCGGGGACCTCGGTCTCCCGGCGGGACGGCCCGGCGCCGGGCACCGGGTCCGGCGCGGCCACCGGCCAGAATCGCCTGCGCTGGAAGGCGTAGGTGGGCAGGTCGACCCGCCGCACGTCGGTGCCGCTCCAGCCCGCCGACCAGTCCACCGCCACGCCGCGCAGGTGCAGCGAGGCGAGCGCGGTGCGGACCGCGTCCGGCTCGTCGCGGCCGTCGCGCAGCAGCGGCACCGTCCCGGGGCCGCCGGTGGTGGGGGTGGCGTCGGGGAGGCAGGCGTGGAGCATGCCGGACAGCACGCCGCCCGGTCCGAGTTCGAGGTACGTCGTCGCGCCCTCGGCCCGCAGCCGGCGGGCGCCTTCCAGGAAGCGCACGGTGCCCCGGACGTGGCGCACCCAGTGCTCGGGCGAACGGAGTTCCGCGGCCGTGGCCGTGCGCCCGGTCAGGTTGGAGACGATCTCGACGGCGGGCGCGTGGTAGGTCAGCGACTCGGCCACGTCCCGGAACGCGTCGAGCATCCCGTCCGTCCGGGCGGAGTGGAACGCGTGGCTCACACTCAGCCGGCGGGTGCGCCGGCCGCGGGAGCGGAACACCCCGGCCAGGCGCAGCACCGCGTCCGCGTCACCGGACAGGACCACGGAGGCGGGCCCGTTGACGGCGGCGATGTCCACCGCGTCCCGGCCCGGGCCGCGGTCCGTGTCCGTCTCCGGCAGGGGGTGCCCGGTACGGTCGTCCAGCAGGGCCTGCCGCACTTCCTCCTCGGTGGCCTCCACCGCCACCATCGCCCCGCCCTCGGGCAGTTCGTCCATCAGCCGGCCCCGGGCCGCTACCAGCGCGCAGGCGTCGGGCAGGTCCAGCACGCCCGCCGCGTGGGCGGCGGCGAGTTCGCCGACGGAGTGCCCCATCAGCAGGTCGGGCCGCACACCCCAGTGGCGCACGAGCCGGAACAGCGCCGTTTCCAGGGCGAACAACGCGGGCTGGGTGTACCGGGTGCGGTCGAGCAGCGCCGCACCGGGGGTTCCGGGCCCGGCGAACAGAATCTCGCGCAGGGGCCGGTCGAGGTGCGGGTGCAGGCCGGTCAGTACCTCGTCGAGGGCGTCGGCGAACACCGGGTCCTCGCGGTAGAGCTCCACGCCGGCTCCGGCCCGCTGGCTGCCCTGTCCCGGGAAGAGGAAGGCGGTCCGGCCGGGGCGTGCGGCGCCTCCGGTGAGCAGGTGGCCCGCCGCCGTGCCGCGCGCGAGTGCGGTGAGCGAGCGTCGAACGGATGCCCGGTCCCGTCCCAGGACGGCGGCCCGGTGTTCGAGCGGGGCCCGTCCGGTGGCGAGCGAGTAGGCGACGTCCGCCAGTTCGGCGTCCGGGTCGGCATCGAGCCGGCTCACCAGCCGGCCGGCCTGTGCCCGCAGGGCCTCCGGTGTGCCGGCCGACAGCAGCAGCGGCACGGGCGGGGCGGCCCGGCGCGTGGTGGCCGTCGTGGTGGGCGGCTCGGCGGTGTCCGTCTCGGCGGTGGGCGTCTCAGCGGTGTCCGTCTCAGCGGTGGGCGGGGCGGGTACGGCAGCGGTGCCGGTCCGCTCCGGGGCGGGCACGACCGCGACGGCCGGTGCCTGCTCGATGATCGCGTGCGCGTTGGTGCCGCTGATGCCGAACGACGACACGCCCGCCCGGCGCGGGTTCCCGGTCTCCGGCCACGGGGTGTGCGCGGTGAGCAGGCGGACGGCACCGTCGGACCAGTCGACGTGCGGGTTCGGCGTCCCGGCGTGCAGGGTCCCCGGCAGTTCGCCGTGGCGGACGGCCAGCACCATCTTGATCACGCCGGCCACCCCGGCCGCCGCCTGGGTGTGCCCGATGTTCGACTTCACGGAGCCGAGCCAGAGCGGCCGGTCCGCCGGGCGCGCAGGTCCGTGGACGGCCTGGAGCGCCTGCGCCTCGATGGGGTCGCCGAGCTTCGTGCCCGTGCCGTGGGCCTCGATCGCGTCGATCTGGTCGGCGCGCAGCCCGGCGTCGGCCAGCGCGGCGCGGACGACCTGCTGCTGGGACGGGCCGTTGGGGGCGGTGAGCCCGTTGCTGGCGCCGTCCTGGTTGACGGCGGTGCCGGTGATCAGCGCGAGAACGGGGTGACCGTGGCGCAGGGCGTCGCTGTGGCGCTCCAGCAGCAGCACTCCGGCGCCCTCGCCCCAGCCCGTGCCGTCCGCGTCCGCCGAGAACGCCTTGCAGCGGCCGTCGGCGGCGAGTCCGCGCTGACGGCTGAACTCCACGAAGAGCTGCGGGGTGCTCATCACCGTCACCCCGCCCGCGAGGGCCTGCTCGCAGTCGCCGCGCCTCAGTGCCTGCACGGCCAGGTGGAGCGCCACCAGCGACGAGGAGCACGCGGTGTCGACGGTGAGCGAGGGTCCCTGGAGGCCGAGCACGTAGGACAGCCGCCCGGACAGCACGCTGGCCGTGTTCCCGGTCAGCAGATGGCCCTCGGACACGCCCTCGGCGCCCCGCAGCAGCGCGGAGTAGTCCTGTCCGTTGGTACCGATGTAGACGCCGACCTGTCGGTCCTTCAGCGCGGTCGGGTCCTGCCCGGCGCGCTCGACCGCCTCCCAGGCGGTCTCCAGGAGCAGCCGTTGCTGGGGGTCCATGGCCAGGGCCTCGCGCGGCGAGATGCCGAAGAACTCCGCGTCGAACTCGGCGGCGTCGTGCAGGAAGCCGCCCTGCCTGCTGTACGTGGTGCCGGCGTGGTCGGGGTCGGGGTCGTACAGCCCCTCGGTGTCCCAGCCCCGGTCGGACGGCCAGTCGCCGACGGCGTCGGTGCCCTTCGAGAGCAGGTGCCAGAAGTCCTCGGGCCCCGCGACCCCGCCGGGGAAGCGGCAGCCCATGCCGACGATCGCGATCGGCTCGTTGCCGCCGGGTGCCGCTGCCCGGCCCGCCCCGGCGTCGACGGAGCCGGCGGGCCCGGCGGTGCCGCTCGCGGCGTCCGGCAGGTCCAGGTCCGCGAGCAGCCGGTCGGCGAGCGCCGACGGTGTGGGATGGTCGAAAAGGACGGTGGCGGGCAGGGCCAGTCCGGTGACGACGGCGAGCCGGTTGCGCAGCTCCACCGCCGTCAGCGAGTCGAAGCCGAGCGCGGAGAACGCCCTTCCGGGTTGGACCGTGTCGACGTCGGGGTGGCGCAGGACCGTCGCCGCGTGGGTGCGTACCAGCTCGGTGAGGGCCCTCACCCGGTCCTCGTGGCGCGGCAGTACGGCGGTCCGCTGCCGCAGGGCGTCGGCGGGGTCGCCGCCTTCCCGGGCCGCCGACGGTGCGGTGGCATCCGGGACGGGCCTCTCGGTCGCCGGGTCCGGGATCCCGTGCAGGAGGGCGGCGGTCCACCGGCCCCTGCCCGTGGTGAAGCGCCTCCAGTCGACATCGGCGACCACGACCAGCTCGTCGTCCTCCGCGAGCGCCCGGCCGATCGCGGTGACGGCCGTTCCGGGCTCCATCACCGGCATGCCGAGGTCCCGCAGCCGTGCGGCGACCTCGTCCGCCAGCATGCCCGGCCCGGCCCAGGCGCCCCAGGCCACGGACGTGCCGGGCAGCCCGGCGGCCCGGCGGGCGGCGACGAGCGCGTCGACGGCCGCGTTGGCGGCGGCGTAGTTGCCCTGCCCGGCGTTGCCCACGACGCCCATCACGGACGAGAACACCACGAAGGCCGACAGGTCGAGACCCGCGGTGGCCTCGTGCAGGTTCCGGGCGGCGGTCAGCTTGGCGCGCAGCACCCCGGCGAGCCGCGCCGGGTCCAGCGCGTCGAGCACACCGTCGTCGAGGACGCCTGCCGCGTGGACGACGGCGGACAGCGGGCACCGCGCCGGGATGTCGGCGATCAGCGCCGCCAGTGCGGCCGGGTCCGCGACGTCGCAGGCGGCAAAGGTCACTTCGGCGCCCAGCGCCGTCAGTTCCGTCCGCAGCGCGTCGGTGCCGGGTGCGTCGGCACCGCGTCGGCTGACCAGCAGCAGCCGCTCCGCGCCCTGGCCCGCGAGCCAGCGCGCCGTGTGCGAGCCGACGCCACCGGTGCCACCGGTGACGAGGACCGTGCCCTGCCACCGCGGTCGCTTCCGCTCGGCCGCGCCGCCCTGACGGGCTTTCGCCGGCGCGGGCGACGCGGGCCGGAGGCGACGTCCGTGGACCCCGGTGGAGCGCACCGCCACCTGTTCCTCGTCGGCCGCGGCGCCCGCGAGCACCGCGCACAGGCGGCGGGCGGCCCGTAGGTCCAGCACCTCGGGCAGGTCGACCAGACCGCCGCGGCGATGCGGGTGCTCCAGTGCCAGCGTCCGGCCCAGGGCGGCGGACGCGGCCTGACCGACGGGTCCCGGCCGCTCCGCGCCGCCCAGGACCGCCGTTCCCTGCGTCAGCGTCCAGAGCCGGGCGGAAACGCCCGCGTCCTCCAGCGCCTGGGCCAGCGCGAGGGTCAGCGCCGGACCGCCGGGCAGGTCGGGGTGGTCGGGATGGGGGCGCTCCTCCCAGGACAGCAGGGACAGCACACCGGCGATCGGGTGCTCCCCGGCGGTCTTCGTCAGCAGGGCGGCCAGGTGTTCGCGGGTCGCGCCCGGATCGGCGACGACGCACGGGAGAAGATCGGCTCCGGCCTCGGCGAGGGTGTCCAGGACGGCTGCCGCGTCGTCACCCTCGGGACGCAGGGCGAGCCAGCGACCGGGGAGGCCGTCCGCCGGCGCGACCGACAGGGGCGCCCAGGCGACGTGGTAGCGCCAGGAGTCCGCCCTCCGTTCACGGTTCCTGACGGAGCGCCAGGTCGCCAGCGCGGGCAGGACTTCGTCCAGGGCGGCCCGGCCGACCCCGAGGGTTTCGGCGAGCCGGGCGGGGTCCTCGAGTTCCAGGTCGTCCCAGCGGTCCTCGGCGGGGGCGGCCGGGACGGCGGCGGGGGCCGTCAGCCAGTAGCGGGTGCGCTGGAAGGAGTACGTCGGCAGGTCCACCCGGCGGGCCCCCGGGAACGCACCCGACAAGTCCACCCCCAACCCGCACTCCCACGCACGGCCCACCGCACGCAGCACCTGCTCGCGACCGCCCTCACCACGACGCAACGTCCCCAGCACCGCCGCGTCCACCCCCGCGGCCTCCACCGACTCCCCCACCGCGACCGACAGCACCGCATGCGGGCTGGACTCGACGAAGAACCGGAAACCCTCGCCCAACAACGCCGCCGTGGCCTGCCCGAACTCGACGGTCTCCCGCAGATTGCGGTACCAGTACTCCGCGTCAAGGGACTTCGTGTCCAGCCAACCACCCGTCACCGTCGAGAAGAACGGCACCGCACCAGACACCGGCGTGATCCCGTCCAGATCGGACAGCAGCTCCTCGCGGATCTCCTCCACGTGCGAGGAGTGCGACGCGTAATCGACCTCGATCACGCGCGCCCGGACCCCCTCCCCCACCAACTCCTCCACCAGTGCCGTGACCGCGTCCGCGTCACCGGAAACCACCGTCGACGACGGACCGTTCACCGCCGCCACCGACAACCGGCCCGCCCACGCGGAGAGCCGCCCCCGCACCGCCGCGACCGGCAACGGCAACGAGGCCATGCCGCCACGACCCGCCAGAACCTTGATCGCACGGGAACGCAGCGCCACCACCCGCGCCCCGTCCTCCAGACCCAGACCACCCGCCACCACCGCCGCGGCGATCTCACCCTGCGAATGGCCCACCACCGCGTCCGGCACCACACCGAACGAACGCCACACCTCCGCCAACGACACCATCACCGCCCACAGCACCGGCTGCACCACATCCACCCGGGCGAGCAACCGCTCCGAGCCCAGCGCCTCCACCAACGACCAATCCACGTAAGGCGCCAGAGCACGCCCGCACTCCGCCATCCGCTCGGCGAACACCCCCGATTCGGCCAGCAACTCCGCGGCCATCCCCACCCACTGCGAACCCTGACCCGGGAACACCAGCACCGAACGACCCGAAACCAACCCGCCGCCGGACACCGGCCCCGGGGCCAAACGCCCGTCCGCGAGCGCCTTCACGCCGTCGAGCAACTCGCTCCGGTCCGCGCCCACCAGCACGGCACGGTGCTCGAAGGACGCACGCCCCACCGCCAGCGAGAAACCCACGTCCGCCGTGTCGAGTCCGGGCTCCGTCACCACCCGCGCCGCCAGCGTCCCGGCCTGCGCCCGCAGGGCCTCCGCACTGCGCGCCGACACCGGCCACACCACCGGCCCAGGACGCCGGACATTCTCCACCGCTCCGGCCGAAGCCTCGGCCGGCGCGGACTCCAGGATCACGTGAGCGTTGGTCCCGCTGATACCGAAGGAGGACACCCCCGCCCGACGCGGACGGCCCGTGTCGTCCCAGGCACGGGCCTCGGAGAGGATCTCCACGGCTCCCGCCGACCAGTCCACCTCGGGCGTGGGGCCGTCCACGTGCAGCGTCTTCGGCATCACCCCGTGCTGCATCGCCAGCACCGACTTGATGACACCGCCCACCCCCGCCGCGGCCTGGGCATGGCCGATGTTGGACTTGAGCGAGCCGATCCGCACCGGACGGTCCGCGGGCCGGTCCTGCCCGTACGTCGCCAGCAGCGCCTGCGCCTCGATCGGGTCGCCCAACCGCGTCCCCGTACCGTGCGCCTCCACCACGTCCACCTCGGACGCCGACAGTCCCGCGTCCGCCAGCGCCGCCCGGATCACCCGCTGCTGCGACGGACCGCTCGGCGCCGTCAGACCGTTGCTCGCACCGTCCTGGTTCACGGCCGAACCCCGGACGACGGCCAGCACCGGATGCCCGTTGCGCCGGGCGTCCGACAACCGCTCCACCAGCAGCATCCCCACGCCCTCGGCCAGGCCGAAACCGTCGGCGGCCGCCGCGAAGGACTTGCAGCGGCCGTCCGGCGCCAGACCGCCCTGCCGGCTGAACTCCACGAACATGCCGACCGTGGACATCACGGTCGCGCCGCCCGCCAGCGCCAGCGAGCACTCGCCCGACCGCACCGCCCGGACCGCGAGGTGCAGGGCCACCAGCGAGGACGAGCACGCCGTGTCGACGGTGACCGCCGCTCCCTCCAGTCCGAGGGTGTAGGCCAGTCGGCCCGACGTGACGCTTCCGGTGTTGCCGGTCAGCAGGTGGCCGCCCTCGTCGGCGCCCTGTTCGAGAGTGGGCCCGTAGTCCATGGTCATCGCCCCGACATAGACGCCCGTCGGGGTCCGCCGCAGAGTGGCCGGGTCGATCCCGGCCCGCTCCAGCACTTCCCAGGTCGTCTCCAGCAGCAGCCGCTGCTGCGGGTCCATGGCCAGGGCCTCGCGCGGCGAGATGCCGAAGAACTCCGCGTCGAAGTCCGCCGCGCCGGCCAGCGAACCCGCCTCGCGCTGGTAGTACCGGCCGGGAGTTCCCGGTGCGGGGTCGTAGCGACCGGCGGTGTCCCAACCGCGGTCGTCCGGCAGCGCGGAGACGGCGTCGGCACCTGACGAGACCAGCTCCCAGAGCTCGTCGGGACTGGTGACCCCGCCGGGGTAGCGGCAGCCCATACCGACGATCACCACGGGGTCGTCGTCCTCGGACCGCCGCACCGGCACGTCCGCGGCCGTCGTCCTGTCGGCCCGGTCGCCGCCGATCGCGGCACAGAGGTACTCGGCCAGGGCCATCGGGGTCGGGCAGTCGAAGGCGATCGTCGCCGGGATGCGCAGCGCCGTCGCCGCACCCAACCGGTTGCGCAGCTCCACCGCGGTGACGGAGTCGAATCCCAGGTCGAGGAAGGCCAGTTCGGCGGGGACCGGATCGGACCGGCCGGTCAGCGCGGCGATCTCCTCGCCCACCAGCCGCACCAGCGCGGCACGCCGCTCCGGTACGTCCAGTCCGGCCAGCTCCGCGCGGAACGCGGCGCCGGCGTCCCGGTCACCGCCCGCGGCGCCCGCGCCGCCCGGCCCGTTCGCGTCCTGCGGGGTGAGCGCCGCCAGGGCGGCCGTCGGCAGTTCCCGCACCCGGGCGTCATCCCCGGAGAACAGCGCGCCCCGTTCCGGGGTGACCCCGTGCACGTACAGCTCACCGAGCGAGGTCAGGAACCGGCCCGGACCGTCCTGATCGCGGCGCAGCGTCCCGAGGACGGCGGCCTGCGCGCCGTGTTCCTCCGCGCAGTCCGCGAGGGCGGAGGTCAGCACGGTGTGCGGGCTGACCTCCAGCAGGACCCCGTGCCCGTCCCGCAGCAGGGCCTCGGCCGCCTGATGGAACCTGACCGTGCTGCGCAGGTTGCGGCACCAGTAGTCGGCGTCCAGGACCGGGACGTCCAGTCGCCCCCCGGTCAGTCCGGAGTAGTAGGGCAGATCCGGTGTGCGGGGCCGGACCGGTGCGAGGTCGGCGCGCATCCGGGGGACGATCGCGTCGATGTGGGGGGAATGGGCGGCCAGGCCCACCGCGATCCGCCGTGCGTGCACCGCGTCCGAGGCCAGGTCGGCGAGGAGTTCGGCCGCGGCGTCGCGGTCGCCGGAGACGATCACGGACCGCGGGCCGTTGTGCGCGGCGACGACGAGGCGGCCGTCCCAGCGGCGCAAGCGCGGCTCGACCTCGTCGGCCGGGGCCATGACGGAGACCATGTCCCCCTTCCCGGCCAGGGTCGCCTGGGCCTGGCTCCACAGCGCCACCACCCGCGCGCAGTCGTCCAGGGACAGCGCGCCGCAGACCGCGGCGGCGGTGACCTCGCCGACGCTGTGCCCGAGCACGGCGGCCGGTTCCACACCGTGGGAGCGCCACAGCGCGGCGAGCGACACCGTCACGGCGAACAGCAGGGGCTGCACCACGTCGGCCCGGTCCGCGGCGGGTGCGCCCGCCGCGTCCGGGTCGCGGAGCACGTCGATCGGCGACCAGTCGACGAACGGTTCCAGGGCCTGCGCGCACGCGTCCATCCGGTCGCGGAACACCGTGGAGGTGTCCAACAGGTCCACCGCCATCCGGGGCCACTGCGCGCCCTGCCCGGGGAACACGAAGGCGATCCGCCCGCCCGGCCCCGCGGCGCCCTCCAGCAGGCCGGGCATGCTCCTGCCGTCGGCGAGCGCGTCCAGCCGCCGCAGGAATCCGTCCCGACCGTCCGCCACCACCGCCGCCCGTCGGCTCCCCCGGGAAGCGGTGCGCGCGAGGGTGAGCGCGATGTCCTGCGGGCTCCAGTCGTCACGATCGGCCAGGTACGCGTGCAGGCCGCGCGCGCCGGCTGCCAGCGACTCCTTGCCGCTGCCGGCCAGTGTCCAGAGCAGCGGTGCTTCCGTGCCGTCGGGGTGCGTCATCGTGACTTCGGACTCCTTCACCGCGATCAGGATCATCAGTCGCCGGACCGCGGCGGGGTGCCCGCTCCCACGGGTCGCGCGCCGACCGGGACGCCATCGTCGTGCCCGGCCTGTACCGCCACCGGACCGCGACGTCGATCTTGCCCAAGGCGCATAGCGTCCCGATAGCGCAGGCCGCGACACGGCGCGGGCACGGGGAGCGGACGGGTCGCGGCAGACCGGACGGGTCGCGGCGGACCGGACGGGTCGCGGCGGACCGGGTGGGTCGCGGCGGAGCAGTGGGTTACGGCGGAGAGGGAGAGCCGCACGCACCCCGTGGGCCGGGTCGGCCGTCCGTTCCGGCGGACCTATGCTGAGCCGATGACCGACAACGGCGCACCCACGGAAGGCACGGGCGCTGAACAGCTCGGCGCCGACCCGCAACTGCCCTCGACCGTAAGCATCGCCGGGGTTGTACTGAGCAGGACGGAGAGCCCTCCGTCACTGGCCTGCTGGAGCGGTTTCTTCCCGGGGCCGACGGGCGCGGCCGAGATCGGGACGAGTCTGGTGATCGAGCCGGCCGCCCCGCCGGACGAGGCCACCCTCCGTTTCGCCCACGACATCGTGACCCAGTTCGATGTCTTCGTCGACCGCGCTTCGGAGTACTGCCGCACCCGACTCCGGGAAGCGCGCTTCGGACTCACCACCGAGGAACTGAGCTGGCTCGACCGTCCGGAGTTGCCACTGGCAGGTCCTGAAGCAACCGTGTGGGCCGACCGGACGTGGGCGATCCGTTTCACGGAGAGCAGGCTCCGGCTGGCGGACCCCTACGGAATCCTCGTGACGTTCGACGGAAGGCGGCCCGTCGAGGTCGAGGGCCTCGACGACGGGCAATGAACCGCCCGCCGCGCCATCGGGCTTGGGTTCACGGGTGGCGGTCGGGTCGGCGGTCCCGGCGGTGCGCCCACCGCCACAGCACGCCCCGCGCGTGGCGGGCCGTCGGCGGTGCGCCGGCGGACCCGGCAGGGGCAGCCGTCGTCGCCCCTGCGACGCGGGAACCGGTCGCAGGGGCGGAACCGCGAGGGACTACGGCCGCCAGACCACGGGCAGGTGGGAGGCGTACATGTTGCTTCCGTGAATCAGTCGGACCCCGGCGACGAGACCGGCGTCGTTGACGAACAGGGCGGCCGCGTACGGCTCGCCCGCGCCGACCGGCAGCACGGTGGCCGTCCCGTCGGGGCTCCAGCGCATCGCCTGCCGGTACTCGCGGGCGGGAATACCGCTCCAGGTGTATCCGACGACGACGGCGGAGGCGTTGATGCCGCTGGGCACAGTGCCCGATACACCGGCGGGCGCCCCGAGCGTCCTGCGCGCACCACCGGGGCGCCAGAGGGCCGCGTCCTGCCGGGCGGTGTCCGGGTCGGCGGGCGGCACGGTGCCCGCGATGTGGCCCGAGGCGTTGAGCACCGTGGCAGTGGTGCCCGCGCCCAGGTCCCGGCGGCTGTGGTCAGCGGCCCAGACCAGGGCGTGCCCGGCACCGGAGTCGGGATCCGCCGTCCCGCCACCGATCACGGTTCCCGCGTCGTTGATGCCGGTGGCGGACGTGTAGCGGTAGGCCGGTGGTGCACCGAGGGCGGTGACGGCCCCGCCGGGGCTCCAGACCACCGCGTGCCGGGGGTCGAGGGAACCGGCCCCCGCAGAGTAACCGACCACCGTGCCGGAGCTGTTGATCGCGGTGGCGACGGTGCGGACGTCTCCGGCGAGCGCGGCGAGCGCGACCACCGTGCCGTCCGGGCGCCACGCCACGGCGTGCTCCTGTCCCGCGTCGTTCCAGGAGTAACCGACGGCGGTTCCCCCGCTGTTGACGGCGGTGGGCCGGCTGTACACGTCGCCGGGCAGCGCCGCCAGGGCGGCGGCGGTGGCGGCTCCGGGGGCCCAGCGAACGGCGTGTCCGCCGCCCGGCAGGCCGGACTGCCAGGAGAACCCGACCACGGTGCCCGCGTCGTTGAGCGCGACGGTCCTGCTGTACTGGTCGCCGGGGAGCGGGTCGAGAACGGCGACGGTGTGGTCGTCGTCCCAACGCACCGCGCGGGGGCCGTCACCGGGGCTGCCGGAGGACACGCTCCCGATGACGACGCCGAGCCCGTTGACCCCGGTGGGGTCGCCGAAGGGCGTGCCGGGCGGGGTGGGCAGCGCGACGGCCACGGAAGGTGCCGTGCCGCGGCCGACGGCGGCCGCGCTGGGTACGGCCGGCGCCGCGAGAGCGACGGCGGCCGCGGCGGTGGCCACCGCGACGGCGGCCCGTAACGCGCCGGTGGTGCGGAGGATCGCTCGGGTGGCTGCGGGTGTGCTCATGACGTTCGCTTCCTGTCTCGTCGACTGTGCGGATCGGCTGGACGGTGACCGGACGGGTCGGCCAAGGCCGGCCCTCGTGAACTGCGCACGGTGCGGGAGCTGTTGACGCGACGTACGGCGACACCGGTCGGCCCTGGCCGGGGCCCGGTGCGGTCCCAGTCTCCGCCACCGCGGGCCGCACCCGCAGGCCGATCGGCAAGCTACTGACAGGACGCAGACACGGAGCCGGCGAGGTACCGGGCCGGGTCACCGACATGGATGACGCCGGACGTCCTCCCCCGGTGGGAGATCGTGGACGGCGGTCGACTCGCGCACGGCACAAGCCCGTTCTCCGGGGGAACCGGGACTGCCCTCACCGCCCGCCGGCTCTGCCCTCGGGTACCTGGCGCCCGCGGGCCCGCCCGGCGTATCCATGACAAGGGCCTGCGCGAGACGTACGCAGGGCATGGACATCACCTACGGCCCCGATCCGCCGACGGAGGAAGCGCCAGTGCACAACCACGCGAAGGCCGGGCCGAACGCCACCGAGGACGCCCGGACGACGGTCCGCAGGCCGGCCGGCGCACCACCCGCACAGGCCTCCGGGCTCCTCGGGCTGCAGGCGACGGTGGGGAACTCGGTGGTCGTCCAGCGCCTGAAGCAGCAGCACCGCCACGGTGCGGGGTGCGGCCACGAGGCGGAAGAGGCGCCGGTCCAGCGCTCGGCCGTCCACGACGTGCTGCGGGCCGGCGGCCGGCCGCTGGACGGCGGTACGCGCGCGGACATGGAGAGGCGGCTGGGCGCCGACTTCTCCGACGTCCGCATCCACGACGGCAGCGCGGCGAAGGCGTCGGCGGCCGAGGTGGGCGCCCGGGCGTACACCAGTGGGAACCACGTGGTGATCGGGGACGGCGGCGCCGACAAGCACACGCTCGCCCACGAACTCACCCACGTGATCCAGCAGCGCCGGGGCCCCGTCGCGGGTACGGACAACGGAGCGGGCCTGCGGGTCTCCGACCCCTCCGACCGCTTCGAGCGGGAGGCGGAGAGCAACGCGCGCCGCGCCATGAGCGGGGCGGCGCCGAGGACCGAACAGCACGCGCACGAGGCGGGCCGGGCCGGCCGGGGGGCCGCCCAGGAGGCGGTCCAGCGCTGGGCCGCACAGGCCGGCCCGGGTCAGCAGCAGATGACGGTCTCGGCGAACGGCGTCTTCGCCGTCCCGAACGCCGACGCCACGTCGATCTGGATCCGCGTCAGCGCGCCCGCGGGGTCCTACTCCCCGGCCCTGCGCCCGACGAGCACGGCGCAGCAGGCCCTCTTCGGCGGCACGGAGCTGTACCAGGAGCACGAGCTGGCGCGCAACATCCTGGACGACTGCCTCCACACGGCGGAGGAGATCATGCACAACGCCGTCGGAGAGCTGGCCGACGGCGCGAACAGCAACGTCCGTACGAGCGCGGGGCTCAAGGCCTTCGGCATGTCGGACGAGCAGAACCGCGACCGCGCAGGCGACTTCCAGGGGGCGACGGACCGCAACGCCAGCCCGGTGGTGGGACAGTCCTACCTGATGCTCGCCATGAACCCCGGCGAGGAGATCATGTCGCAGTACCACGCCGCAGCGGTGGTGGGGATGGACGGCCAGGACACGGTGACGATGGAGGCCTTCGCCGGAAGCGGCCAGACGGCCGCGAACCCGATGACTTACACGATCGGTACGGTGGCCTCCTTCCACGACTACTGGACGGGCGCGTACTACACCCCGTACTACCCGGAAGTCACCATGAAGACCGTGGTCCTCGTCAAGCGCGGCAAGGGCCGCCGGGTGGCAGCGGGCTCGGAACAGCCGGTCAACCCCAACGTCGCCTAGATTCGCCGGTGGTGCCGCGCGGCCGAACCCGGCGCACGGACGGACGGGCGGGTCCCGCACCACCGGGTGGTGGTGCGGGACCCGCCCGGGCCGACGGAGTCAGAGGGCAGTGCCGCTGCCGCCGTAGTAGCCCTCCAGCCGTTCGTGGTACTCGCGGTCGCCGGTGTGCCGGTCCTTGTCGAACTCGGGGGAGTTCTTGATCTCGTCCTTGGTGCGGTCCACCCACACGGTCTTCTCCGTGACGTCGATCCGGGTGATCGTGCCGGCCGGCAGCAGGACCTCACGGCCGAAGATCCACGGCCCGGTGTCGACCACGACGTGCGCGGTGTCGACGTCCTCGGTGTGCTTGTCCACCTTCCCGATGTGCCCGTCCGTGGCCTCCACCCGGAAACCGGTCAGGTCCGTGCCCGCCGCGTAGCCCTGGGCACCCTCGTAGCCCCACAGTCCGCTGCTCACCACTGCCTCCTCGCGTATCGACTGCATTCCTCCGACGCAGCCCGACTGCCCCGCCACGGGGAAAGTACGCAGACGCGAACCATGCAACGTCTCGCGGCCGGCTCTGTCCGAACGACGCGGACACCCAGCGCCCCGGGCGGCCTCTTCCGGCGCCGTACGCCGTCGCGATGGACAACGGGTCCGCACCTCCGGCGCTACCGAGGAACGTCCCCCAGGACACGAGGAGCGAACGACCCCGGCCCGTGACACCCACCGGGCACCGGACTCCCAAGGGCTCCGCACCCGCAGGAACGGAACACCCGGACGCCCCGGACCGGGAAAGAACCCGACGCCGGCCGAGACTCTCGGCAAGGCCGGTGAGCGTATCGGCGCCGAGGGCGAGGGAGTGCCCCGATCCGGTGCGGCGGCGGCCGGTCGGTGCCGGTCCGGAGCCGGTGGGTCGGCTCCGGACCGACCGTCAGCGGGCGATGGAGATCGCGAAGGGGGTGAATCCGGTGGAGCGGATGATGTGCGGGACGAACAGGATCGCGGCCTCGGTGGCGCGGGCGGTGGTGATCCCGCCGAGGTCGGTGATCCACTCGGGGTGCCAGCCGAGGTCGGTGAGCAGGTCGTGGACGGTCTTCTTGGCCTGAGGGTCCTCGCCGGACAGGAAGACGGTCGGCGCCTGGGTGAGGGTGGCCGGTGCGGTCATCACCGGGAAGAGCATGGTGTTGAGGGTCTTGACGACGTGGGTCTCCGGGAGGGCCTCCTGCAGCTGTTCGGCGAGGCTGGAGCCGGGGTGGAGCAGGTCGGCGGGCAGTCCGTCCGGTCCGTCGGTGGTGGCGTTGGAGACGTCGACGAGGATCCTGCCGCGCAGTTCCTCGCGCAGGGCGGCGAGCCGCTCCAGCGAGCCGGCGCCGGGGGTGGCGTTGATGACGATCTCGGCGGTCCGGGCCGCCGCGGCGGCCTCGCCCGGTGCGCGGTCCGCGACCGTGACCTGGTGGCCGGCCCGGGTAAGGGCTGCGGCCAGGTTGCCGCCGACGCGGCCGTTCCCGAGAACTGCGATCGTGGTCATGATGTGGTCCTTCCGTACGTGCAGTCGGTGGTGAGGTTCAGCGCGAGAGGGTGGTGACGGCCTGGGCGTGGATGCCGGGGGCGGCGGCCAGGAAGCTCTCGCTCCGCGGGGTCCAGGGGCGGCCGTCGGTGTCGGAGACGTGTCCGCCGGCCTCGGTGACGAGCAGGGCGCCGGGGAGCAGGTCGGCACGGGCCCCGGCGAACTGCCAGAAGACGTCGGTGCGGCCGGCGGCGACGTTGGCCAGGTGCAGGGTCGCGGGCACCGAGGTGCGCACGACGAGTGCGTCGAGGAGCATCGCGGTGACGGAGGAGCCGATGCGCCGCACGACGCTCTCGTCCTCGTCGGGGCGGGCCTGGCTGGTGGCCACGATGCCAAGGCCCAGGTCGGTGGTCGGGGCGACGCGCAACGGCCGGCCGTCGAGGTGGGCGCCCGCGCCGGCGAGCGCGGTGTAGGTCTCGCCGGTCAGCGGCAGGTGGACCACGGTCAGGACCGGGCTGTTCTCCCGGACCAGGGTGGCGGTCACCGCCCACTCGGGCAGGGCGTGCAGGTGGTTGACGTTGCCCTCGGCCGGATCCACCACCCACCACTCACCCGGCGGCAGCGCCCCGCCGTCGAGCTCGTCCTCCACCCACCGGGCCTGCGGGCGCAGCCCGGTGAGGGCGGGGCGCAGGATCTCCAGCGCCGCGTCGTCGTTGACGGCCAGCGCGCGCATCAGCTCCTCGCGGCTCTCGTAACAGACCACCTCGCCGAAGAGCGCGCGAAGCGCGGCGCCGGCCTCGCGCACGGCGAGCGCGGTACGGGTCAGCAGGTCCGCATCGGAGGCGGTAACGGAAACGGGGGCGGTAACGGAAACGGGGCCGGGAACCGAAGCGGGGCCGGGAACCGAGGCGGGCGCGGGACCGGCGGAGGCGGCGGCGTTCCGAAGCGTTTCTTGCATGGTGAACTCCCTTGCAGACAGCGGGTGATGAGGAGGTTCGGACCGAACCGCGCGCCCTGTGCGGCGCTCCGGTAACGAAGGTAGGCGCCCCCATGACTGACTTCAAATGCATGTCAGGAACGCCTGGAATTACCGGCATGCAATCGGACTCGAATCCGCCGGGCCGTGCACGACGCACCGCCGCAGGGGACGGGTGGGGCCGGCAGCACTCCGTCCGGCCCCCTGCGGCTCTCCGGCCGAGCCCGTCAGTAGGATCACCGGACCGACACCCGCGCCGCCCGGTCGGCGGCCGCCGCGAACCGTCAGGAACGGTTCCGGGCAACCGGGTCGCACGTCCCGGAAACGGATGGAGTCATGACTGAAGCCGCGGACGCCCGCACGTCGGTCGCGGTCCTCGCCTCGCTCCCGACGGAGGAGTTCGTCGCCGGGATCGAGGCGGCCGCCGTGCGGTTCGACGCGGCCACCTACCCGCAGCGGGAACTGCCCGCGCGGGACTGGGCCGCGCTGACGGGGGCGGGCGTGCTGCTGCCGGTGCTGCCGGTCGAGTACGGCGGCCGGGGCAGCCACGTCGAGATGTGCCGGGTGGTCGAGGTCCTGGCGGAGCGGAACCTGGCCGTCGCCGTTCACACGGCGATCGTCACCGGGCTGGCACTGCGACCCGTCGTGCGGTGGGCCGGTGAGGAGACCAAGCGCGAGGTGCTGCCCCTGTTCGCCGCTCCGGTCGCGCCGACGGCCGGGTTCGCCTCCACCGAACCCGGCTGCGGCTCCGCCATGTCGGGCCTGACCACCACCTTCGAGGAGGTCGAGGGCGGCTACCGCATCCGCGGCCGCAAGCACTGGCAGGCGCTGAGCGCCACCGCGTCGTGGTGGGTGGTCGTCGCCAAACGGGACCGCGACGGCGGCCGCGAGTACGGGTGGTTCGTCGTCGAGCGCGGCGACGGGTTCCGCACCTCGGAGCGGTACGAGGCGCTGGGCCTGAAGGTGATCGACTACGGGGTCAACGACATCGACGCGATCGTTCCCGCACACCGGCGCATCGACGTCGGGGCCGGCGACCTGAGCTCGATGGTGGACATCTACCTGTCGGGGCGGGCCCTGATCAGCGCGCTGGCGTGCGGCTTCCTGCGCCGTCTCGCCCGCGAGGCACGCGCCTACGCCGACGCGCGTCGCGTCGGGCGCTCGCCCCTGTCGGCGATCGGGTTCGTCCGCCACCGGCTCGAAGCCGTCGACGCCGCCCACACCGTCTGCGCGGCGCTCGACCACTACGTCCGGACCCGGCTGGACCTCACGGCCGACCTCACCCCCGCGTTCCCCTGCATCCAGGCCGTCAAGATCGTGGCCACCGAGCTGATGGTGAGTTCCGCCAACCACTACCAGCAACTCGCGGGCGGCGAGGGCTACCGCAACGGCTCGCCGACCAACATCGCCGCCCAGGCGTTCCTGGACTCCCGGGTCTTCACCGTGTTCGACGGCACCAACGACCTCCTCGGCCAGCAACTCGCCCAGCACTGCCTGGACCGTTCGCCCGGCCGTTCCCTCAGCGCCTTCCTCGCCGACTGGGAACCGACCGCGCCGGCCGTCCCGGCGCACGGCCTCGACCTGCGGTTCCTCGACCGCGAACTCGCCCAGGAGCACCTGGTCCTGGCCGGCCGGGCGATCGCCTACACCTTCGCCGCCGCCCGCGTCCTGCAGTGGGCCCGCGAGAGCGGCGCCGACGCCGACCGGGCCCGCCGCGCGGCCGCGTTCCTCCGGGCCGACATCGACCGCGTCCGCGTCGAGTTCGACCTCCTGGACGACCTCGCGCCCGGCTCCTGACCAGCACCGGCGCGGGAGGGGCGAAACCCGCCGGGCCGACCTGACCCGCCCCCGGCGCACCCCTCGAGGACCGGGTCAGGACCTCCCAGGGCCCCGGGCGTCGCGACACGCGGCGCCCGGAGCCTCGCGTCGGCCCCCGGTCAGGACGCGGCGGCCGCGAGCTGCTGCTCCAGGACAGCCAGCGTCCGGTAGCAGTTCAGCACCTGGGCGACCGAGGCGTTCGGCTCGCGGCCCTCGCGGATCGCGGCGACGAACTCGCGGTCCTGCAGCTCAATGCCGTCCATCGAGACGTCGACCCCGCTCACGTCGATCGGCACGTCCTGGCCGGTGAACAGGTCGTCGTACCGTGCCAGGTAGGTGCCGGTGTCGCCGATGTAGCGGAAGAAGGTGCCCAGCGGACCGTCGTTGTTGAAGGACAGCGACAGCGTGCAGATGGCTCCGTTCTCCGCCCGCAGCTGGACGGACATGTCCATCGCGATGCCCAGTTCGGGGTGGACCGGCCCCTGGATCGCGTTGGCCTGCACGATCGGCGAGCCGGTCTGGTGGGCGAACAGGTCGACGGTGTGCGCGGCGTGGTGCCACAGCAGGTGGTCCGTCCAGGAACGCGCCTGGCCCAGGGCGTTGAGGTTCTCGCGGCGCAGGAAGTAGGTCTGCACGTCCATCTGCTGGATCCGGTAGTCGCCGGAGCGGATCCGCCGGTGCACCCACTGGTGGCTGGGGTTGAAGCGCCGGGTGTGGCCCACCATGGCGACCAGCCCGGTCCGGCGCTGCGCCGCGTCGCAGGCCTCCGCGTCGCCCAGCGAGTCGGCGAGCGGGATCTCGACCTGGACGTGCTTGCCCGCTTCCAGGCATGCGAGGGTCTGCCCGGCGTGCAGATGGGTGGGCGTCGCGAGGACCACCGCGTCGATGTCGTCCGCCGCGAGCACCTCCTCCAACGTCGCGACGGCGCGGCCCACGGCCTGCTCCTCGGCGAACCTGCGCGCCTTCTCCGGGGTGCTGCTGACCACGGCGGCCACCTCCACTCCCTCGATCCGGCGCAGCGCGGCCGCGTGCTTGGCGCCGAACGCGCCGCCCCCGACCAGGGCGATCCGCACGGTCTGCTCGTCGGTCATGTCGTCACTCCTTCGTGGTGGGCGTCCCGCCCGCCGGGTGGTTCTCGAGAATCAGGTGGCCGACGGCGGTGTTGGACGCCGGCACGTGGTAGAAGCGGTGCTTGACCTCGGTGCGGCCCGCGCCGTCGACGTCGCTCATCGCTCCCCGGGCGATCAGCCACATGACCAGCTCGATGCCCTCGGAGCCGGCCTCCTCGACGTACTCCAGGTGCGGGACCCGGGCCAGGCCCTGCGGATCGGTGATCAGACGGTCCAGGAAGGCGTTGTCCCACGCGCGGTTGATCAGACCCGCGCGCGGCCCCTGGAGCTGGTGGCTCATGCCGCCGGTGCCCCAGACCTGGACCTTCAGCGGCCGGTCGTAGGACTCGACGGCCCTGCGCAGCGCCCGGCCGAGCTCGAAGCACCTGGCGCCCGAGGGCACGGGGTACTGCACCACGTTGACGTGGAGCGGGATCACCCTGCACGGCCACCGCTCGACGTCGCCGAACATCAGCGACAGCGGAACGGTCAGGCCGTGGTCGACGCTCATCTCGTTGGCCAGGGTGAGGTCGAAGTCGTCGCGGATCAGTGAGTGGGCGATGTGCGCGGCCAGGTCGGGATCGCCCTCGGTCCCGGGGACCGGGCGGGGTCCGTAGCCCTCGTCGGCGGTGGGGCAGGCGGCGCCGGTGCCGAGCACGAAGGTCGGAACCATCGACTGGTCGAAGGCGGAGGCGTGGTCGTTGTAGACCAGGAGGATCACGTCGGGGAGGTTCTCGCGCGCCCACCGCCTGGAGTACTCGTAGCCCTCGAAGACGGGCCGCCAGTAGGGCTCGTCGGTCTTGTGGTGGTCCATCGCCGCACCGATCGCCGGCACGTGCGAGGTGAAGACCGCGCCGGTGACGGTCGCGTGCCCGGCGGGCGGCCTGCGGTCGGCGTGGGCGGCTTCGAGGACGGCGTGGTCGATCCGGTTGCCCTCGACCGAGCGGCCGCCGCGCAGCATCATGTCGCGGTACTCCTGCTCGGTCATGCCGGTCATCGAGCCCGCCATCTGCTGGAACGACAGTCCCAGCGTGGCGCCCCACTTGGCGAGGAAGTAGATGTTGCCGCCCTCGCGCATCGCGGCGTTCAGGTCGCGCTCCAGCAGCGCCCGCTTCTGCTCCTCCCGCAGCGGCCAGGCGTCCAGGTAGGCGCGCTCGTCGGCGAGGTACAGCTCGCGGTTGTCGGCCGTCATCAGCGACATGCAGAACTGGTTGAGGTGGTAGCCCCTGGCGGACTGCTCGGCGTCGAAGACGGTCGTGCCCGGGACCAGCTGGTAGGTCTTGTCCAGCGACATGCTGGGGCTCCGATCGGGTGGCGGGTCAGTCGGCATCGGGCCAGTACAGGCGCATCGGGTTGTCGACGAGGAGCTTGTGCCGCAGGGCCGGTGTCGGCGCGATGTGCGGGAGGAAGTCGACGAGCAGGCCGTCGTCGGGCATGTGGTCGGTGAGGTTCGGGTGGGGCCAGTCGGTGCCCCACAGCACCCGGTCGGGGAACTCCTCGACCACGCGCCGGGCGAACGGGACCACGTCGCGGTACGCCGTCCGCTCCCCGTGCAGGGCCGGCGGGCCGTCCACCGACAGCCGCTCCGGACAGGTGACCTTGCACCAGATGTCGGGCCGGGCCCGCAACAGGTCCAGGAACACCTCGAACTCCGGGCCGTGCGGGTCCTTGGTGACATCGGGGCGGCCCATGTGGTCGACGACCAGCGGCACCGGGACCGAGAGGAGGAACTCGCGCAGCTCGGGGAGGTCGGCCGCCTCGAAGTAGACGACGACGTGCCAGCCGTACGGCCTGATCCGCTCGACGACGTCCCACAGCTCCTGCCGCGGCGCGGCGTCGACGAGCCGCTTGACGAAGTTGAACCGCACTCCGCGCACGCCGGCCTCGTGCAGTTCCCTCAGTCGCGCGTCCGCGGTCCCGGGTCGCACCGTCGCGACCCCACGGGCAAGGCCGCCCGACGCCCGCAGGGCGTCGACCATGGCGCTGTTGTCGGCGCCGTGGCAGGTCGCCTGGACCACGACCGTGCGGGCGAAACCCAGCCGGTCGCGCAGCGCGAACAGCTGCTCCTTGGAGGCGTCGCAGGGGGTGTACTTGCGTTCGGGGGCGAACGGGAACTCCGCACCGGGGCCGAAGACGTGGCAGTGCGCGTCGACGGCGCCCGCGGGCAGCCGCAGCTCCGGGCGACTCGGAGCTGCGTACCAGTCCAGCCAGCCGGGGGTCTTCTCGAAGGCCGGGGCCGGGGTCGGGGTCGGGGTCGGGGCCGGGATCGGGGTCGGGGCCGGGATCGGGGCCGGGGTCGGGATCGGGATCGGGGTCGGGTTCATCCTCAGTCCTCGTACCGAAGCCCGAGCGCGCCCAGCGGGCCGCGCATGCCGTAGATGTCCAGGCCGAGTTCGCCCGCGCGGAACCTCGCGCGCTTGCCCGCCTCCCCCGCCTCCCGCGCGGCCGACGCCTCGGCGACCTCGGCGGCCCGCTCGCGCGGCACCACGACGACGCCGTCGGCGTCCGCGACGACGACATCGCCGGGCCGCACCAGGGCGTTGGCGCAGACCACCGGCACGTTGACCGAGCCGAGGGTGGCCTTCACCGTGCCCCTGGCGTTGATCGCCCGCGCGAAGACCGGGAAGTCCATCTCCTCCAGGTCGGCCACGTCGCGCACGCCGCCGTCGATGACCAGCCCCTGGCATCCCCTGGCGCGGAAGGACGTGGCGAGCAGGTCGCCGAAGAACCCGTCCTCGCTCTCGGTCGTGCAGGCCGCGACCACGACATCGCCGGGGCGGACCTGCTCGGCGGCGACGTGCAGCATCCAGTTGTCGCCGGGTTGCAGCAGGACGGTCACCGCCGTACCGCAGAGCCGGGCCTTCGGGTAGGCGGGGCGCAGGTAAGGACGCATCAGCCCGACCCTTCCCATGGCCTCGTGGACGGTCGCCACGCCGAACGCCGACAGCGCGGCGACCGCCTCGGGGGCGGCGCGGGTGACCGACGTGCGCACGACACCGATCTCGGTGTGCTCCATGTGTTCCTCCTCGTGGGTTCAGCGGCCGGACGCGGCCGGGCGCGCCGCGAGCCGCGCGGCGAGACGGGGGTGGACGCGCAGGGCGTTGCCCGCGTAGACGGCCGCCCGCTCCTCGTCGGAGAGGTGCGGCGTGGCGTCCACGTACCGCTTCGTGTCGTCGAAGTGGTGGCCGGTGCGCGGGTCGACGTCGCGGACCGCGCCGATCATCTCGCTCGCGAACAGGAGCGACCGGCTGGGGACCACCCGGGTCAGCAGGTCGACGCCCGGCTGGTGGTACACGCAGGTGTCGAAGAAGACGTTGTCCAGCAGGGTCTCGGGGTCCGGCCTGCCGAGCGCCATCGCCAGGCCGCGGAACCGTCCCCAGTGGTAGGGCACCGCGCCGCCGCCGTGCGGGATCACCAACCGCAGCGTGGGGAAGTCGGCGAACAGGTCGCCCTGGACCAGTTGCATGAACGCCGTGGTGTCGGCGTTGAGGTAGTGGGCGCCGGTGGTGTGGAAGGCCGGGTTGCACGAGGTGC
Organism: Streptomyces sp. TLI_053; assembly: GCF_900105395.1. Taxonomy (NCBI): domain Bacteria; kingdom Bacillati; phylum Actinomycetota; class Actinomycetes; order Kitasatosporales; family Streptomycetaceae; genus Streptomyces; species Streptomyces sp. TLI_053. The sequence continues at coordinate 440,155 of NZ_LT629775.1, forward strand.
TGACATGGATCATGGCCGGGACGTCGTACTCGACCATCGCCTCGTAGAGCGGGTACCAGCTGCGGTCGGTCAGCGGCGGTGCGCTCCACCGGCCGCCCGACGGGTCGGGATTGAGGTTGACCGACACCGCGCCGAGCTCCTCGACCGCACGGCGCAGTTCGGGCAGGCAGGTGGCGGGGTCGACGCCGGGCGACTGCGGGAGCATCGCGCCCATCGCGAAGCGGTCGGGGTGGAGCGTGCTGACGCGGTGGACGAGGTCGTTGCAGATCCGCGCCCACACCGACGACACGTCGAAGCCGCCGATGTGGTGGGCCATGAAGCTGGCCCGCGGGGAGAAGACGGTCAGGTCGCTGCCGCGCGCGTCCATCAGCCTCAGCTGGTTGTCCTCGATCGCCCGGCGCAGGTCGTCGTCGGTGACGACCAGGTCCCCGGGGTCGGGTGCTTCGGCGGCGGAGCCCGCCGCCGCCACCTGCCGCTCCCGCCATTGCGCCACCTGTGCGGGTGCGGTGGTGAAGTGACCGTGACAGTCGATGATCATGGCTGCGCTCTCCTGGAAGGGGGACGTCCGGGTCAGGCCCGGCTGCCGGTGGGCCAGCCGGTGTACTGCTCGGCGAGGAAGGTGCGACCGGCCCGGGTGCCCACCGCGTTGTCGAGCTCGCCGAGCTGGCGCCGCAGGTCGAACGGCGTGGCACCGGGCGCGGTGTGCAGCAGCCCGGTCATCCAGGACGAGAAGTTCTGTGCCCGCCAAACCCGTTGGAGGGCCTGCGGCTGGTAGTCGTCCAGCGCGGCCGCGCCTTCGCTGCCGAGCGCGCGCAGCAGCACACCGGCGAGGACCTTCACGTCGTGCAGCGCCAGGTTCAGCCCGCGGGCGCCGGTCGGCGGTACGGTGTGCGCGGCGTCGCCCGCCAGCGCCATCGAGCCCCAGCGCATCGGCTCCTGCACGAAGGAACGGAACCGCAGCACCGTCTTCTCGAGGATCGGCCCCTCCTTGAGCCGGAAGCCGTCCTCGCCGGCCACCCGTTCCTGGAGCGTCCGCCAGATGCGCTCGTCCGGCCAGGCGTCGACGCTCTCCTCGGGGGCGCACTGGAAGTACATCCGCTGCACGCTCTCGGTGCGCTGGCTGATCAGCGCGAACCCGTGCCCGGAGTGGGCGTAGACCAGCTCGGGTGCGCTCGTCGGCGCCTGCGCCATGATGCCGAACCACGCGAAGGGGTAGTCCTTGCCGTAACGCACCCGCCGGTCCTCGGGGACCAGATCGCGGCACATGCTGCGCGATCCGTCCGCACCGACCACGTAGCGCGCCCGGACCTCGTGGCGGGCCCCGTCGGGCGCGGTCCAGCGCACCCGGGGAGCGTCGGTCGCAACGTCCAGGACCTCGGTGTCCCTGACACCGAAGCGGACCGTGCCGCCGTCGCGCTCCCGGGCGTCCGCCAGGTCGGTGAACACATCGGTCTGCGGGTAGAGCCACACCGACGCGCCGACCAGTTCCCTGAAGTCGACCCGGTACGGCCGGCCGCCGAACCGCAGCTCGACGCCCTCGTGCTCGTGGCCCTCCCGCAGGATCCGCCCGGAGACACCGGTCTCGACCAGGTCCCGGGCCACGTCCGCTTCGAGGATGCCCGCCCGGTGCGTCGCCCCGATCTCCTGCCGGGTGCGGGTGTCGAGCACGACCGTCTCCACCCCGGCACGCCCGAGCAGGTGGGCCAGCATCAGTCCGGCCGGGCCGGCACCGACCACGGCGACGGGGACCGTGGCGACGGTGTCGACGACGTCATCGGCAGCATCAACGGCATCGGCATCGGCGGCATCAACGCCGTCGGCGGCGTCAACGGCATCGGCCATGGCATCTCCTGAGCGGTGGTACGGGGTTGCGGACACCCCGAACGCTGGCATCCCGCCCCCCGCCCCGTCGCCGCTCTTTCCGCCAGGCGGAAACCCCGGAGCGTCAGGCCGTCGTCCGGGCCCGCCGGCCCAGCTCCTCGGAGATCCCCCGCACAGCCCTCAGCAACGGCTCGCGCAGCCCCCGCGCACGGCTCGCCCCCCGCGCGGCGACGACGATTCCCAGGGCGGCGCTCACCGGGCCGGCCCGACCGATCCGCACCGGCGCGGCCACCGCGACCGAGCGTTCCGAGAGCTGCCGGTCACTGACGAACACCTGCTCGCGGCGGATCCGGTCCAGCTGCGCGCGCAACGCCTTCGGGTCGGTGACGGTGTACGGGGTCCAGGCCCGCAGCGGCGCTCCGAGGACCTCCTCCTGGATCTCCCCGGGCGCGTGCGCCAGCAGCACCCGGCCCATCCCGGTGGAACCGACCGGGAACCGCGACCCGACCATCGTGACCACCTCGACCGACCCGTGCCCCGCGATCCGTTCCACGAACACCAGCTCCGTGCCCTCGCGCACCGCGAGCTGGACGTTCTCGTGGGTCGCCTCGTAGAGGTCCTGCATGAACGGCAGCGCCGCGTCACGCAGGATCTGGGTCCTCGGACATCCCGAGGCGATCTCCCACAGCCGCAGCCCGACGTGCCACGATCCGTCCTCCGCGCGCTCCAGCGCCCCCCAGGCCGCCAGCTCCGTCAGCACGCGGTGGGTGGTGCTCAGCGCCAGGCCCGTACGCTGGGCGATCTCCGACAGTGTCTGCGACGGGTGCTCACGGTCGAAGGCCGCGAGGACCTCGAGAACCTTTCCGGCCGCCGTGCTCCGGGGTGTGATCATCCGGCCAGTCTCGCAGACCGGCGCGAAGCCTCCCGGCACGCGTCGTACCGGCTGCCGGCTCCCCAGGAGGCGATGTGAAGCAAGAGATCTCCGGCCTGTCCTCGATGGCGACGCGGCCGGTCCTGGCCGACCTCTCCGAACACCTCCGGCACACCCGCGGCATCCAGCTGCGCTTCGAGTCCGCGGGCGGGGTCGTGGTCGCCCGGCGGGTGCGCGAGGGCGCCGAGGCCGACCTGCTCGTCCTCGCCGAAGGAGCGCTGGCCGAACTGGAGCGGGAAGGGCTCGTGCTCAGGGGCACGGCACGCCCGCTGTGGGTCTCCCAGGTCGTCGCCGCGGTGCCGGCCGGGGCGCCGGTACCGGCCCTCGACTCGGTGTCCGACCTGCGGGCCGCGCTCCTGTCCGCGACGGGGATCGCGTACTCCACCGGTCCCAGCGGAACGGCCCTCATCGGGCTGATCGCCCGGCTGGGGCTCACCGACGCGCTCTCGGAGCGACTCGTACAGGCGCCGGCGGGGGTGCCCGCCGGCAGTCTGCTCCCCTCCGGCCGGGCCGACCTGGCATTCCAGCAGCGCAGCGAGCTGACGGACCTGCCGGGCGTCGTGGTCGTCGGCCCGCTGCCGGGCGACACCGCGATCAGCTCGGTCTTCGGCGGGGGCGTCCTGGCTTCGTCCGGGCGGCCGGGCCGGGCCCGCGAGGTCCTCGACCTCCTCGGGTCCGAGGCGGCGGCGGGGATCGCCCGCGCCAGGGGCATGGAGGCGATCGGGTAGCCGGGCCGGCACGAGGCCGGACAACCCCTAGCCGAGTGCGGCGCGGGCGCGGTCGAGGTACGCGCGGAAGGCGGTGCGCTCGCGGGCCGTGAAACCCGTGAGCATCTCCTCCTCCAACTCCCCGACGGCCGGGGCGTAGCGGGCCAGCAGGGCACGGCCCTCGTCGGTGAGGCCGATGACGTGGCGGCGCCGGCTCGCCGGGTCCGGGGACCTGGTGATGAGGTGCCGGCGTTCCAGCGAGCCCACCAGGTCGGCCATGGACTGCGGCCTGACGAAGGAGTTGCGGGCCAGCTCGGCCGAGGACATGCCGTCCCGGCGTTCGAGCACGGTCAGCGCGGTGTACTGGAGGGCGGTGACGCCCGCGGGCTTGAGCAGCTCGTCGAGCCGGGCCCGGGTGGCCAGCTCGACCTGCTTCACCGAGTACAGCAACGACGGCGGAGCCGTGTCCGTCACAAGCCCTCCTTCATCATCAGGAAACCTGTCAAAAATTCTAGCCCGACCCCCTTGCCCGCCGGCACCGCGCCCTCCGATACTCAGGATTCCTGATGATTGAGGAGCCTCCCTTGAGCACGCTTTCCATCGACCGCCGCGACGGGGTGGCGGTCCTGACACTCCGCCGCCCGGCCAAGCGCAACGCCCTGGACGACGCCACCGTGCTGAGCGTCGAGCGGTTCTTCCGCAAGCCGGGCGCGGACGTCCGGGCCGTCGTCCTGGACGCCGAGGGCGACCACTTCTCGGCCGGGCTCGATCTCGGCGAGCTGACCGAGCGGTCCACCGAGGAGGCACTGGAGCACTCGCTCATGTGGCACCGCGTCCTCGACACCGTCGAGGACGGGCGCGTTCCCGTGGTGGCCGCGCTCAAGGGCGCGGTGATCGGCGGCGGACTGGAGCTGGCCGCGGCCGCGCACATCCGCGTGGCCGAGCCGTCCGCCTTCTACGCGCTGCCCGAGGGACAGCGCGGCCTCTTCGTCGGCGGCGGCGGCTCGGTCCGGATCCCCCGGCTGATCGGCGCCCACCGGATGGCGGACATGATGCTCACCGGCCGCGTCCTCGACGCCGCCGAGGGCCAGGCCCTCGGCCTCTCGCACTACCTCACCGAGGAGGGCGGGGCGCGCGCCCGGGCCCTGGAGCTCGCGCAGCGGATCGCGGCCAACGCGCCGCTGACCAACTTCGCCGTCCTCCAGGCGCTCCCCCGGATCGCCGAAGCCTCCCCGGCCGGCGGCCTGCTGCTCGAATCCCTCATGTCGGCCGTCGCGGCCGGAAGCCAGGACGCCCAGCAGCGGATGCGGGCGTTCCTCGACGGCCGCGCCGCGAAGGTCGCCCCCGCGCACGGCTCCCACCGGAAGGACACCGCCCGATGAGCGAGATCCTCAGCACCCCCGGCCCCGCCGTCAGGGACGAGTCGGAGATCGGCCGCTACCTCCGCTGGCTGGAGTCCCGGCGGCAGCTGGTCTTCCCGGACTACGACAGCCTGTGGCAGTGGTCCGTCACCGACCTCGACGGCTTCTGGTCCTCGGTCTGGGAGTTCTTCGACGTCCGCCCCCACACCCCGCCCACGGCCGCCCTGGGCCGGCGGTCGATGCCGGACACCGAGTGGTTCCCCGGCGCGACGCTCAACTATGCCGAGCACGCACTCGGCCGCGAGGAGGACCTCGACGCCGTCGCCGTCGTCGCCCGCTCCCAGACCCGGCCGCCGGTCGAACTGACCTTCGGCGAACTCCGCGACCAGGTCGCCCGGGCCCGCGCCGGGCTGCTGCGCCTCGGCGTCCGCGAGGGCGACCGGGTCGTCGCCTACCTGCCGAACATCCCGGAGACACTGGTGGCCTTCCTCGCCACCGCGAGCATCGGCGCCGTCTGGGCGGCCTGCGCCCCGGAGTTCGGCCCGCGCAGCGTCGTCGACCGGTTCGCCCAGCTCGAACCGAAGGTGCTGCTGACCGTCGCCGGCTACCGCTACGGGGACCGGCACGTCGACCGCCGCAGCGAGGTGGCGGAGATCGCCGCCCGGCTGCCCACCGTCGAGCGGGTCGTCCACGTCCCGTACGGTCCGGACACCGTCCCCGACGCGCTGGGCTGGACCGAGCTGCTGGCCGAGCCGGGCGAACTGTCCTTCGCACCCCTGCCGTTCGACCATCCGCTGTTCGTGCTCTTCTCCTCCGGCACCACCGGCATCCCCAAGGCGATCGTCCACCGGCACGGCGGGATCCTCCTGGAGCATCTGAAGAACAACGCGCTGAGCTGGGACCTCAAGCCCGGCGACCGGATGCTCTGGTTCAGCACGACCGCCTGGATGCTGTGGAACACCCTCGTCTCGGCACTGCTCGTCCGCGCCTCGATCGTCATGATCGACGGCAACCCGGTCCACCCCGACCTGCGGGAGCAGTGGCGGATCGCGCAGGAGACGGGGACCACGCTGATGGGCGTGAGCCCCGGCTTCCTCATGGCCTGCCGCAGGGCCGGGATCCGGCCCGCGGAGGAGTTCGACCTCTCCCGGCTGCGGCAGATCGGCGCGGCGGGCAGCCCGCTCGCCGCCGACGGATTCCGCTGGGTGGCCGAGCAGTTCGGGGACCGGGTGCTGCTGAACGTCGGCTGCGGCGGCACCGACGTCTGCACCGGCATCCTCCAGGGCGGCCCGCTCCAGACGGTGCGCGCGGGAGAGATCTCCGGCCCCTGCCTCGGGGTCGCCGCCCACGCCTACGACAGCCGGGGCGAACGGGTCGTCGGCGAGCTGGGCGAACTGGTGATCACCGAGCCGATGCCGTCGATGCCCCTCGGCTTCTGGGGCGACACCGACGGCTCCCGCTACCGGGCCGCGTACTTCGAGCAGTACCCGGGCGTGTGGCGGCACGGCGACTGGGTCCGGTTCGCCCCCGAGGGACACTGCGTCGTCGCCGGACGCTCCGACGCCACCCTGAACCGGGGCGGGGTCCGGCTCGGCACCGCCGAGTTCTACGCCGTCGTCGAGGACCTGCCCGGGATCGAGGACAGTCTGGTCGTCCACCTCGAGGACCCCGAGGGCGGCAACGGGGAACTGCTGCTCTTCGTCGCCGGCCCCGGGGAGCTCGACGACACCCTCCGCACGGGGATCGCCCGCGCGCTGCGGTCCGCGCTCTCGCCCCGGCACGTCCCGGACGTCATCGAGCGGGTGCCCGCCGTCCCGCGCAACCGCACCGGCAAGAAGCTGGAGGTGCCGGTCAAGCGGATCCTGCTCGGCGCGCCTCCCGAGTCCGTCGCCGGCGCCGACGTCCTCGCCGACCCGCGTTCCCTCGACCCCTTCGTCGAGTACGCCGCCGCACGGGCCGCGGACGCCGCCGAGCCGGACGCCGACGCCGACGCCGCCGAGCCGGACGCCGACGCCAGCGGGCCGGCCGCGGGATCCGGGCAGGCCACCGGCGCCGGGCACGGGAGCTCGTCGTGAAGGTCGCCGTCGTCGGCACCGGGGTCATCGGCGCCTCCTGGACCACCCTCTTCCTGCTGCACGGGCACGAGGTCCTCGCCAGCGACCCCGCGCCCGGCGCGGAGGAGCGGCTCCGGGCGGCCGTCGCCGCCGACCAGCGCCGGCTGTCGTTCGTCCCCGACCTCGCCGAGGCCGTCGCCGACGCCGACTTCGTCCAGGAGAACGGCCCCGAGCGGCCCGACCTGAAGGACGAACTCTTCGCCGCCCTCGACGCCGCCGCCCCGCCGGGGACGGTCCTGGCGAGCAGTTCCTCCGGGCTGACGCCGTCGCGGATCCAGCGGGCCTGCACCGCCCATCCCGAACGGGTCCTCGTGGGACACCCGTTCAACCCGCCCCACCTCGTCCCGCTGGTCGAGGTCGTACCGGGCGAGCGGACCGCGGAGGCCGCCGTCGAGACGGCCGTGCGGTTCTACCGCAGCCTGGGCCGCCGCCCGATCCGGCTGCGCCAGGAACTGCCCGGCCATGTCGCGAACCGCCTCCAGGCCGCACTCTGGCGGGAGGCGTACTCCCTGGTCGAACGCGGCGCGGCGAGCGTCGCCGACATCGACGCGGCCATCGCCCACGGCCCCGGCCTGCGCTGGGCACTGCTCGGGCCCTTCCTCAACCAGCACCTCTCGGGCGGCCCGGGTGGCATCGCGCACGTCCTGGAGCACCTCGGCCCGCCCATGGAGGAGTGGTGGGCCGACCTCGGCACGCCCCGCCTCACCCCCGCGCTGAAGCGCGCGATCGCCGAGGGCGTGGACGACGCGCTGGCCGGGACGACGGCCGCCGACCTCGTCGCGGAACGCGACGCCCTCCTGTCCCTCCTCCTCGACGCCAAGAACCGGACCCACCACCTGTGAGCACCCCCATGACCCCCGCCGACGCGATCGCCATCGACTTCCACGTCCACGTGGAACAGGACGCCCACGGCCACCTCGCGCTCGACCCGGAGCTGATGGACGCCTCGGCCGCCTACTTCCGCTCCGGCCAGGACCGCACGCCGACCGTGGAGCGTCTGGCCGCCTACTACCGCGAGCGCCGCACGGCCGCCGTCGTCTTCACCGTGGACGCCACCACCGGCCTGGGCCACCCCGCCCTGTCCAGCGAGGAGATCGCCGCGGCCGCGGCCGCCCACCCGGACGTCCTGATCCCCTTCGGCTCGGTCGACCCGCACCGCCCCGACGCCGTCGCCCGGGCCCGCGCACTCGTCCTCGACCACGGCGTGCGCGGCTTCAAGTTCCACCCGAGCCTGCAGGCGTTCGCGCCGAACGCCCGTGAGCACTACCCGCTCTACGAGACGATCCAGGAACTGGGCGTCCCCGCCCTGTTCCACACCGGGCAGACCGGGATCGGCGCCGGCCTGCCCGGCGGGCGCGGCATCAAGCTGCGCTGGTCCGACCCGATGCTCCTGGACGACGTCGCGGCCGACTTCCCCGGCCTGACGATCGTCCTCGCCCACCCGTCGGTGCCCTGGCAGGACGCGGCGATCTCCGTCGCCACCCACAAGGCCAACGTGTACATCGACCTGTCGGGGTGGTCGCCGAAGTACTTCCCGCCGCAGCTCGTGAAGGCGGCCGGCTCCTTCCTCCGGCACAAGGTGCTGTTCGGCTCCGACTACCCCGTCGTCACACCCGACCGGTGGCTGGCGGACTTCGACACCCTCGACATCAAGCCGGAGGTCCGCCCCCTGATCCTCAAGGAGAACGCCGCCCGCGTCCTGGGCCTCTGACGACGCACACTCCGACGGCACACCCGGTGCGGGCGGCGGCACGCGGTGGTCCACCGGTGCCCGTTGCCTCGGCGCCGCTGCCCGCACCGGGCCGCGGGGCGGGCTCCGGGCGGGCTCTGGGCGGGATGGCGGTCCCTGGATCCGGTGACCTCGTCGGCCGGTCCCCCGGAATCGGGCACCGGATCCGTGACGATGGCCTGACCGGTCGACAGCCACGCCACGAGGAGCAGCCATGTCGCACATCCCCACCGACCTGCGGTTCGCCGAGACCCACGAATGGGCCCGTCAGGAGGCCGACGGCACCGTGACCGTCGGAATCAGCGACCACGCCCAACGCGCGCTCGGCGACGTGGTCTTCGTCGAACTCCCCAAGGTGGGCAGCACCCTCGCCGCCGGGGAGCCCGCCGGCGTCGTGGAGTCCGTGAAGGCCGCCTCCGACATCTACGCACCCGTCGGCGGCAAGGTGACCGCCGTCAACGAGGAACTCTCCGACTCCGCCGAACTCCTCAACGAGGAGCCCTACGAGTCGTGGATCTTCAAGGTCAAGCCCACGAACAAGACCGACATCGCCCAGCTCCTCGACGCGGCCGGCTACAGGAAGGCCATCGGCGAATAGGCACGGGGGATCCAGCCGGACCCCGTGGCGACCCGCGTCCGGGCGGGCCGCCGCGGGTGGGCGGCCCGCCCGGACACGGGTCGCACAGGACAGCGCCTCCATCGACATCCGCCGGTCCCGGAGGAGCGGCCGCATCCGTCGACCGGCCTACCGCCGGTGCTGTGCGCGCAGGCCGTTCAGCAGCTGACCGACGTGCTCGGCGGCCCGGGCGGGTTCGAGCGGCCGATGGCCGACCAGGAGGCGGTACCAGAACAGGCCGAAGAGCTGGTCGGTGGCGGCGTCAAGATCGGCGGTGGCCGGGAGTTCGCCGCGTTGCACGCCGCGGCCGAGCAGCGTGAGGACGACGGCCCGCCTGCTCTCCACCCACTCCCGGAACGGCTCGGCGAAGGCGGGGTCGAGCTGGGCCTCCGCCATCAGGCCGCGCAGGGTCCGCACCCGGAGCGGGTGTGCGGTGACGCCGTAGAGGGCGGTGGCGAAGGCGGTCAGGTCGTCGGCGACCGCGCCGGTGTCGGGTTCGGGCATCCGCTGCTGGACGGTCGTGCGGTAGGCCTCCATGACCAGCGGGGCCTTCGACTTCCACCAGCGGTAGATGGTGCTCTTGGCGACACCGGCACGGGCGGCGACGCGTTCGACGGTGACGGACTGGTAGCCGAGCTCCTCGACGAGTTCGATCGCGGCGGCGAGGACGGCGTCGCGGGCGTCCTCGTTGCGGATCCGGCCGCCGGTGCGGCGGGTTGGGGGTTGTCCGGTAGGCACGTGAACACGCTAGCAGTGTGCTAGCTTTAATCGAAACGCGACGGATCGTTTTGATTTAGGGGAGTGGATCGATCATGAGCGAGATCGTGGTGTCGCACGGCTACGGCGCGGGCGACGACAGCGTCTGGTTCCCGTACCTGACCGAACAGCTCGCGGCCGCCGGACACCGGGTCACCGTGCCCCGTCTGCCGGACAGTGCCGCCCCCCGGCTGGAGCCGTGGCGCAAGACCTACGGCGACGCCGCCCTGGCCGCCGGCCCCACCGGTTCCACCGTGCTCGTCGGTCACAGCATCGGCGGAGTCAACGTGCTGCGCTTCCTGGAACAGCACGACCCCGACACCCAGGGGGTGTTCGCGGGCGTCCTCCTGGTGGCGACCTCGGCGCACGAAGTCGGCTACGACGCACTCGCCGAGTTCTTCGAGGGCGGCTTCGACTGGGCGCGGATCCGCCGCTCCGCCCGCCGGTTCCGGGTCCTCCAGGCCATGGACGACCCGGTCAACCGGCCCGACCCGACCGAACACGTCCGGCTGCTCGTCGAGGGCCTCGGCGCGACCGCGGTACTGACCGCGACCGGCGCCCACTTCGGGGCCACCCCGGACGACCACGTCGAGGTGCCGGAAGCGGTCCGACTGGTCACCGAACTGCTCGGAGCCTGACCGGCCCGGGCGCGCACCCGGAGCGATCGCGGATCCGCGCCGTCCACGTGCCGTGGGGCGTCCCGCGGTACGACGACGGCCGGTCGGCGGTGACCGGTCGGTGATGCCGCGACCGGCTACGCGTGGTCGGGGGCGCGGTCCTCGAGGAGGGCCCGGCCGAGGGGGGTGAGGGTGTGGCGCACCCCGGGGCCCGTGCGTTCGGTGGTCAGGAGCCCGGCGGAGCGCAGGACGGTGGTGTGGTGGCTCGCGGTGGCGGGCGAGGTGCCGGTGCGGCGGGCGAGTTCGGCGGTGCCCGCCGGGTCGGCCGCCGCGCGCAGGGTGCGGGCGCGGGTGGTGCCGAGCAGCGCGACGAGCGCGCCGTCCGGCCCGTGCCCGGCGTCCGGGGACCAGATCGCCCGGTAGGTGGCCAGGTCGGGGGTGAGCGGGTAGTGCAGGACGAGCGGGTGCTCCAGGCCGCGGGTGTCCGTCAGGGCCATCGGCTCGGGCCAGAAGAAGGTCGGTACGAGCATGACGCCCGCGCCGCGCAGCCGCACGTCCGCGTTGGCGGGGCAGGGCAGCGTCAGCACCGGTGACTCCCAGCGGATGCCGGGGTGGAGCGTGGCGAGCAGTCCGTCCAGACCGCGCTCGACCAACAGGGCGGCCCGCCGGGCGCGGTCGGCGTGCGCGGCGGCCAGCAGCTGCGACCAGTACGGCGCGAGCGCGAAGGCGTGGTACTCGCGCAGCCGGCGGTCCACCAGCTCGCGTTGCGAGTGCCCGCCCCCGCGCAGTTCGTGCACCCACCTCGGCGCCCGGGGACGCATCGCGCTGAGGACGGGCAGGTCCGCGCTCCACCGCGGTCGGGGCAGTGACCAGGTCTGGTCCAGGCTCTCCGCCAGGGTGTGGCTGCCGGCGTGCAGGAACGCCTCCGCGGCCTCCGCCGCCCCGAGCGGCGTCGCCAGGTCGAACAGCATCCGCAGTTCGGGGCGGATGCTGTTGCGGGTCCGGCTGCGCCACCCCTCCAGCGCCACACCGCCGGCCCCGCGCGTCTGCACCAGCGACAGGCTCAGCATCGTCTCGGCGAGCGGATCGGGCGCCCGCGCGATCCGGACCCTGGCCAGATCCTCGTGGGTGAAATGGATACGCAGCAATCCCGCCCCCTCCGCGTCGAGCACCGCCACGGGTGCCCCGACGTCCCCGCCCGCCCCCTGCGGCCTTCCGACCACCGTAAGCGGGACGGCGCGGCCGGACAGGGCGTTGTCCGGCGATGGCCGAATCGCTCCGCCGTGCCCCGCGCCGAAGCACGGCCCCCGCGGCGCCGTGCTTTCGGGTGGACCACGACCGGTCGGCGGCCGGGAACGGCGCCCTGGTGGCCGGGCAGGTGGTAGGTGGTGGTGCGCGGCGGGGCCGATGGTCGCGCCGCGGCGCCGTGTCAGGGCAGGGGAAAGGCAGGAGGCGGGTCATCGATCCAGCGAAGCGGTGGGACGCCACCGGAGGACTCGGGGCGGGCGTTCCGGCCGCGGGCGTTCCGGCCACGGGCGTTCCGGCCGCGGGCGGGCGCGACCGGCCGGTTGCCGGCGCGACCGGACGACGGGAGCAGCGGCGGTGACCGCGCCGGGCCCGGACGGCACCCGCCGCCGGGCGTTTCTCGCCCTCGCCGCCGGGGCCGGGCTCCTGGCGGGCACCCGGCCCGCGTGGGCGGCCACGGCGACGGTGAGGGCCGGCACCGCACGGGGGCGGACCGGCACGGGGACTTCCGGCGACGGGGGTTCCGGCACTGTCTCCGCGTCCGGGGCGGGGCTGGACGTGCTCGCCGAGAACGCCCTGCCCGGGAACGCCGACTGGCGGATCACCGACCCCGGCCCGCCGGAGGCCGTCGAAGGTTTCGCCGACCGGGTCAGCGTCCTGCCCGGTGAGCCGTTCGGCCTGCACGTGTCGACCACCGCGCCCGGCTTCACCGTCCGCGCCTACCGGACGGGCTGGTACGGCGGTGCACGCGCCCGCCTGGTGTACGAGTCCGAACCGCTGCCGGGCGTACGCCGGAACGGACCGACGCTGGACTCCGCCACCCGTACGGTCCGCACCGACTGGCCACGCAGCCTGACCGTTCCCACCGACGGCTGGCCGGAGGGCAGTTACCTGCTGCGCCTGGACGCCGTCGGGGGCACCGGCCAGCGGTACGTGCCCGTCACCGTGCGCTGCGCCTCGGCGGCCGGCCGCACCCTGCTGGTGAACGCCGTCGCCACCTGGCAGGCGTACAACCTGTGGGGCGGGTACAACCTCTACTACGGGCCGACGGGCCGGCGCGACAGCCGCTCGCTGACGGTCGGCTTCGACCGCCCCTACCGGTATGCCGACGGGGCCGGGCTGTTCCTGGTGTACGAGGCGCCGCTGATCGCCCTGGCCGAACGCCTCGGGCTGCCACTGGCCTACGCCACCGGTCCGGACCTGGACCGCGAGGAGCACCTGCTCACCGGCGCGAACTGCCTGGTGTCACCGGGCCACGACGAGTATTGGTCGGTCGACCAACGACAGCGGGTGGCGGCTGCCCGGGACAGCGGCACCAACCTCGCCGTCCTAGGCGCCAACTGCTGCTTCCGCCGGGTGCGCTACGAGGACTCCCCGCTCGGCGCACGCCGCACGGTGGTCTGCTACAAGGGCGACTACGAACGCGACCCCGGGTACCTCCAGGGACTGCCGCCCACCACCGACTTCCGGGCCGAACCCGCGCCGGACCCGGAGAGCACCCTGCTCGGCGTCCTCTACGGGGACTACCCGGTGGACGCGCCCTTCGTCGTGACCAACCCCGGGCACTGGCTCTACGAGGGCACCGGCGTGCGGGCCGGGGACTCCTTCGAGCACCTGGTAGGGGTGGAGTACGACCGCGTCGACACCGCCTGGCCGACCCCGCGCCCGGTCGAGATCCTCGCCCACTCCCCCGTCGTCTGCGAAGGCCGCCCGGACCACAGCGACAGCGCCTACCTCACCCTGCCGACGGGGGCGGCCGTGTTCGCGAGCGGCACCATGCGCTGGGTCGAGTCGCTGGAAGCCGACGGCCCGGCCGACCCGCGCAACCACGGTCTGGACGGCGCCGCCGGTGCCTTCACCCGTACCGTCACCACTAACGTGCTCCGGGCCTTCGCCGCCGGCCCGGCGGGCATCGACCGTCCGGCCCGGGACAACGTCGCCGACCACTACCCGGCACCCGCGGCCGGACCGCGGAAAGCGGGCGCGGCGCTGCCGCCCTCGCCTTCACCCCCACCCGGACCCGGACCCGCACCCGCACCCGCACCACCGAAGGGACCGGACCGGCCTTGAGACACCCCCTCGTCGGGACCGCTCTCGCGCTCGTGCTGGCGCTCGTACCGACGGTCGGCGGCAGCAGCCCGCTCGCCACCGCGGCCTCCTCGCCCCCGGGCGACGCCGTCACCCGTCGGCAGGGCGACCCCGCCGCCTGGGCCGCCTGGGGCATCCCTCCCCTGCCCCCGCCGCCGGACCCGCCCGCCGACCCGCCGCTCGACCTCCCCGTCACCGGGCCGGTGCCCGTGATCAGCACCGTCCCCACCCCGGACCGCGTCGTCTTCATCACCATCGACGACGGCAAGGAGAAGGACCCCACCTTCGTCCGGATGGTCACCGACCTGGGCGTGCCCGTCTCCATGTTCCTCACCCGCGACCTCGTCCAGGACGACTACGCCTACTTCCGTCCCCTGCAGGCCCTCGGCAACCGCATCCAGAACCACACCCTCACCCACCCCCACCTCAGCACCCTGACGGCCGACCAGCAGCAGGCGGAGATCTGCGGCGCACAGTCCGTCCTCACAGAGCAGTACGGCAGCGCACCGCTGCTCTTCCGTCCCCCCTACGGCGACGCCGCCCGCACCGAGGACCTCGACCACGCGGTACGGGCCTGCGGACCCCGCGCCGTCGTCCTGTGGCACGCCACCATGCAGATCCACGACCTCCGCTACCAGGAACCCGACCGGAGACTCCGCCCCGGCGACATCCTCCTCGCCCACTTCCGCGGCCCCGCCGAACTCAACGGCTCCACCATGACCGACATGTTCGCCGAACTCCTGCGCCGCATCGGCGAACAGGGCTTCGCCGTGGCCCGCCTGGAGGACTACCTCGGCCACTGACACACCCCCGGGTCCTCGGGCCGACCGACCTGCCGCCGTGCTCGGCGCGGGTGAGCGGGAGACTCCCGGAGCCGCTCGTGGCCCGTACCGGACCGGTACGGGCCACACCGCTCCGACGGTTCGACAGCGCGACCGGCTACTGGCGACCGGCGGCCGGTTTTCGGACGGTCAGGGGAAGAGGGGCACGCCCGGAACGAGGACCGGACCGGTCGGCTCCGTCGGGACGAGGACGGGCACCGTCGGCCCGGTCGGGACGAGGACGGGCTCGCCCGGGAGGTAGTTCACGTCGCCGGGGAAGTAGATCTGCGCGCCGCGCACGAGGGTGGCCGGCGCACTCAGGCAGAGCTTCAGCTGGGTGAGGGCGAAGGGCATGCCGCCGACCCAGTAGTTGACGTTGTAGGAGGCCATGCACTGGTCGCGCCGCGTGAGCTGCAGCATCGAGGGGTTCGAGGGAAGGGTGTCGAACGTGGGAGCGGGCACCTGTGCGACATTGATCGGGCCCGGATCGGTGGCGGGCCCCTGCGCGGCGTTCGCGGTTCCGGCGGCCAGCGCCAGCAGCGGGGCCAGCACGGCCGCGGTGGCCGCCGCGGCGAGCGGTCGACGAAGACTCATGGGAAGAACTCTCCTTCAAGGGAACGGAATCACCCGCGCCCGGCACCTTTGGTGACCGACGCCGTGGACCGAATCCTCGCCGCACCCGCCGGCTCGGCGACATCCCAGGTTTCTGGTCCGTGTCCCGGCACGGGTAGTGGACCCGGGACACCGAACCGGCCCCCGAGGGTGCGGTGAGCGCCGCCGTCGAGGACACTCCGACCGGCGGGGGCAGCACGAACGCGGCCCCAGGACGACCCCGAGGCGGGTCCGGTGCAGCCCCGGCACGGGTCCGGCACGCGTCCCGGGTGGACCGGCGGGCCGGGCCGGCTCCGGAACATGACATGGTGTCCCTTGAAGGTATCGACCCATCAGGAGGCCCGCATGACCAGCAGCGCAGCGTCACCCGAGAACCCCGAGAACTCCGGGGAGCCGGAGACCGGGGCCGCCGCCGAGGCCCCCGCGGCCGCCGCCCCGGACGACGTCAAGGCCCGGTTCCTCGCCGCGCTGGAGCGCAAGCACGGTGCCAAGGGCGGCAGCACCGCCGGCGGCCCGAACAGCGACTCGAAGATCCACGGCACCCACGCCGCGGCGGGCGGGAAGCGCAACTTCCGCCGCAAGAGCGGCGGCTGACCGCACTCGGGCACGCACCGGAGCGGCCGGGCCGCGCACCGCCGCCCGCCCGGCCCCCGGAGTCCTGGCACGGGCCCCGGCCCGGTGGCAGCCGCCCGGGGCGGAGCCGCCGGGCGCGGCGCGGCAGCGGTTCAGCGCCTCGGAGTCGTCGCCTCGGAGTCGTCGCGGCGGGGACTCCCCGGCGGGACGGAGGCCGACGGACCACCGCCACGACCAAGGGTCGGTGCTGCCCCCGGAGGGCAGGAGAGCCCGGCACCACCGGGCGAACCGGCGCCGCGGGGGGAACGGCCCCGGGCCGGCACCCCGCTCGGGGTACCGGCCCGGGGTGGTGCGGGTGTGTGTCAGCCCTTGCCGAAGTAGCCGAAGAGATCGGCGACCGCGTGCGTCGACCCGGCGTGGTTGTACACGTTGAACACGCGGTTGCCGTCGACCCGCGTGGTGACGTGGTTGGCCACCGTGCTGCCCCGGGCCGCGTTGAGGTTGCTGGCAACCGTCCGGGTGCCGGCCCACACGGACAGGTGGGTGTCCGTGGTGGGCTGGACCGCCGTGACGTTCAGCACGACCGAGTCGGGGTTCACCCCGCTCTCCAGACCCGGCGACAGGCTCACGTACTGCGACCGGTCGGGGCCGATCAGGCCCGGGTAGAACTGCCGGGTGTCGAGCAGCCGGACCGGGCGCACCGGGGTGAACAGGTCGGCGCCGCCGATGTCGTAGTAGCCCGCGATGTCGACGACGACGTGGACGGAACCGTCGTTGTTGTCGAGTGTGACGCGGCCGTCGGGGCCGATCGGGACGATCACCTGGTTGGCGACGGTCTGGCCGGCGGCGTAGTTGACGTTGCTGGTGTCGGGCCGGGGCGAGCCCGAGGCGTGGGCGGTCAGGAAGCTGTCCCGCTCGCCCTGCGTCGCGGTCACGTTGAGGACGGCCGCGGTGGCGGAGGACGGCACCCCCGCGTTGCCGGCGACCTGGACGGAGAGGGCGCCGCCACCGTCCAGCGCGCCGCCACCGTCGCGGGTGTCGACCAGCCGCTGCGGGAGCATCCCGGTGAAGCGGCGGCCGTCGTTCTGCCGGTAGTAGCCGGACAGGTCGGCCACCACGTCCGTGGATCCGGCGCTGTTGCGCAGTGTCACGGTGCCGTCGGCGTTCACCGGCACGGTGACCAGGTTGGAGAGGATCTGGCCCGGCGCGAAGTTCAGGTTGGAGGTGCCGGGCGCGGGGTCGCCGGCCGGCCAGACGTCCAGGTGACCGTCCGCCGTGGGCGTGACGGCCGTCAGGTTGAGCACCACAGCGGTGGTGCCGGCCGGGATCCCCGGCACGGTGAGGTCCCGCTGCTCGCCGTCGGTGAAGGCCGCGGCGCCGGCGCCGCCGAGGCCGGTCCGGGTGTCCAGCACCCGCGTCGGCGCGACCGCGACGTAGCCGCCCGCCGGGTAGCGCACGTGTGCCTGCACCTGGCCGGTGACGCGGTGGCCGTTGGGCGCGGTGGCCGTGACGGTGATGTACGGTTCCGTGCCGGGCCGGGTGTACACGTGGTTCACGGGCTGCCCGGTGCTGGACGCGATCGGCGAGCCGTCGCCGAAGTCGATGCGGTAGCCGAGTTCCGTCGGCCAGTTGAGGACGGCCCCGGGCGTCAGCGGGACGGCCAGCGGCGCGGCCCCGGCGACCACGCTCGGGTCGAGGGTGAGGTGCTGGACGGCCTGCATCTCCAACGCCCCGCGGTCGCGCGGGCCCTGACCGGCCGGTGAGGCGACCAGCGGGTTGTCGGCCTCGGGCTGCTGCCACCGGTCGGAGCCGGCCCAGGGCGCCGTCGGGTCGCCCGAGTCGAGCGCGGGCGAGTCCGCGAGCGGCACGCCGTTCGGATCGAGCCGCGGGTCGCCGTTGTACTCGTGGGCGCCCTGGCCGGTCGCCGCGCGCAGTTCGACGGCGGAGGGGTGTGCCGTTCCGGACCAGCGGTAGGCCGCCGCCCCGGCGCCGGCCCAGACGATGTTGTAGTCCAGGGTGAGAGCCGTCGTGGCCCCGTCCGACACGGCGATCTCGGCGGGCGAGGAACCGGCCGGGCAGGCGCCCGGGTCCGTGCCGGACCGCACCTTGCCGACGATGTTGTTCTCGACCAGCGAGCCGGGCGAGGCACCCGCCAGGGCGATGCTGTTGCCGCACGCCTCGGTCACGTCGTTGTTGGTGATCCTCGTGCCGGGGGCGTCGACGACCGCGATGCCGGTGCCGTCGGTGTCCTCGATCCGGTTGGCCGTGATCAGGGTGCCCCGAGCACCGGAGCCGACCTCGATCCCGCCGAACGGCGCGTAGTCGAAGTCGTTCTGCTGGACGGTGACGTCCACGGAGGAGTTGCGGACGGACAGCAGGGGCCTCGCCGGCTGACCGTTCAGGATCTCCGGGTGGAAGGTGCTGTCCGCGATCCGCACCCGCGTCGACGCCTCGACCGCGACCGCGGTACCGAGCCCGCCGAAGTTGAACTTCCGCACCTCCACGTCGTGGACCCCGGAGAACAGGAAGCCGGTCGCGCTCCCGTAGGTCCCGTAGGGGGAGGTGAGCCGGGCCTCGTTGAGGTACCGGTCCCGGGCGCCCCCGGCGAAGACGATCGGCCGGTCCGGCGTCCCCGAGCGGCGCAGGGTGACGTTCTCGCGGTAGATGCCCCCCGCGACCAGGACGGTCTGCCCGGGCTGGACCACGTCGGCGGCCGCCTGGATGCTGCAGAACGGGTACGCGGCGCTGCCGTCCGGCCGGCTGGAGCAGTTGTTCTGATCGACGTGGATCGTCGGCAGGTCCGCGGCACCGGCACCGGTCGGCGCGACGACGCCGAGGCCGACGACGACGGTCGTCGCCATCCCGGCAAATGCCCGTCTGTTCATGAGATTCCCCCAGGGTTCTTCTCCGCGGACGACATGACCGGCCGTCATGTCGAACACACGGACGCATGATGGGTGCCATCATGTCGGATCGCACCCGAAGAGTCACACGGAGGCCGGAACCGCGCCCCCGGGCCTTCGGCCGGGCCGCCACGCTCGTCCCCGACCGGCCGCCCGACGGCCCGACCGCCCGAGGGCGAGCCGGGTCTCCCCTCCCGCGACGGTCCACCCCCCGCGAGGGAAACCGTTGGCGGTGCCGGCGCGTCGGATGGCAGGGTGCGGTGCATGACCCCGCCGTACCAGATCCGCGCCGACTACGACGCCCGCACCGTCGTGGTCTACCAGGCGTACTCGTCCGCGATCGCCGACGCCGCTCTGCGGGCGGGGCGCTTCGTGGCGCCGTTCTCGTTCGAGCGGATGACGTGGATCAAGCCCTCGTTCCGGTGGCTGATGCACCGCAGCAACTGGGCCCGCAAACCGGGCCAGGAGCGCATCCTCGCCGTGCGGATGACCCGGGACGGCTGGGAACAGGCCCTGGCCCGGGCCGTGCACACGACCGCTGGTCCCGCGGCGGTGGCGCAGGCCGCCGTGCACCTCCAGTGGGACCCCGAGCGCTCGCTGCGCAGCGCGGCCCTGAACCACTACAGCATCCAGGTCGGCATCGGTCGCAGCCTCGTCCGCACGTTCGCGGAGGAATGGGCCGTCGGCCTCACCGACCTCACCCCGCAGGTCCGCAGGGCCGCGGCGCTCGTCCGCGACGGACGCGCCGCCCAGGCCCAACGGCTGATTCCGGCGGAGCGCGTCTACCCGCTGAGCAGGTCCCTGGAAGCGCACCTGTCGGCGGTGCACACCAAGAAGCCGGGCGCGAGGGCCGGACGAGAGGGGTGAGGAAGAACGGGTCGCGGCTGCCGAACGCGGCGCTCGCGGTGACGGTGAAGAAGTGCGCCAGCGCCCGGCGGCCGACCAGCGGGGCGTAGCCGGGCCGGCGACAGACCGCGGCAGGAGCGAAGAACCCCACCGTCGCCGACACGTCGCCCGCCTCGTCCTCGTCCTCGCCACCTACGACACCGGGATCGGCGCCGGCCCGGCCGTCCTCGCGGGCTCCTGGGCCGACGCCGTCGACCTCCTGCTCGACACCCTGGTCAAGGCCGTATTCGACCGACTCGGCCCGGTGCCCCTGACAGCGAGCCGGACGTAGTCCTCGTCGTCCGCGTCCCCGGCGCGCCGGCACCGGGGACGCGGCGGTCGTGATCCGCTCCGTGGCGCCGCGGGCGCCGGGGGTGGCACGCTCCGCGCCTGCTCCCCCGCCCGGTCTCGTGGCTGTCCGGTCACCGGGCGGGGGTCGGGTCCGACGGCTCGGGACGTCAGCCGGGGCGGACGTCAGTGGGCGGACGTCGGTGGGCGGACGTCGGTGGGCGGACGTCGACTCAGAAACTGCAGACGACCATGCCCGCGCTCGCACCGCCGATCAGGCCGAGCACACCGCCCGCGAGAGCACCGACGCCGGCCGCGGGGGCGCCTGCCACGGCACCGGTGATCGCGGTGCCGACGGTCCACTGGGCCACGCACTTGTCCCAAGCGGCGGCCTTCTTGAGCTTCTCCTCGTACGCCTTCTTCTCCGCGTCCGAGCAGGTGTGGCCCTGAGCCCTGGCGCAGGCCGCACTGACGTCGTCCCCGGTCTGCTCCCGCAGCGTCGGCGTCCGCACCGTCGGCGCCGACAGCGACTCCGGCGCCGCGAGGGCGCTGGGCCGTGCCGCCGTCCCACCGGGGAACGCGCCCGGGCCCATGGTGACGGCCGAGGGCGTCTCGGTACCGTCGACGGTCGGGCCCGGGGCCCCGTCGACGGTCTGCGTCAGAGTGTTCCCGTCGACAGCCAGCTTGTAGGCGTGCTTGACGCCCTGGGTGTCGGTCACGGTGCCCGGCCGCATCCGCATGACGGGGTTGCCGCTCGCGTCGGTGATCTCGGCGCCGTCGGCGGTGGCCGTCAGGCGGGTACCGGCCGGGAGATCGAGCCTGGCGCTGGTGGTGGTGGCGAAGGTCTGCACGACGGGGGCGGGTGCTGGGGTGGTGCCGCTGCCGGGCGCGTCGGCGCTGGTGTGGGCGACGTACATCGTGGTACCCGCCGGGGAGTCCACGACGGGGACGGTGACCGTGGCGTCGGTGGTCCACGGCTGGTTGTCGGTGTCGAAGGTCCAGGTGCCGGTGACCTTCTTGCCGACGGCGGCGAAGTCGACCCAGCCGTAGTTCCTGGCCGGGACGGTAACGACCACGCCGTTGATGGTGGTCGAGTCCGAGGAGTAGGTGACGCCCGACGTCAACTGGGCGGAGACCATGGCCTGGAACGGGACGGAGACACCGAAGGACGTGCCGACGCTCGCGGACAACGACTGCGACCAGCCGGAGTGGTAGACCGTGGTGAACACCTGGCTGACCTTGTCGGCCGTGTCGTTGTACCAGACCGAGGACGCCTTCACCCGGGGCAGGGGCTCCGGCTGCCCTTCGGACCTCTGGGTCCAGGAGCAGGTGGAGGTCTTCCTGGAGCACAGGTCCGCGTAGTAGTCGAGGGCCAGGCTGCGCGCTTCGGCCGCCTTCGACGCGGGAACCGTCCACTCCTGGCCGGCGCTGCCGTTGCAGACGTTGGGCTGCGCGAGGATGCCCCAGAGATGGAGGCCGCCCCGGTTGTCCATGCAGTACTCGGTGCCGCTGGTGTCGTCGCGGCGCACGATGCCGAAGGCGTTGGGCTTTCCGTCCACGGGGCGGAAGTGCCACTGCTCGCCGTCCTTGCCGCAGGACTGCTGCACCGCGGGCTGGCTGGCGTAGACGCACTTCCCGGACGAGGTGCTGGCGATGTTGAAGGCACCGGGCTCACCGAGCCTGATCAGGCGCCAGCCGGTGAAGTTGGCGCCGTCGGGGGTGACGGAGATCTGGTTCCCGTCGCCGGTGCCGGTGGCGTTGAGAGTGCCGTCGGGGTTGGTGAAAGTGTAGGCGTCGGTCGCCCCGGCGACGGCCGCAGCACCGGCCGGGGTGGCGGCGGGGGTGGCGGTGGCGGGGGTGGCGGCGAGGACGGGTGCCGAGAGGCACAGGGCGACGGCCGGCGCGGTGAGGAGTTTCGCGGCCTTCGTCAGGGATCCGTGCATGATGCTCCTGTGCAGGTCGAATGAGTGACATGTGCATGCCTTGTTCGCGAGCGTAGGACAGCCGGGACCGGCACGTGGGATCTTGACGGGATTCGCCCGAGTGATCTGGACCACGACGTCACGCCCGGCGTGGCACGGCGCCTCGACCTCTCGATCGTCCTGCGTCGCGCGGAGCGGTCCGATGGGCAGGACCTGCACCCGAGCCCCGAGCCCCGAGCCACCGACGACGGCGTCAGGATCAGGGCAGGGATGAGCAATGCGTCCCGGCGTCACGCTCGCCCGCCCAGGACCGCCCCGCCCTCGCCCCACTGCGGAACCGGGGCGAGGGCGGGACGGCGGTGGAGGGGCGGGCCCGGCGGCAGGTCCGACGCGACGCCGGTCGGTCCCGTGGGTCGTGACCGCCGGTCGGCGGCCACGACCCCGGACGTGGCGGCTACGGGTGCGCGGGCCGGAGGCGCGCCGGCTACGGGCGCGCCGGCAAAGGCTAGAAGCTGACGATCTGCAGGAAGGTGCCGGGGTTGTCGTTGTAGTTGGTGCCGGTGACGTAGAAGGTGTGGCCGTCCGGGCCGACCGTCAGGGTGGCGCCGTGCTCGAGGTCGAACTCGGCGAAGTCCTCCTTCGGGACGGGCCGGTTGGTGGCCGTGCTGTACGCGGCCACGGTCGGGCTGGGCAGGTCGGTCTGGATCAGGACGTACAGCCGGTTGCCGCGGGGGTTCACCGCCAGGCCGGCGATCTGGCGGAAGCCCGTGTTGAGGTCGATCGTGGCGGCGAGGGTGTCGGTGGTCAGGTCGACCACCTGGATCCGGCCCTCGGGCTTGGTGATCGCGTACACCGTGGACCCGTTCGGGGCGAGGGCCAGGTCGTCGATGAACCCCGGGGAGGTGATGGTGCGTACGACGGCCGGGTGA
The DNA here is from genome assembly GCF_900105395.1 of Streptomyces sp. TLI_053. Taxonomy (NCBI): domain Bacteria; kingdom Bacillati; phylum Actinomycetota; class Actinomycetes; order Kitasatosporales; family Streptomycetaceae; genus Streptomyces; species Streptomyces sp. TLI_053. Next base: position 463,073 of record NZ_LT629775.1, read on the forward strand.
GCCCTGGTGAGGTCGAGGCGGATCAGGCCCTCGGGACTGGAGAGGTAGCCGGTGGCACCACCCGGGCGCACCACGAGGTCGCGGGGGTTCGACGTCGGCAGCGGGGTCTGCCCGGTGAACGCGCGCGAGGCGGCGGAGAAGGTGAGCAGGCGCCCCGGCAGGGACGGGTTCGGCGGAGCCGGGGAGTACGGGCCGCCCTGGCCGACGTACACGGTCGTCCCGTCCGGCGATACCGCCAGGCTGTACGGCGAGCCCGCCTGCCAACCGTCCGGGCGGGGCTGGTCGGGCAGCGGCACGTGCGCCGTCACGGTGTTGGTGGCGGTGTCGAAGACGTTCAGGGCGGTCGCGGTGACCAGGTAGACGGACCGGCCGTCCGGGGCCAGGGTCTTGGGCCCGCTCCAGAACTCCGGGCTGGTCTGCACCTCGGCGAGGACGGCGCCGCTCTGCGTGTCGACGACACCGAGCCGACTGCCCGACTGCAACTCCTCCCCCACGTAGGCGCGCCGTCCGTCACCGCTGATCAGGGCCCGCTGCGCCCAGGAGACGCCGGGCAGCGGCACCAGTCGTTCCACGCCGCCGACGGGAGGCCGGCCCGCCGCGGGCGCGGCTGTGGCAGTGGCAGCGGCTGCAGCAGTGGCTGTGTCTGTGGCAGCAGCACCGGCACCGACTGTGGCAGCGGCGGCCGGGCCGACTGCGGGCCCGACCAGAACGCCCGCGGCCACGAGGGCGGCCGAGAGCAGGGAAGCAGCCCAACGGGCCACCGGCGGACGTGAGTTCATGGAACCAGCCTCTCCCCCGGGACGGAATCGCGGACCTGCCACGAGGCTAGGGCATGAACATGCCGTTCCGGTTCACCGTCCGCCCACGGACTCCGCTCCCCCGGACGGCGACTACCGGCCAGGCACCTGGGATCGCGGCCTGATGACCCGTCATTGACACATGCTTGACCATCACTTTAATGTCGAAGTGGCGGCGAAGAACACGCCGCCGGATTACCGGTATATCTCGGAGGTCCGAATGGAACAGCTCATCAAGAAGATGACCCAGGACGACAAGTGGAACGGCTGGGTCGCCGCCAACTCCAGCAGCACCGCCAAGGACGGCTGCATCAGCACGGCCCCCAAGTCCGGGTGCATCAGCGTGGCCAAGGCCGGTTGTATCTCCTGACGCGCCGACCGGATCCTGACGGCACAGATCTGCCCTGAGCTGCGCCGACGCGGTTCGGGCCGACCGGAAGATGCCGGTCGGCCCGGACCTGCGGCGCGGCCCGCCGACGCGTGCCGCCCGCGCTGCGTGCAGCGTGCTGCGTGCCGCGCGCCGTCCGCATCCTGCCCCGGGGCCGGCGAACCGGAGCCCCGGGCACCGACCGGAGGTGACATTTGAACGGCCAGCCGACCGCCGACGTGGTCGACCGGATCAAGGACATTCCCCTCTACCGCGACTCGATCGAGCAGGGCTGTTTCCCCATTCTGGAAAAGCCCGAGATCGCCCGCGGATTTCCCGGCAACTGGATGACCCCGCGCCTGTCCGCCGCCCTCGCGGCCGGTGAGGCGGAGTTCGTGCTCTCCACCGGCACCAACCACGCCCGCATGCAGATCATCCGACCGCCCTACTTCCTGCTGAAGTCCTACTACCGCCTGTGGAGCGAGCACCCCGACCTCGCCGACACCTGGCGGGAGGGCTGTCACCGGGTCTCCCTCACCACCGTCCTGGCCACCGAGCACGTCGCCCGCGTCAACGCCCGCAAGCGGGGCGAGGAACCGGCGGCCGAACCGGACGCGCAGGACCGCCGGCTGGACGACCGCACCCGCTACCTCAACCTGCGGCTGGACCCGGACCACTGGCAGCGGGCCGACGTCGAGCGCATGCTCGCCGAGATCCGCGACGCCGCCCGTGCGCACCCGCGCGGCCACTACCTCCTCGACTGCTCCTCCTCCCACCTCGCCCACCTGGTGCGCAAGGCCCGCGCCTGGGGCCTGTGGGAGGGGTTCCCGCCGCCGGCGGCCGTCGTCCACGCCTACGAGTACACGCCCGCGAACGTGGCCCGGTACCTGCGCGAGCACTTCGACTGCCCGATCGTCGACCTGTTCGGCAGCACCGAACTCGGCTACCTCTACTACAGCGACCGCGGTGGCGACTACCGGCCCTACCTGCACGACATGAGCGTCGAACTGCTGCCCGTCGCCCCCGGCAGCACCATCCACAGCCTGATCGTCACCAGCGTGCGCAATCCCTTCATGCCGCTGGTCCGCTACCGCTCGGGCGACTGCGTCCGCACCGCGGACGGCAGCACGGACCCGGAGCGCATCACCCGCTTCTGCGGCCGTGAGAAGGAACTGCTCGCCACCCCGCGCGGCCCCCGCGCGCAGGGCGACCTCGACGAAGCCGTCAGCGCCGTCACGCCGCGGGTCTTCCTCACCCGCCTGCACCTCGAGGAACCGGGCGGGGCCGTGCTGCGCTGCACCACCTTCGACGCCGCCCCGCTCACCCGCGCCGAGAGCGACGCCCTGGCCGCCGCGGCCGGCGAAGTCACCGGCCGGCGCTGCCGCGTGGAACACCACGACCACCTGCCCGTCGGCGCCTCCGGCAAATACGCCTGGCTCGCCGCGTCACCGAGCGCGTCACGGGCCGCATCACCGACCGCGCCCCCGAACGCCACCACGATCCCGACCACGTCGGCCGGAGGTGCCCGATGACCACCCGATCCGAGTCCCGATCCGGATTCCCGGCCCGGTCCGAGGCGCCGGACCTTGTCACCGTCACGGCCACGGACCTCGAGGAACTGCTCGGCGCCGACCTCCACGCCGAGGTGGTCGCCCACACCGTCACCCGGACCGGCTGCACACCCGCCGACGCCGGACGCCAGGTGACCGAGTGCCTGCGCTACCTCTACCTCGTGTCCCGGCACCGCGACGAACTCGCCGGCCTCTTCCTCCCCGTCGAGCAGCACATCGACGAGATCTGGCACTACCTCATCCTGCAGACCCGCGAGTACCGCGCACTGTGCGAGGAGCGGCTGCCCGGCCGGTTCTTCGTCCACCACCGCGGCATCCCGTACGAGTCCTACCAGGAGGAGCCCGGCCGCCGGCAGGCCGCCGAGGAGGCACTGCGCTGGATCCCGCTCTACTGCCGCGCCTTCGGCCCCTTCGACGAGGGTGCGCTCGCCCACTGGACCATCGTCCGCTACCTCCACGAGCACATGGGCATGTCACTGGAGGAGATCTCGGCGCTGAGCCCCCTGGCGTCCTCGTGACCGCCACCCCGCCGGCCGCCGCCGCGCCCCGCCGCCCGCCGGGGCGCGGCGGCGCCGGGCCGTCCGACTCCAAGCCGTCCGGGGCCGCACGGGCAGGGCACGGACCGGCGGGGCCCGAGGCCGCCGAGGCCCCGGACGCTCCCGAGGCACCGGACGCCCCCGAGGCACCGGAGGCCACCGAGGCCCCCGAACAGCGGCGGGTCCTCGCCGTACTGGTCGCATCGCAACTGGTCAGCGGCGCCGGGCTCACCGCCGGCATCGTCGTCGGCGCCCTGCTGGCCGAACAGATGCTCGGCTCCACCGGCCTCGCCGGCATCCCCACCGCCCTGTTCACCGGCGGATCGATGCTCGGCGCGCTCGTCGTCGGCCGGCTGTGCCAGCGGCGCGGGCGCCGCCCCGGTCTCGGCACCGGCTACGCGATCGGCGCCCTGGGCAGCGTCGGTGTGGTCGCCGCCGTGGCCCTGGACCAGGTAGCGCTGCTGCTGCCCTCGCTCCTGGTCTACGGCGCCGGCACCGCCACCAACCTCCTCGCCCGCTACGCCGGCGCGGACCTCGCCGCACCCCACCGCCGCGCCCGCGCCCTGAGTCGTGTCCTGCTCGCCGCGACCCTCGGCGCGGTCGCGGGCCCCAACCTCGTGCCGCTCACCGGCGACCTCGCCCGTGCCTGGGGCATCCCCCCACTGGCCGGGCCCTTCCTGCTCGCCGCGCTCGGCTACACGGCGGCGGCCGTCCTGCTCACCGCGCTGCTGCGGCCCGATCCCCTCCACCTGGCGCAGGCCCGGCTCCCCGCCCCGGAGGCCCCGGCCGCCGACGGGGACGCGAGTGACGGCTCCGATTCCGGCGACGGGGCCCACCCGGTACGGAAGCTACGGAAGGAGGCGGACCGGCGACGAGGGCCGGGATTCGCCACCGGCCTGTGGATCATGCTGCTCGGCCAGCTGCCCAAGGTCGCCCTGATGACCATGACGCCCGTCCACCTGGCCGCCAACGGCCACGGCACCGGCACGATCGGCCTGGTCGTCTCGCTCCACATCGCCGCGATGTTCCTGCCCTCCCCGCTCACCGGCCTCCTGACCGACCGGCTCGGCGCCCTCCCCGTCGCCGCCGCCTCCGGCGTCCTGCTCTGCGCGGCCGCACTCCTGGCCGCCGCCGCACCGGGCGACTCCGTGCCCCTCCTAGCCCTGGCCCTCACCCTCGCCGGCATCGCCTGGAACCTCGGCCTGGTCAGCGGAACGGCCGTGATCACGGCCGCGCTGCCGCCTGGGCGCGGTGCGAGCACCCAGGGTCTGGCCGACGTCGGCCTCGCCGTCGCGGGCAGCACCGGCGGCCTGCTCTCGGGCCTGGTCGTCACGGCCGGCGGCTACGACGCCCTGGCCCTCGGCTGCGCGCTGACGGCCCTCCTGGTCACACCACTGGCACTGCGGCAGCGCCTGACCGCGCTCGAACAGGAGCGGACCGGCGCGCCCGCCGGGTGAAGCGGGGCGCGGGCGGCGAGCACTGCCGCCCGCGCCGCCGTCGCCGTCGCACGGCAATCCGGCCGGGGCCCCGGGCGCCGTCCGGTGCGGCTCCGGAGAGGACGGCGCGGGGCGATCGGCGCACGACACCCCGCGCCGGCCCGCGCGGGTCAGGGGTGCTGGGCGAGGGTGTGGCCGGTGACCGCACGGGCTTGGGCGTGCAGGGCGGTGAGGACCTCGTCGCGGGTGCGCCGGCCGGCGAGGATCTCCATCTGGTAGCCGTCCTCCAGTGCGACGAAGTTCGCGGCGAGCAGACGGGGCGGGTCCTGGAGGGTGAAGTGGCCCTGCACCTGACCGAGGATCAGAATCGCTGCATACAACGCGATCTGACGCTCGGTCAGAGCACTGTCGAGGACGGCGGCCCTGGCATCGCGCAGGCAGCGGGGCCAGCACTCGAAGAGCAGGCGCGTCAGCGTGTCGTCGGGGCCGGTCGCCACGCCTCGGTCGATGCACGCGCGCAGCTGGTCGCGGGCGTCGGTGAAACGGCTCGCGGCCTCTTCGCGTTCCTCGCTGTAGCGCTCGATGGCCTGCCGGTAGGTGGTATGGACCAGTTCGTCGAGGTCTCCGTAGTAGAGGACCGCGGCCGGAGTGATGCCGGCGGCCTCGGCGACGTCGCGAAGGCGCAGTCCTTCCAGGCCGCGGGCGGCCAGTGCCTGCTCCACGGCCCTGCCGAGTTCGGCCCGGCGGGCCTCCTTGCCCACGCTCTTCCTGCCAGCCACGGTGCGCCGCTCTCCTGTCGCCGTCTCTACTGTACGAATATTTAACGCTACCCCACCGCCTATTGACTGGCGAGAGCCCCATGATTTAAATCTGCGTTTAACAAACGCGCAGGGCTCACGGAGGCACCATGACCAACGCGACCGACGTCGGGGCGACCACCGGACCGTCCAGACCTTCCCCCACCGACAAAGGACTGCGCGGCGGCTCGGTCGGCCTGTTCGCCGCCGTCACCCTCGGGCTGTCGTCCGTCGCCCCGGCCTACAGCATCGCCGTCACGCTCGGCTTCGTGACCCTCGTCGCCGGCCACCTCGCCCCGGCCGCCCTGCTGCTGGGGTTCGTGCCCATCCTGCTCACCGCGTTCGCCTTCCGCGAGCTCAACCGCGAGATGCCCGACTGCGGCACCACCTTCGTCTGGGTCACCCGCGCCTTCGGACCTCTGGCGGGCTGGCTCACCGGCGGGTGGATCGTCCAGTGCGCGACCCTCATCGCGATGACGGCCCTGGCCCAGGTCGGCGCCACCTACCTGCTCGACCTGACCGGCCTGCACGTCCTGGCCGGCGACAGCACCGCCGTGGCGGCGACCGCCGTCCTCCTGCTCGCGGCCGTCACGGCCATCGCCCACCGCGGCCTGCAGCTGGCCGCCTCCGTCCAGTACGTGATGCTCGCCCTGCAGCTCGCCGCCCTGCTCGGCTTCGGCATCGCCGCCTTCGCCCGTCCCGGCGCGACCGGTCCGTCCGGTCCGTCCCTGGGCTGGCTCGATCCGTTCGCGTTCACCGGTCCCGGGCAACTCACCGAAGCCGTGATGCTCTGCCTGTTCATCTACTGGGGCTGGGACGCCCTCCTCACGGCCAACGAGGAGACCCGCGACGGCGAACGCGTGGCCGGCCAGGCGGCCGTCATCTCCACCCTGGTGCTTCTGGGCACCTACCTGTTCACCGCCTTCGCGGCCATCGGCTTCGCCGGAACGGGCGACAGCGGAACCGGACTCGGGAACGCCGACAACGCCGGCGACATCCTGGCCGCCCTCGCACCACCCGTCCTCGGCCCGGCCCTGTCCAAGGTGATGCAGCTGGCCGTCTGCGTCTCGGCCGTCTCGGCCCTGCTCACCTGCCTCGTCGGCTCCTCCCGCGGCACCCTGTCCATGGCCGCGCACGGAGCCCTGCCGCGTGCCTTCGCCCGCATCCACCCGCGCCACCGAACCCCTGGCTTCGGGACCGTGTTCCTCGGCACCGCGGCGGCCGGACTGCTGGTGCTGCTCACCCTCGTCTCCGGCCGCTTCCTCGGCGACGCCATCCTGTGCATCGGCCTGCTCATCGCCTGCTACTACGGCACCACCGCCCTGGCCTGCGTCTGGTACTTCCGCTCCCGGCTCCGCACCTCGCCGCGCGACCTGGTGCTGCGGGGCGTGCTTCCCCTGGCCGGCGGCCTGATGATGCTGGCCGCCTTCGCCCGCAGCGCCTACGACATGTACGACCCCGGCTACGGCGCCACCTCCTTCCACGGCGTCGGCGGGGTGTTCCTCCTCGGGGCCGGTTCCCTGGCCGCCGGCGCCCTCGCCCTGGCCGTCGCCCGTACCCGGTTCCGCCCCTTCTTCCGCAACGGCCGCACCGCGGTCGCCGAGCCCGCCGTCGCCACCACCACCACCACCATCGAGGACTGAACCGACCCATGCGCTCACTCGTCGTCGCCGCCGTCCAGACCGCCCCCGTCCCCCACGACATCGAGGCCACCTGGGAACGCTTCGCCCACCAGGTCCGCACCACCCGCGAGCTGTTCCCCCACGTCCAGCTCGTCGTCGTCCCCGAACTCCTGCTCGCCGCCGAGGGCGCCCTCCTCCGGCCGGCCCCGCAGGACTGGACGGAACACACCGCCGTCACGATCCCGGGCCCGCTGACCGACCGGATCTGCGCGCTCGCCGAGGAGACCGGGCTGTGGCTCGTCCCCGGCAGCATCTACGAGCGCGGGCCGGACGGGCGGATCCACAACACGGCGATCGCCGTCTCCCCCGAGGGCCGGATCGCCGCCCGCTACCGCAAGGTCTTCCCCTGGCAGCCCTACGAGAAGTCGGTCCCCGGCAGCGAGTTCACCGTCTTCGACATCCCGGGCACCGGCCGCGTCGGCCTGGCCGTCTGCTACGACGGTTCGTTCCCCGAGACGGTGCGCCAACTGGCATGGCTCGGCGCCGAGATCGTCATCCAGCCCACCCTCACCCCCACCCGTGACCGCGAGATGGAACTCGTGTGCGCACGCGCCAACGCCTGGACCAACCAGGTGTTCGTGGTGAACGTCAACGCCTCCGACCCGGCGGGCGTCGGCTCCAGCACGATCGTCGACCCCGAGGGAATCGTCCGCCAGCAGGCCGGCCCCGGCGAGGAGATCCTCGTCGACGTCCTCGACCTCGACACCGTCACCCGCGTCCGCCGGTACGGCTCCGCCGGCCTCAACCGCCCCTGGAGCCAACTCGCCCGCTACGGCGAGGCGATCCGACTGCCCATGTACGGTGGCGGCGGCTTCGTCGCGCCCGAGTGGCTGACGGACGAGAGCGTCTGACAGCGGTTCGATCGGCGGAGGCGGCACCGGGACCGGGACGAGACCGGGAGCGGGACCGGGACCGGGTCGCCCGGCCGGGCGGGTGGCCGGGCGGGCGGGTGGCCGGGCGGGCGGGCGGGTGGCCGGGCAGGCGGGTGGCCGGGCGGACGCTATGACGCCCGGCCGGGCAGAATGATCGATCGAACGCGCACCGACCCCTGTCGGCAGCCGCTCAGGACGGACAGAATCACCCGTATGACAACCGCCACGGTCGAAACTCCCACCGGCGCCGCTCCCCTGGACCTCGCCAGGGGATTCCTCACCGGCGGAGTGATCGGGGCATCGCTGGCCGCCTTCGTCGTCGGCTGCACTCTCGGCAGGGTCCCGCTGATCATCGCCGGGCCGGCCCTGCTCGCGGCCTACGCACTGCTGTTCCGCCTCGCCGGCGCGCCGCGCCGGGCCCGGGAGGGTGCCCGGGCCCCCCTCACAGCGCTGGCACTGATCGACGGACGGGAGGTGCTGCGTACGGGCCGGGAGACGGACGTCCCGGTGCGCTTCGACCTGAGCGTCGCCCCGGACGGGGCACCCCCCTTCCGCATCCGGTTCACCCAGGACGTGCACGTCTCCGAGCTCGCCGACCACCGGGCCGGCGCGGTCCTGGTGGTCCGCTACGCTCCGGACCGGCCGTGGCTGCTGCGGATCGTCAAGCGGCCCACCCCGGAGTGGGAGGACCGCGCGGCGGGCGCCGTCCTGGAGCCGGCACCCGGACCGGTCGTGGTGGCGGACCGCAAGGACGGCTGTCTCTGGAGCCTGACCACCCTCCTCGGGGTACTGCTCGGCGCGGCCGCCGTGGTCCTGCTCATGCGGGCCGAGCTGTTCGGGAAGGACACCGACGCACCCGCCGCCCGGCCCGTCGCCTCGTCGAGCACGAGTACGAGTACGAGCACGTTGACGGTGACGGCTACGGTCACCTCCTCGGCCACCGGCACGGTGACCTTCGGCCCCGGCCGGTCGGTGCTGGACCGGGGCGTGCTGCGGGAGGCCGTCCAGTCGCTCACCGGGGGCGGGGACGGCAAGCAGGCGCTGACCGTCGTGGTGCGGGAGCAGTTGCTGACGGTGGTGTTCGCCCCGGAGGGGGTGAGCGCCCCGGCGTTCGACCCGCGGTCGCTGCCGTTCGACCGGGTGCCCGCGCTGGTCGAGGAGGCCAGGACCACGCTCGGTGTCGACGCGCCGCACACCTGGCAGCTTTCCGCGGAACGCCTGGCCGGTGCCCTCACGATCAGGATCGGCGTGACCGGGGCCGGCGGATCGGCCTCGCTGGAGGCGGACGGGCAAGGCGTGGTGGTGCGGCGCAGCCCGGTCCGTTGAGGGAGTGCCGCAGGGGTGGACCGGGGTGCCGGGGTGCGTGACCGGGACGGCGCGGGCCGGTGGAGCGACGGGGTCGGAACGACAGGAGGGACGGGCGGATGGGGTGGCACGGGTACCTGGCGCTGTGGTGCGGGGTGCTGGGCGCGGTGGCGCTGGTGGGGTACGGCCGGTCGCTGGCCGGGATGACGCGCGAGCAGCGGGCGGTGCGGGTCCCGGGGCGGATCGAGCAGGTGCGGACGCCCCGGCACGGCGGCTCCCGGCGCGGGGGGATCGCGGTGGTGGTGTCCTACCGCGATCCGTCCAGCGGTGCGCGGGTCCTCGTGACGAACGACGGCGAGCACGGCGAGAACGGCGAGGCGATCACCGCCGCGTGGACGGGCCGGGAGGTCGGCGTCCGCTACCCGCGCGGCAGGCCGCACGACTACCGCTTCACCGACGACCCGCACGGCGGCGGTCGCGGCCTGGGCCTGCCGAACACGGCGCTGTTCCTGCTGTACGGCAGCCTGGTGGTCGCCGCCGCGGTCGACCGGGGCTGGCCGTGGGCGCTGATCGGTGTCTGCGGGCCGTGGGCCCTGATCGGCGTCTGCTACCTGCCGGGGAACGTGCGTGACACCAGGCGCCGCCGTGAGCGGCTGGCATCGATGACCGCCGCCGAAGGCCGGATCGTCGCGGTACTCCGGGACGTCACCACGGACGGCGAGGGCAGCACCTCCACCACGATCACGCCCGTCGTGGCGTTCACCACCCGCGAGGGAACGGCCGTCACCGCGCACTGCGACGCCGGCGTGCCCGATCCGGCGGACTCGTACGAGCGGCACCTGACGGTCCACTACCCAGCCGACGACCCCGCCGGGTTCGTCCTCGACCACGCGACCCGGCAGCGTTCGGTGCGCTCCGACATCGCGGTCAACGTGGTGTTCCTGGTCCTCGTCGCGGCAGGGGCCGTCGTGGGCGTGCTCCTGCTCTGACGTCGGGCCGGGACCGGTCGTCCGGCGGCTCCGCAGGAGTCGGCCCGATCGGAGCTCCGAACGGCACGGTGGCGACCACGAGCAGACCGGAACCGAGCCGCTCACGCCGCCCTGGGGGCCGTCACCCGGCAGGTGAAGACCAGGTTGACCATGATGACGAGGACCGCTGGGATGCCGCCGATCATCAGCAGGAACAGCGGGAACAGATTGGCCAGCACCGCGAGGGCGCAGCGGGCGTCACGGCCCCGGGCGGCCCACGGCGCCACCATGAGCAGGGCCAGCACGACGGGGCCGCCGATGACCAGCGCGGAGAGACCGAACAGGGTCAGCAGCGACTCGCTCGAGGTCCAGGTGCCGCCGTAGGCCGCCCGGACGGCCAGACAGGCCGCGTCGAGCAGCAGGATCGTGGGCGTCAGGAAGCGGAGTGCGTAACGGGTGGCGGCGCGCAGGAACCAGCGCAGGGCCGCCCCGCCGTGGTCCGCCCACCCGCGCGCGCCGACGGCGAACGGGAGGAGCAGGAGCGGCAGCACGCACAGGAGGTACATCGCCGGGTCCCCGCCGGGGTAGCCGTCGTCGAGTTCGAACACCAGGAGGTAGGCCGCGGGCAGGAGAGCGAGCAGGGTGACCGTCAGGGAGTGCGCGGTGTCGCACAGAACACCGCGTTCCTTCGCCCCGGCGTGTCCTCCGCCCGCCACAGCTGCCACCGGTCCGGCGTTGTGCCTCATTCCCATGCCCCCTCCACGAGATTGAACGCGTTCAAAGTAGGGCTCGGCGGCCGCTGCGGTCAACCTCGCGCCCTGCGCCGGTCCGATGTCGGGCCCGAGGGGCGGCCGGCCGGAGGGAGGGGCCGCGCTGCCCTCGGTGGTCGGGCGGCCCGCAGTCTCCGGGCGCTCGATGAGGCGGCGGGCAGCTGTCGCACGGCTGCCCGCCCCCGTCCGGGGTGTCGGCGGCACGCTCCTCCGGTCAGGCGTCCAGCGCCTGGCCCTCACGGCGGACGACCGGGGGTTCCACCGACCACGGGAAGTTGATCCAGTCGTCCGTGCGCTTCCACACGTACTCGCACTTCACGAGGGAGTGGGACTTCTCGTAGATGACCGCGGACCGCACCTCGGCCACATGGTCGAGGCAGAAGTCGTGCACCAGCTTCAGGGTCTTGCCGGTGTCGGCGACGTCGTCGGCGATCAGGACCTTCTTGTCGGTGAAGTCGATCGCGGCGGGGACGGGCGCCAGCATGACGGGCATGTCCAGGGTGGTGCCCACGCCCGTGTAGAACTCCACGTTCACCAGGTGGATGTTCTTGCAGTCCAGCGCGTACGCCAGACCGCCCGCCACGAACACACCGCCGCGGGCGATGCTCAGGATCAGGTCGGGCTCGTAGCCGTCGTCGGCGATGGTCCGCGCGAGTTCACGCACTGCCAGGCCGAACTTCTGATAGGTCAGGTTCTCTCGCACGTCAGTCACGGCGCCCAGTCTCCCCGGCGGTCGGCCCGGCGACGAACACCGGCACGCCGGGCGGGGCGACGGAAGCGCCGTCCGCGCGGGCGGCAGGGTGATCGGTCCGGTTCGTCCTCAGGTCGCGCACGGCAGCCGTACCGCTTCGACGCCGGCGTCGTTCCGCAGGGCCTCGACCAGGGCCGTCGGGCCGGCGACCTCGGCGCCCCACAGGTCGTGGTCGGTGCACAGGACCCAGGATCGTTCCTCGGCCCGGAAGTTGGCGGGACTGAAGTCGGTCAGGTCGGCCTCGGGCGCGTCGTAGAGGCTCACGGCGTCGCCGAGCCGCCCCGGGGCGCACGTGGAGGTCGTCGAAGTCGACGGCCCCGAGCGTCATCGGGTCGTAGTGGGCCAGGCAGCGGGTGTCCGGGCCCGCGGGGCTGTGCGCGGTGAGGATGTCGATCAGCCGGATCCAGGTCTCACGGTCCAGGCTCCCCTCGGTGGGTGGGGCGGTACCGAGCGGCCGGCTGCCGTACCCGTTGTCCGACCCGCATGAGAGCATCGGCGGTCGACGGTGGTGGGCGAATCACCGAAGTCTGCGAACGGCGGTGGTTCCTGATGGACGCGACGGAGTCGGCGGAGGCCCGCATCGAGGACGCGGGCAGTGTCCTGGTCGCGCCTTCGCTGCTGCACGGCCATGACGCGGTGGCCCGGTTCTTCGGATCGGTCGTCACACCGGAGGAGCTCGCCTCCGGTGCGGTCGGTCTCGCGGGGAGGACCGTCCACCTGTGCGGGGACATCGGCGCCGTCAGCGGCCACCGGCTGCGAGCGGCCGCGCGGGTGTTCGTCGTGCGGGAGCTGTCGCACGACTACGACGGGGACGAGGCCGGGAACGTGGGCGGGGAGGTGGGCGGGGACGTCGGGACGCCGTGGAGTGTCGTCGGGCTCGGCCGGCTCCCCCTCCGGGTGCACGGCGTCGGCGTGTACTACCCGCGCTTCTTCGAACCCGACGCCGATCACTTCGGGCGCATCCGCGCGGAGCACGCGTTCCAGTCGCTGACCGAGTCCACCAAGCCCGGAACGGCCCTTCGCAGCGGGATCTATCTGACGCCGGTCACCAGGGAGGGCGACGACCTGCACTTCCGGCTGCTGCGCTGCTCGACCAACCTCTCGGGGCCGACCGAGGGCTTCGGCCCGACCGACACGGGCATCGTCCGGGCGCTCAACCGCGAGGCCGCGGCCGTGTTCCGCGACCAGGCGCCGCTGAACCACGTCCTCGCCCAGACGTACCACAACACCCGTGCCACGGACGGTCGCAGGCAGTCCAAGGCGCGGATCTCGGCCCATGCCGACAAGACCAAGGACATGCCCGTCAACGGCATCATGGCCTTCTGCACCTTCTACGACCGGCTCGACGGGCTGCGGCCCACGGCCGGGGATCCGTTCGACCTCGGCGTGAACGGCGTCAGCGGGCTGACCAGGCTCCGCTTCCACCTCAAGGACCCGGCGGCCGTGCTGGACGGCGTCGCACTGCCGCCGCAGTTCACCCTGACCCTCCACCCCGGCTCCGTGTTCCTGATGCCGCTGTCCACCAACCGCCGCTACACGCACGAGATCCGGCCGTCGTCGCTGGACGCCGAACTGCTGCCGACGCGTCTGGGGTACGTGGTGCGCTGTTCGAAGGCCGAAGCCGTGCACCGGGACGGCCGCACGTTCCTCAAGACCGCCGGGGATCCGGTGCCGCTGGAGCCGCCCACACCGGCCGGGATGGACGACCTGCGCGGCCTGTACGCCGAGGAGAACAGGACCTCGTCCTTCATCGACTACGGCGACGGATTCCGCTTCAGCATGAACACGGGAGACTACCTTGCCCCGCACCCCTAGCATCCCGGACCAGGTCCGCTCCTACGACCTGCCCGCCGACCGGAACCTCTTCACGGAACTCTCCGCGTCGGTCCGTCTGGAGGACACCGGCAAAGGCCGGCAGGGCGCCACCCTCACCCTGGTCGACGGAACGGGCGGCGTGCCGCTCGTCCGCACCACCACCCGCTACAGCGGCCCGGCGCAGCGTTTCCGGCCGCTGCACGAGCGGCTGGCGCGGCGGATCCAGGAACGCGCGGGGCTCACGGTCGGCTTCAACAACGCGCTCGTCGAGAGCTGCACCAACGCGTACACCACCATGGGCAGCCACTCCGACCAGGCCCTCGACCTGGCCGACAAGTCGTTCATCGCCGTCTTCTCCTGCTACCGCCACCCCGACGCCGACCCGCCGAGGAAGCTGATCGTCGAGTCGAAGGAACCCGGTGGCGACGGTGACGGGACGTTCGAGGTCCCGCTGCTCCACCACGGTGCGGTCGTGTTCTCCGTCGAGGCGAACCGGCGGCTTCGGCACCGGATCGTCCTGGACGCGCCGGCCCGGACCGCGGACAACCGGTGGCTGGGCGTGACCTTCCGGACGTCGAAGACCCTGCTGCGCTTCCGCGACGGGCATCCCCATCTGCCGCAGGGCGAGCGCCTGGTGACGGCCGACGAGGAGCAGCGGCAGGAGTTCTTCCGGCTGCGGCGCCGCGAGAACCGCGAGACGGACTTCGTCCAGCCGGTGCTGGCGTACACGATCAGCGAGAGCGATCTGCTGCCGCCCGTCTGACGGCGGAAGGATCGCCGTGCGTGGTGCCGGGAACGCACCGGTCAGCGACACGCCGGAGCCTCGCCGTCGAGCAGGGGTTGCAGGAGCGGGACGTACCGGTCGGCGACCTCGTCGGGGGCCAGGCCCGTCAGCCGGTCGGCCTGGACGGTCGCGTACAGGGCGCCCAGGCCGAGCAGCACGCCGACGGCCATCTCCGCCCGCAGCGCGGCGTCCGGCCCGGCGAGCCGGGCGGCGAGGGCGTCGATGACCTGCGCGCGGAAGTTGGCCCGGGCCTGTCCGCCGAGCTCCAGGTGGTGCCGGGAGAAGGCGATGCGCCAGCAGCGGCAGGGCCGAGTAGGCGAGCGCGGTGCGCGACGACCCGGCGAGGCCGCACGAGGACACGCGATGACACGCGAGGCCCCTGACGACGGGAGTGGTCGGGGGGCGGTGGCGGCCGGCCGCGGCAGGGCCGGCGCGGGTCCGTCCGGCGGTGGCCCGGGGCGGGACCGCTCGGCCGAAAAACGGCTGGCCCCGGCACCGGGACGTGTCAGGATTCCTGGATGGAGATCCGTCGTGTCACTCAGGTCGAGGCGGTCGACGCCGCCGGGCATCTCTTCGACTCCGCTCCGGAACGGCGGGCCACGGAACGGTTCCTGACGGACGAGCGCCATCACCTCCTGATCGCCTACGTGGAGGACGTCCCGGCGGGGATGGTCACCGGTGTCGAGATGACCCACCCCGACAAGGGGACCGAGATGTTCCTGTACGAGCTGGGCGTGGACGAGTCGTTCCGTGGGCGTGGCGTCGGCCGGGCGCTGGTGTCCGCACTCGCGGACCTGTCACGTGAGCGGGGTTGCTACGGCGTCTGGACGGTCACGGACGAGGAGAACGCGGCGGCACGGGCGACGTACCGCCGCGCCGGCGGTGTCACGGAAGCGGGACAGGTGGTACTCACCTGGACGTTCGACCGACCGTAGACCGCCGCAACGGACCTCTCTCTCCCGCGCCGGGCGGTCGGGAGGAGGCCTCCGACAGCCGGGCCCGGGCGCCCGGCGGCGGTGTCAGGGGTAGGTGGTGTGCCAGGCGGTGGTGAAGAGCGTGGGCAGGGGCCGGGTGGGGACGAGGACGGTGTGGGCGGTGCTCGCGCGTTCGGGGGCGAGGGTGAGGTGGGCGAGTTTGGCGGCCTCGACGGGCAGTCGGGGGGCCTTCAGGTCCAGCCAGGGGCCGGGCAGGACGAGGGTCCGGCCGGCGCGGGAGCGGCGGGCGGTGACCACCCGGCCGGTGGCGGACAGACCTTGCCCGGCGGCCGTCAGCACGGCCGGGGTCCAGCCCGTCCACTGCCGGACCTGCCGGTCGGTGGGATCGGGCAGGGCCAGCAGCATCAGGTACAGCGCGGCGGCGTCCGAGGTCAGGTCGAGGGCGTCCGCGCAGGCGGCGACGACGTCCGGGGCGCTGCGGCGCGGGTCCTGTTCCCAACCGGGGGCGCGGTCGGCGTCGGCGGCGAGGTGGTGGCCGAGTGCCGCCAGGTCGCCGGACAGCAGGATGCGCAGGTCCGCGAGGGCGGGCAGCCCGGAACCGGACGGGCGGGCCTGTGAGGGCTTCAGCCGGTCGTAGTAGTCGTCGAGCGCGTCCAGGACCGGGTCGTCGGCGCCGGTGAGCAGGCCGGGGCGCACCAGGACGTGCCACCGGCTCGCAGCCGGTTCGTCCACCACCTCCACACCGGGCAGGTCGGCCGGTGGGGTCGGCGGCCTGCCGGCGGCGCTGCGGCGGTCGACGGAGAAGACTCGCCACACCGCTCGGGGATCCTCCCGCTCGGAGCTGACGCGCAGTGCGGCCGCGGCGAGCGCGGGGCGCAGCGGGTGGCCGGCGGGCGTGCGGTAGGCGAGCCAGGCCATCGCGTACGGCGAGGCGTAGGGCGCGGGTGCGTGGTCGGGGTCGCCCTTCGTGGCGAGAGCGGCGGCGAGGAGGGCCTCGGGGTGGCGGCAGCGCCGGCGCAGGCCCGGTGGGACCGGGTCGGCCGCCGGTCCGGGGCCCGCCGGCGTCCATTCGCCGGTGGGGAAGCGGATCTCGCGCCGGGCCAGGGCGATCAGGTCGGCGTCGGCCGGCGGCGCGCCGTACCGCTCGTGCCACCAGGCCACCGCGCGGTCCACGTCCGGCCCGTGCGTCCACAGCCGCTCCGGCTCGGCGGGCACCAGCCGGGTGCGGAACTCCCGGACGGCGTCCGCCCCGATCCTTCGGGTGAGGGCCTTCTCGGCGGCGCTCTCGTAGTCCCGGTGGTGGGTGCGGACGGCGAGCAGGGCGCCCGCCTCCGCCAAGGTGAGGGCGAGCCGTTCGGCCAGGTGCTCGACCGTCCCGGGGTGGGCGGGCAGCGGGCCGCGTTCGGCGAAGCCTTCCAGGTAGGCGTGCAGCAGGTCGGGGTCGAGCTCGGCGGTGAGGTCGGCGTCGGCGCGGACCTCGCAGCCGGCGGCGGCCGCCGGACCGTTCTCGGGGAAGGTGCCGCCGGGGGCGTACTCCAGGAGCACGGCGCGGTTGAAGGTGCTGTGGAGGACGAGCGCGGTCGACAGCGCGGTCCGGAAGAGGTGGCCGGCCGGCGGGGTGGGCCGGTGGTCCGGGCGGGAGAGGGTGACGGTGCGCCAGCGGCCCTCGCCCCGCTCCGCCACGAACGCCAGGTCGGCGTACTCACGCAGTCGCCCGGGAGTCGTGGTGTCGCCGCGGAGCAGCTCGGCCTGCCAGTCGACGACCAGGTAGGGGAAGGCGGCGGACGCCCCGGGGACGATCGCGCTCGGACGGTCGAGGTCGCCGTCCCAGAGGGGGCTGCTCGTCGCCGCCTCGCGCAGCAGCCGGCCGACGCGCACCCGTGCCGGGGCGGCGGGCGGGGACGGCGGGGCGGCGGGCGGAGCGGCGAGCGCAGGCGGGGCGGCGGGCGCGGGAAGGGCGGGCGCGGTAGGGGCGGGCACGGGAGGCACGGAGGCCGCCGCGGCCGCGGGGGTCAGCAGCGGCACCAGGTGCGCCAGACCGTCCCGGCAGTTCGCGGCGATCTGCACCAGACGGGTGAACTCCCGGCCGACCAGGTCGTCGTCGATCCCCAGCAGTCGGCCGATCCGCTGGCGCACCGGGCCGGCGGCGGCGTCGCGGAACACGGACCGCGCTTCGACCGCGCCGAGCAGGAGCTCGGCACCCGCCCGGTCCAGCCCGGTGTCCGGGGTCTCCGCCCGCACCGCGTCGAGCAGCAGGGCGGGGACGTCGACGGCGGCCAGTCGCCGGGCCCGCTCCGGGTCGGCGAGCAGTGCGGCGGCGGCGCCGATGTGCTGGAAGCGGGCGAGCGTCAGCGCCACCCCGTCCAGGTCGAGCACGGGCAACTCGGTGAGCTCCTCCTCGCACCACTGCGCCAGCTCGGCGCGCCCCGGCTCGGTGTCCACCAGGGCCGGTGTCTCCGTCCACCCCTTCGGGTCGTGCGGCTGGTACCAGAGGTTGTCCGCGTCACCGCCGTTGGTCAGCTCGAACTCGGCCCGCAGCAGTGCCCGCAGCTCCCGGGCGAACCTCGGATCGGCACTCAGCGCGGGCAGCCCGGGACGCGGCGCGGCGTCGACGCGGTGCAGGCGCGGGTCGGCGAGGCGGGGCGGCGGGTCGGCCACCGGCGCGCCCGCGGCCAGCAGCACGTCCAGGACACCGAGTCGCAGGACCGGGCTCCCCGGCACCCGCCGGTCCCACCGGCTCGGGTAGGGCAGGTCGACGGGCACGCCGTCGGCCGCGATCCGGGGCGCCAGCAGCGCGGCGAGCCGGTGCACGACCGGACCGACCCTCGAACGGAGCGAGCGGTCGGCGAGGACGACCAGGGCGCGCAGCCAGTCGGCGGCGGTGCCGGGTGCGGCGCCGCCCGCTTCGGCGTCGGTGGTGAGGTGCGCCAGCGCGCCGGTCCGCTCCAGGTAGTCGAGCGTCAGATCCGCTTCCGGCATCCCGGACTGCGGTCCCGCCGCGACCACCTCCCGGCCGAGGTGCGGACGTTCGGCCAGGACCAGTTCCCAGGCGGGGCCGGTCAGCAGCGCGGACCAGAACTCGCGGGCCGCCGTGTGCCACAGGTCGCGGGCCGGCAACCTCCGGCCCGCAAGCCGGGCCAGCTCGCGGGACGGATCCAGGCCGGCGGCACGGGCGGTGCGCACGAGGTCGTCGACGAGTCCGGGACGGGTGCCCTCTCGGACCGTGCGGTCGCCGAGCAGGGTCAGCGTGCGACGCGCCGCGTCGCGGTCGGCACCGCGCGCGGTGACCTGCCGCACGCGTTCGCGCAGCGCGGTGTCGGTGAGCGCGCCGGCCGCGTCCGCGGCGGCGTAGCGGGCGTCCAGCCATTCCTGGTCGACGTGCTCGCCGGCGGCGCGCTCCGCCGTTCTGGCGCGGGCGAACCACGCCGCCGCGTCGGCCCGCTCCCCGCCGTGGCGGAGGCACAGGTCCGCGACGCCGTCCAGGAAGCAGCGCGAGAGCACCGGATCGGTGGCGGCGATCGCCTTCAGTACGGCGTCGACGTCGCGCTTCACCCACACCCGCCAGACCGAGGTGACCTCCTCCAGGCGTTCGACGTACCGCAGCACCTCCTGCTCGCGGGCGGGATGCCCGGCGAGTGCGGCCTCGGGGAACGGCACCGCTCCGTCGGCCGGCAGGCCGGTCGGTGCCAGGGGCCCGACCGCTTGCCAGCCCTGGTGGGCCATCAGCCGGTCGCGGTGGCGTGCGGCGTCGGGGGTGGTGAGCAGCACGCGTTCGGCGTCTGGCAGCGCCTGGTGCCGGTAGCGGCGGGCGAGCAGCGCGCCCTCGTCGTCCGGCTCCCCGGCGGAGGGAACGGCTCCGGCCCGGGCGGTTCCGACCCGAGCGTTTCCGGTCGGCGTGATTCCGGCCAGGGCCAGCGCGTCCGTCCAGGCGGCGTCCACCGAGAGCAGCTCCACCACTCCGGCCGGCACCGCGACACCGTCGCGCACCAACCGCTCGGCCTCCTGGCCGCACACCCGGCGATGCGCCTCGGCACCGGCGGCGAGCGCGACCAGCCGCGGCAGACCGGGATGCCCCGCCAGCGCCGGCGGCACCTTCTTCAGCACCCGCCCGCGCTCGTTGCGGAAGACGACCTTCTCGTCCTCCAGCCGCGCGACGTAACCCTGCGCACCGATCTCCCCGACCACGACCCGCCACTCCCCCGTGCTGTCCAGCGGCCGGGCAACGCTCGCCCGGCGACCCCCGCAGCCTAACGACCACCTCTGACAGGGCCGCCGGGGGCGGGGTCGCGCTGTCCCCGGCGGGGCCCCCTCAGTCGCCCATGAACCAGAGGTGGCTTCCCGGCGTCGTCGCACAGGACTCCAGCAGCATCGCGAGGTCCCGCACGGCAGCTTCCTGCGCGGCGTCGGCGCACTGCTTCCGCAGTCCGGCGATCTCGCCGAGCGCGGCTCGCGCGTCCTGCTCGTCGAACTGCGTGTCGCCGTACGGATCCACTGTCCGGAGCTTGCCCGGGTGGTTCACCGCGAGTCCCGCCAGTACCTCCCCCAGCGCCTCGCCGTGCTCGTAGGAGCCGTGCAGGAGTGAGGCCCTGGACGTGTCCCAGTCGATCAGCGCCAGTCGAGCGGAGTGCAGTTCGATCTCGATCCCCATGACCGCCTCCTCGGCGGCAGCCTAACCGGCCCTGCCGGGAGGCCTCGCCCCAGGCCGTGTCCGGACCGGGCCGAACGTCTCGGCCGGCTCGGGCCGGCCGCCGGGCGGGAGCTGCGCGACGACACCGGGCGATGCCCCGGACCATCGGTGCGCTCTCGGGCGAACGGCGATGCACGGTCGGCCGAGCCCGCCGCCGCCGTGGCTCCTAGTGTCGTGCCGCAACGGGCCTGACAGGCCATCATGTCGAGGACATCGAGAACACCGTGCTGAAACGCCTCTGCTCCGCCCTGCTGACACTCGCCCTCTCCCTGGGCCTGGTGACGGCCTTCAGCGGCACCGCGTCCGCGACCAACTACCAGGTGATCGACTGGAACATCTCGAACATCACCGCCGGCGGGAACACCCACCACCAGAACTACTGGAACCTGATCGACGCCATCCACCGGTACACCTACGGTGACGTGACCGGTGTCAACAACGTCACCGAGACCACCACCGAACGCGGCAGGCTGGTGCAGGTCCGCGTCCTGGACACCAACAACACCCACCTGGCCTCGGTCTACCTCTGGGCGAACGACCTCTACGTCGCGGGGTTCTACGCGCCGCAGACCAACACCCACTGGGCCTTCCAGGACCGGATCAACGAGTTCCAGACGGCGCTGGGCGTCACCGTGCCCCAGAACCGCCGGATCGCCAGCGGCAACTACTCCGACATCCCGGGCGGCAACAACCGCGGGAGCCTCGCCCCCGCTCCCGAGAACATCTACAACGCCATGCGCACCCTCGGGCGCGCGACCGCCTACAACGACGCGACCGGGCGGGCGGTGCTGATGGCCACTCAGATCTTCTCCGAGGCGGCGCGCTTCGGTGTGGTCTTCGACGTCGTCCGGGGCAACATCCAGAACCCCAACCGCAACCGCACCCTGAACTACGTCGACCCCGACCCGGCACGCGGCACCGTCCTGGCCGCCAATGTGCAGAACCAGTGGGGAGCCATCAGCCAGTTCATCCGCAACGCCCGCGCCAACCCCTCCGGCCAGAGCGTCAGCGTCATGGGCCACACCGTCACGACCATCGCCGCGGTGCTCTACTACATCGGCTTCATCGAGGCCAACGGCGGCATCATGCACAGCAGGCCCTGAACCGCGACCCAGCGCCTCCGGGCCGAGGGGGCGGTCCACCGGTGGACCGCCCCCTCGGCCCGGAGCAAACTCTCCATCACCCGCGCCGAGCCGGCCGGTCGGCCGGACCGAGCCGACCGGCGGCGTATCGCGGCAGGGACCGGCCCCGCTCCGGCGCAGATGCGTGCGGAGCGGGGCCGGGCGTGTACAGCCACGAACGGCCCGGCGCCCTCGCGGCGTCGGCCGCCGGCGGATGCTCGTACCCGAGCGGGTGCGGTCCCTCGCCGCCCGCGTGCGCCGGGCTGCGGGAGCGTACCTGCGCTCGCTCGGACCGGCGCAGTCGTCGGCCGGTTCGCCCGGAGGGTCCCGCGAGCCCTGCCAATCGGGCTTCCGGCCGGGCAGCCGGGCAGCTGCCCTCGGCCTTCACGGGCCTGCTGCGACAGGTCAGTGGTGGGACCGTCGCACCCTCAGCCGCAACGGCAACTCCTGGTGGCGGACCATGGCAGGGGCCTCGCACGCCGGCCCGGACCGTTCGCCCGTGATTCCTGCCGTGATGTCAGCCGGACACGGCGGTGTAAAGACCTCGGCCGGTCCGCTGCACGGTGCCGCTCTTGGTCAGGCGCTCCAGCATGGTGCGCACCGCGTTCACGTCGGTGTCGGTGCCGTCCAGGCCGAGCAGGTCGGCCACCTGGCGGGCCCGCAGCGAATCGCTGGTGCCGGTGAGGACGGCCAGCACGCTGCCGGCGTCGGTGCGCCGCCTACGGCCGGACTCGTCGGCCGGCGCGGAGACCGTCTGCGGCTCGGCGTCAGGAGCCGGAGCGGCGTCCGCGGCCGGCTTCGTGACCTCCTTCTTCGCCGTGGTCTTCCTGACCTCGCTCTTCGTCGCCGCGCTCTTGGTCGCCGCTGCCTTCGTCACCGCTGCTTTCGTCACCGCGGTCTTCGTCGCGGCTGCCTTCTTCGCGGCCGCCTTCTTGGCCGCGCCTCGTGCGGCTGTCTTCTCCGTCAGGACGGGCTCCGCCGCGATGTCCTGCTCGGGGGCGACGGTGGCCGGGGCACTCGCCGTTGCCGTATTCCGCGGACGGGTCGTCCGCCCGCCCGTCGTCTTCGCGGCGGCCTTCCTGGCCGGGGCCCTCTTCGCCGTGGGCTTCCGGGCGGGGGTCGTGCCGGTGCGCCTACGGGCGGTCTGCGTCGGGATGGTCGGCGGTTCGGCCTCCCCCGCGACCGGCACGTCCGCGCTGCCGGCCGGTTCCGCGGGCGCCGGTGCGGCGTCCGGCTCGTCCTGCGTGGTTGCCGGCTCGTCCTTCGCGGTCGCCTGCTCGGCCTCCGTGGCTGCCGGCTCGACCACCTCGGCCGGTTCCACCGTCGCGCTCCCGCCGGCCGGCAGCGTGTCCGCAAGGGTCTCCAGGCCCTGCAGCACGCTGACCATGGCGTTCTCCTGTGCGACGACGGCCGCGAGCTCGCCCTCCAACTGTCGGCGCCGCTCCCGCACGCCGGGCAGCCTCGCCTCCAACAGGGCGATCGTCGATCCCACACCGCTGTCCGCGCCGAACGCCTCTGTGTCTTCCACAAGGACTCCCTGTCGCCTCGTCAATCACGCTTCCTGTGGGTAAATCTACGACCTGCATTCCCAAATGCCACAGGAGTAAGCAGAATTCATCCCACATAGTTGCCGGCGTCGTGCCGCATCGGCCGGCCCCGCGCGATCCCGGTCCACCCTCACCGCCGCACGGCCTTCCCTCCAACTCCCCTTTCAGCACGGGAAGAACATCTCGCCGACCGGGTAGTCGCAAGGAATCCGGTACCGGTATTCCTGGTTCGAGCCGTCCGACAAACACAACCGCAGCCGCGAAGTCGACGCCTCCTGGGGTCCAGTGGCATCGGAGGAGTCGGCCGAACCCACCCGGGTCCGCATCACCGGCACGCCGAATGTCGCGCTCCACTCCACCGCGTCAGGGCGACGGCAACCGAACGTTCGTGCCGCGCTTCACCGTTGAGCGGACAACGCACCACGGGACCACCGGGCGGCAGCAATGAGGACGGCGAAAGGGCCGTGGTACACCGGCTGTTGCCGTCCTCGGTCACCCCAACGCTCGAGGGAGCCCCCGGTCCGGCCCGGCGTGGGGCCGTACGGGGACCAAGTCACCGCCACAGGCCAGCACTACCACGGCCCCGCACGCCGCCCTCGGGAGGCCGGATCACGTGCGCGGGAGAGCTCGACCACGGCTCCGGCAGCTGCCACCGACCACGCGTCCGGTCCCCGCCCCCATTTCCTCGTTCGGTGGGGGCGGCCGGGAGGAGGCCCTCACCGCGGCCGTCGCCGCCACCACCGACAGCCACGGGACGATCTGTTGCATCGCCCCGGCACTGCTCGCCGCCCACTGGGTGAGCGGGAAGAGGCTTGCGCCGCCACCCTCGCCGCAGCCGGCGACGTCCGGGAGCGGGTCGGAACCACCGCGCTCGAGATGCTGACCGATCGGTGGGGCGAGCGCGAGGAGACGCGCGGCGCACTCCTCGCCGGGGTCGTGGCCGCCGATCCGAGCATGCGCGTCACCGCGCTGGTGCTGCTCGCTCGACGGCGGCCCACGATCTGCCCGGCCGCGGAGCGTGCGCGCCGCGACGAGTCGACGGAGGTGAGGGTCCGGGCCGTCAGACTGCCGGCCCTGTTGTGGTCGGCCGATCCCGGGCCCCGGGCTCTTCTTCAGGACCTCGCGGAGGACGACGACGAGGCTCTGGAACCGATCGGCACGGATGCCGCCGGTACGTACACCGGCTGACCTTCCGACGGGGCGAGCGGGAGCGGGTGCGGAACCGGACCGGCGGCGGGCCCGGACCGGGAGGCCGGTTCAAGATCGTCAGGCGCTGTCCCCCGTCCAGTCCCACCGGCGCGGGTCCACGGGGCGCGGCTCGTAGTGGGCCCGGCCGCCGGAGCCGAAGCGGCCGATCTCCGTGGGCAGCGCGGCGCCGTCGGCGAGAGCCTCGGCGCCCCAACCGGTGACGTCCAGGAGCAGACCGTCGAGCGGCCCGCCGCACAGCTCCCGGTAGACGCGGCCGGGCCGCGGGCCGGGGTCCGGGTCGTCGTGGTCCGCGCCGTACACCCGGCCCCGCATCAATGCCTCCTCGTCCATGCCCACCAGCATGGCGCCCGGCACTGACATCGGCCGGGATCCGGGTTCCGGCGGACGGTTCTCCGGCGGCGGGAGGCGGCGGACGGCCGTACGCTCGCGGGGTCCGTCCGGCCGCCGCCGCGACCGCCCCGGCGCCGCTCAGCCGCCGGGGCGGGGCCCGTGCGCACGCTCCCTCCGGCCGCGCGGCCGGAGAGCCCGCGCGACGCCCCAGCCCGCGACCGCGAGACCGGCCAGGGCGATCGGACGCGACCACTCCCCCGCGCCGGTCGGGGCGAACGCGACGCACAGGACCAGCCCGGACGCCGCGACCGCGGCCAGCACGTGCGCGGGCCGGGCACGCTCGCGTTGCGGGCCGAGGACGTCGACCAGCAGCAGATAACCGATCAGGAGCGCGGCCACCGCCGCGATCCGGCCGAACGCGGGCTCGCCCAGCGCGGCCAGCAGGACACTCCCGCCCGCCAGCACGGTGGTGCGCGACGCGACGAGCCGACCGGGCCAGCTGTGCGGGCGGTGCGGGGGCTCCTCGGGCGGCGGGGCGGCCCAGAGGGCGAAGCCCGCGGCGGCCACCGCGGCGGCGGGCCCGAACCGGTCCGCCGCACCGTCGGCGGCGCCGACCCCGGCGGCGGTGAGCGCCAGGGCGACACCGGTGCAGCGCAGCGCGGCCCGCTCGGTCCAGCGCGCCCACGGGGCCGCAGCCGCAGTGGACGTGGTGGACGCGGTGGACGAGGCGGGCGCTGTGGACGTGGTGGGCGCGCTGGGCGCAGTGGGCACGGCCGGAACCGCGGCAGGAATCGCGGCCGGGGTCGGGACGTGATCGGGTGCGGTCATCGCGTTCCTCCCCCGATCCGGCGCCGCAGCAGTGGCGCCAGCGCCAGGTCGAGCGCCTCGCCCGGCGTGTAGCGGGCCACCGGCACGCCCCTGGCTCGGAGCGCCGACCGCATGGCCTCGCGTTCGGCGCGCCAGAGGCGCAGGGCCACCGCATCGATCTCGTCACCGGGCTCGACCGCCGGCTCGCCGGCCGGGATCTCCACCACGACCAGCGGATTGCCGAGGTCGCGGACCCGGCCGAGCACGTCCAGGATCCGCTGGTCGGCGAGCGAGGTGAACGCGTACACCAGCGCGTGGCGGGGCAGTGCCGCGACGGGGAGCCGGGGCGCGAGGAGGCCGCGGTGGCCGCGGTCCTGACGGACCTCCAGCACGCTCTCCACCATCCGGTAGGACTGCCGCTCCCCGCTGCCCGCGGTGAGCCAGCGCAGCTTCCCGCCGACCGCGATCAGGCCGACCCGGTCGTGCCGGCGCAGATAGGCACGGGTCAGCCCGGTGGCCGCGCGCAGCGTCTCGTCGAGGCTGGAGCGGCCGGTGGCCGCGTCGCGGAAGTCGGCCAGCGTGTCCAGCAGGACGACGGCGTCGGTGGCCCGCTCGGCCGCGAACTGGTTGATCTGGACGGCGTCGCGGCGGGTGGTCGACGGCCAGTGGATGCGCCGCTGGCGCTCACCCGGCACGTACGGGCGCACGCCGACCACCTCGACGCCGGTGCCCTCGTGCGTGGTGGTGTGCTCGCCGAGGCGCTCGGGCAGCCGCACCGGGATCGGGGTGAGGCGGGCCGCGCTCGGCTCCGGGAAGACGTCCACCGTGCCGAGGTCGGTGCGCACCGTCCGGCGGGCCAGTCCGCCGGCGTCGTAGACGTCGATGTCGACGCTGCCCAGGGTCCAGCGGCCCCATCGTTCGGCCCGGACCACCAGGTCGACCTCGGAGGTGCCGACGGTCACCGCCGTCAGGGTGACGCCCGGGCCGAGGGACGCGGCCGGGTCGAGCCGGCCGATCCGCCCGTCGTGGCGGACGGTGATCCGTACGGTGATCGGTTCGCCCTCCAGGCAGCGGCGGGGTGTGACGGTGTTCCCGGCGTCCAGCCGGGACGGCCGGTCGTTGCCCGGGGCGGCCAGGGCGAGCAGGACGGCCGGGCCGGCCGCCAGCGCGAGCAGCCAGGGGTGACCCGTGATCAGTGCGGCGACGGCCGCGACGGTGGCCACCGTGAGCAGGCGCAGGGTCCGCTCGCCGGGCCGCCAGTACGGGGAGGGCGGTGCGGTCGGCAGTCCGGCCAGTGTGGCCCTGGCGCTGCGGGCGACCAGGCGCGCGGAGGCCCGCTCCGGGCCCGCCGGGCCCGTCCGACGACCTGTACGACGGCCGGGGCCGGCGTCGGTGCGGGCATCGCTCCCTGCGCCGGTCGGGCCCGCGGTCCGGGCCGGACGCTTCTGCGCGGGGCGCGGAGCGGGGCCTGCGGCGGGGCCGGCGAGCCGCCGGACCGGGCGTGTGCCGAGCGCGGCGCTCTGGGCGGCGAGTCGGCCGGCCCGTCCCCCGCGCCGTTGGCCGGCGGCGGGCTCGGGGCTCACCGGGCGGCACCCGGGGTGTCCACCGGACCGCTCCCAGGACCGTTCCCCGGACCGCTCTCCGCACCGCCGCCCGCGCGCGGCAGGGTCCGCGGCGCCGGAACGGTGGCGACCAGACGCGCCAGGACCTCGTCCGCCTCGACCTGCCGCACCCACAACTCCGGTGTCAGGGTGATCCGGTGGGCCAACGCGGGAACCGCGAGCGCCTTCACGTCCTCCGGCGTCAGGTAGTCGCGGCCCTCCAGCATCGCGCGGGCACGCGCCAGTTGGACCAGCGCGAGACCGCCGCGCGGCGAGGCGCCGACCTGGATCTGCGCGTCGTCGCGGGTGGCGTGGACCAGTGCGATCACATAGTCGACCAGGTCGTCGTCGACCTCGACGCGTTCCAACGCCGCGCGCATCGCCAGCAGTTCGGCCGGACTGCTGACCGTCTCCAGCTCCGGTTCGGGCGTCGCCCGGTCCAGCCGGGCCCGGAGCATCGAGGCCTCCAGCCCGGTGGAGAGGTAGCCCATCCGCACCCGGAGCAGGAAGCGGTCGAGCTGCGCCTCGGGCAGCGAGTAGGTGCCCTCGTACTCGATCGGGTTGGCGGTGGCGATCACCACGAACGGCTGCGGCAGCCGGCGGGTGGCCCCGTCGACGGAGACCTGGCCCTCGGCCATCGCCTCCAGCAGCGCCGCCTGGGTCTTCGGCGGGGTGCGGTTGATCTCGTCGGCCAGCAGGAGCTGGGTGAAGAGCGGCCCGGGACGGAACACCATCTCGCCGCTGCGCCGGTCGTAGAACGGCGCGCCGGTGACGTCCGAGGGCAGCAGGTCGGGGGTGAACTGGATCCGGCGGAAGTCCAGGCCGAGGGTGGTGGCGAACGAGCGTGCCAGCAGGGTCTTGCCGAGCCCCGGCAGGTCTTCGATCAGCACGTGGCCGCCGGCCAGCACGCCGAGCATCACCAGTCGGAGGGCCTCGGGCTTGCCGACCACGGCGCGTTCGATCTCCTCGACCACCGCGCGGGCACGCCGACCCGCCTCCTGCGGCGTCAGCACGGCGGCCTCGGTCGGGCGGCCCGGGCTCGTCCCGGCCGCCCGGGCCTGCTCGGTGTCCGGGGCGGGGGCCTGGGGAACGGCGGTCATGACTCTCCTGGAGGACGGCGTCGGTCGGCCGGCTGTCGGGACCGGCGAGAAGTACGGGAATGCGGGGACGCGGGGGTGCGGGAAAGGCGGGCGGTGAGCGGAGTGCGGGGAGCGGTGGACACCGCGCCGGCGCCCGCTAACCGGACTTCGGCGGCGGCGGGCCGGGCGGTTGCAGGGCTTCGAGCCGGTCGACGAGCGCGAGGAGTACGGCCGCCGGCACGGCCCCGTCCCGGTCCGCGGCCTCCGGATCGATCCACGGCCACAGCCGGGGCCCGACCAGTTCGGCGGCCCGGTCGCGGTCGGCGGTCAGCGAGACGCCGTGGGTCTCGGACAGGCGTGCCGCGAACAGCCTCCGGAGGCGACCGCGCAACGGCCCGGCGTCGCCCTTCGGGTCGAGACCCTCGCGGACGGTCCAGCGCCAGTCGCCGAGGCCCAACTCGCGCGCGTCCAGCACGCGTTGCCGCCTGCGCAGGCCGATGTCCAGGAAGCCCGCGCCGGCCACGTACCGCCCGGTGACGAGGGCACCGGTGGTCAGCAGGACCGCGCCCGCGGCGGCCGCGGGAGCGCCGCCGACCAGCGCGAGGAGGACCTCGGCCAGCACGGCCGCCCCGGTCAGCTCGATCAGGCTGTGCCGGACGGAACCGGGCGCGGCGAGGCCACCACCGGCCCGGGCGGTCGGATCCTCCGGCCGACCGGCCGGGGCGATCGGATCCTCCGGGGCGGCGGACGCGGCAGGACCGGCCGTGCGTCGGTCCCGGCGGGCGCTCATCGCCGGCCTCCGGCCCGGTCGGCGCCCCCGGACGCTCCCGCCGCCGCGGGCTCCGGCAGCGGGCCTGCCCGCTCCGCGAGTCTCGCGGCGAGGCCGTCCAGGGCGGTCCGCGCCCGGCGTACATGGGTCTCGTCCATCGGGTGGGTGGAGTACCTGGCTTCTCGGAACAGTGCGGTCAGAGCCCGCGCGTGGACCGGGTCGACGCGGTCGTCGGCCACCGCGCGCTCCAGCAGTTCGGTCGGGCTGTCAGGAGCCCGGCGGGAGAGCCCCGAGGCGGCCAGCGAGGTCTCCATCGCGGCGTAGCAGGCGATCACCGCCGCCCGCGCGTCGGCGCCCGTGAGGGCACGGCGCCCCGTCACCACCGCGGCCGCCAGGGCGTCCTCGCTCCGGTCCGGTGCGGCGGGCAACGGCGTCGGCGGCCGCCGGCGGACGATCCGCAGCTGCAGCAGCAGGACGGCGCCGACGACCACCGCGATCACCAGGAGGACCAGGAGCACGCCGAACAGCAGCGGGACCACGCCCGAGAGCGAGCTGTCGGAGACCGGTTCGCCGGGTTCGGGCGGCGACACCGTGGGCACCGGGGGCAGCGCGAAGTCCGGCAACGGCCGCGCCCGGTGCGGCCCGTCCGACCCGGTGTCCGCCCGGTTGTGGAAGAGGAACATCAGCACCGGCACCGCGACGGCGGCCCCGGGCAGCAGAACGGCGGCGGCCTCCCGCAGGCGCTCGGCCCGTGGCGTGGGCCCGTCCAGGTGGCGGACCTCCGCCCGGAAGCGCAGCGCGAACCGGCCGGCCACGATCAGCCAGCCGACCGCGAGCAGCAGGACGAACCCGATGGCCCGGACCGGCACCCTGGCGAGGGGCGCACCGAGCAGTCCGCCGTCCGGCCGCAGTGCCGAGGCCGCGAGCAGCAGACCCGCGACGGTCACCAGGGCAGCGGTGATCCGGCCGCCCGACCGGCGGGCGGGCTCCTCCGCGCTGTCGCCCGGTGCCTCGCGGCCGTCGTACCGAGGCCCGCTCGGCTGCGCTTCGTCGTTCATGCGGCCACCCCTGGTTCCCCCGCAGCACGGAGGGCACCGCGCGAGGTGCAGCGTCGCACACCAACAATCGTATTGTCACGCTGCATTGTGGGTCGCCGCGCTCCCGGACCGAGGAGCTGCGTGCGCCACCGCCCGCCGTCCGGATCACAGTCCCCCGTTGACCGCCGCCACCCGGGCCGCACCGGCACTGACGTTCCACTTCGCGAGGATCGCGTCGTACTCCCCGCTGCGCATCAGCTCGTCCAGCCCCTTCGCCACCGCGTCACGCAGAACGGTGTCGCTCTTGTTCACCGCGATCCCGTACGGGCTCGACTGCGACAGCGCGCCCGTCACCTCGAACCGGTTGCCGTCGTCGGTGGTCCTGGCCGCGTAGGCCGCCACCGGGAGGTCGTTGAAGTCCGCGACCGCCCGGCCTGCCGCCACCTCGGCGAGGGCCACGGTGTCGTCGTCGAAGCGGTGGACCTGCAGGGGCTTGCCCGTCCGTTCGCAGGCCCCCACCTGGCGGCTGACGATCTCGTCCTGGGTCGTGCCGCGCTGCACGGCGACCGTACGGCCGCAGAGGTCGTCCAGCGTCCGGATGCCCTTCGGGTTGCCCTTCTGCACGATGATCGAGGTCCAGGCGATGAAGTAGTCCACGAAGTCCACGCCCGGCCGGCCCGTCGGCATGCCGTTGTCGCCGAGCGCGTTGCGACGCGCGGGCGTGTCACTGATCCCCGACATCGCCAGGTCGAACTGCTTGCCGTTGACACCCGGTATCAGCTTGTCGAACGGCGTGTCGACGATCTCGATCCGCAGGCCGAGGACCTTCCCCAGGGCCTCCGCCAGGTCCGGGTCGAGACCGGTCGGCCTGCCGTCGGTGCCGCGGAACGCGACCGGCGGGTAGTTGAGGTCGGACCCGATCCGCAGGACCCCGGCGGCGCGCTGCGCGCTCGGGACGGCCGCCCGGGCCTTGTCCTCGACACTCACCGGGGCCTCCGGCCCGGCGCAGGCGGTGAGCAGCAGGGCCGACGCGGTGGTGAGGGCCGCCGGCAGGGCCCGGCGGTGGGGGAACGAGCCGGGGAGATGGACCACGATGGCGCTCCTCTGCGAGGCAGGGTGGCGCGACCGGCATCCACGAGGGAGCGGCAGCGACCGGGAGGCGGAATCCTGCCATCCGTTTCTGCCTCGACGGGCCGTAGACATGTCACGATCCGCTATCGGGTTCACCCGCGCCCCGGGCCCGGCCTGCCCGTCCTCGGAACAGCACGGACGGCAGAAGGCCCGGCGGGGCGGGACGAGGCCGGCGGGCCGTGGAGCGGCTCGCCGACGCACACCGCGCGAGCGGCGGCACGGCGGGGCGAGGGACCCGCCACGGGGCCCAGCACGGGGCCCGATCGTCCCACCTGGTGAACTCGATCGTGCCCGAATCCGCTCGCGACTCCCGGCGCCGGGCCCGAACCGATCGGGATCCGTGCCCCGGCGGAGGAGTCCGAGCCGCGTGGATTCCCGGCCGGACGCGAGCCCTCGCGCCGCGACCGGAGTCCGTCCGTCGTCAGGCGCCGGCCCCGCGCACGGGGCCGGCGGCCGAATCGGGTCGCACCCGGTGGCCGTGCCCCAGGACGAGGGCGGCGGCGAGGAGGGCGACCGCTCCCCCGAGCACCATGACCGTGGCCGGGGAGGAACGATCCACCACCAGGCCACCGGACAGGGCGCCGATCGACAGGGTCGCCTGGAAGGACGAGGTGAACAGCACACCGGCCGCCTCCGGCGCCTGCGGGGCCGCGGCGAGGAACCACGTCAGGGAGCAGACCGGCACCGCCCCGTACGCCGCGCCCCAGACCGTCAGCAGCACGGCGGCACCCGGGCCGCCGGTGCCGAGCACGGGCATCAGCAGAGCCGCGGCGGCGAGCAGCACGACGGCCGTGCCGAACACGGGGCGCAGCGCGACGGCCGCGCGGCCCCCGGCGAGCGCGTTGCCGAGCATTCCGGCCGCGCCGTACACGAGCAGAAGCCCGGTGACCAGGCCGGGGCCGGCCTGGACGGTGCCCTCGAGGAACGGGGTGACATAGGTGTAGCCACCGAAGTGGGCCGGCACGATCAAGAACGTCACGGCGAGCCCGGTGCGGGTGCCCCGACCGGCGAGCAGCCCGCGCAGCACGCCCAGGCCGGTGGTCGTCAGCGGGGGCAACGGCGGGAGGGAGAGCAGCAGGCCGGCCAGGGTCAGCAGGGTCAGCGCGGCCATCACGAGGAAGGCGGCGCGCCAGCCGGCGAACGAGCCGAGGAACACGCCCGCCGGTACGCCGAGGACCGAGCCGAGCGGGACGGCGGTGAAGAACAGCGTGGTGGCCCGGGCCCGCCGGCGCTCCGGGACGAGCCGTGCGGGGAGCCCCGCGCCGATCGACCAGAACGCGCCGATGACCAGGCCGAGGGCCACCCGGGCGGCCAGCACGGCCCCGTAGGCGGGGGCGAGGGCGTTGAGCAGGTCGGCCGCGACCAGGAGCAGCAGCAGGGCGGCGAGCACGGTCCGCCGGTCGACGTGCCTGGTCGCGACGGTCAGCACCGGTGCGGCGACCGCGGCGACGAGGCCCGGGAGCGTCATCATCAGCCCGGCCGTGCCGTCGGAGATCCGGAAGGTCGCACCGATCGGGGTCAGCAGCCCGATCGGCAGGATCTCGGTGGTGACGATGGAGAACACACCCGTGGTGACGGCCAGCACGGCGGGCCAACCTCCGTTGCGCGCACGGGAGTACGGGCGGATGGGGCCGCTTCCGGGCGGTTGCGGTGCGGGACGGAGAGCGGTGTCGGCCATGCCGGAGGTCCTGTCCGTGAGGGGTGGGTGTCACCACGGAGTCCACCAGGCAGGCGGGCGGCGGTCCGGCGTGAATCGGACCTCGACGTGCGGCCGTCCCGGAGGACCCGGGTCGGCGTCCGGCCGTCGGGGCGACGGCCGGACGCCGACCCGGAGCGGAACGGCTGCGGCTGCGGATAAGGCTGCGGCTGCGGATAAGGCTGCGATGGAGGTGGCGACGGAGGTGGCGGTGCCGGTCGCGCATGCGCCCGTCGGCGTACGACGCCCCGGTGCTCGGTCCACCGGCACTCGGCACCCGGTGACGAAGGTCGGTCCTGTCGGCCGCCGTCGACCGGGCTGCACGTGGATTCCCGCCGCCATCACCGCTGGAGTCAGAGGAAGTTGTTGGGCCAGATCATGGTGCGCCACATGTGGGCCACCGGTGAGCCGTCGAATCCCAGCCCTTCACGGGGCTGGCGGAAACAGCGGCCGAGGGTGTCCTCGAACTCGCTGATGTCGACCTCCTCGGCCGGGTCGAAGTCGAACGTGTAGAGGTCGTTGAGGGTGACCAACCTGGCCGTCATGTACCAGCGGTGGGCACGGACCTCGTGGTAGGCGCGGCGCACGTGCGCCGGCGGGCGGTAGTCGGGTCCGAAGAAGGCGTTGTAGGCCTGCGGGTAGTCGTAGCCCACCGTGGCGTCGGGGAAGAAGCGCAGGATCTCGTGCTGGCGGATCGCCCAGGCGACCTCTTCACTGACGTAGGGCGCGACCAACTGGGCGCCCCAGTGGCCGTGGTGGCTGCGCAGGAGTCCGCCAACGGCGATGTCGTGGAGCA
Organism: Streptomyces sp. TLI_053; assembly: GCF_900105395.1. Classification (NCBI taxonomy): domain Bacteria; kingdom Bacillati; phylum Actinomycetota; class Actinomycetes; order Kitasatosporales; family Streptomycetaceae; genus Streptomyces; species Streptomyces sp. TLI_053. Next base: position 496,269 of record NZ_LT629775.1, read on the forward strand.
GGCACGCGGTGACGACCGTGTCGCCCAGGTCGAGGGCACGGGCCCGGCGTGCGCTGTGGATCAGGTGCAGGCCGGTGAACCGGTCCTGCGAGAGGCGCAGGCGGAAGAAGTCGGCGAGGGTCGGTCGGTCGGGCATCGGCGGCAGGGCCGGGTTGTCGCCCATCATGTAGACCCGGCCCGTGCCGAGCCTGGCGAGCCACTGGGCGCCGTCGAGGTGCTGGCTGGTGCCCATCGTCGCGACGGCGGGCAGTGCGGTCATCCGCTCCAGCCCCTCCTGTCCCGACTCTCCAGGCCCGGGGCCTTCGGAGGGCGCGGGCACGGGGCCTTCGGAGGGCGCGGGCACGGTCTCCTGGTGCTCGGTGCGGCCGTCGGGGATGCGGTGGTACGACTCCTGTACTAAGTCCATGATCCACTCAACGAAACCCCTGCCGACAGGTCACCCGCACAGCGACAGCCGGCCCCGCGTATCGTCGAAGGCGCCCGACAGCCACGGCAGGGGATTCCAACTCGCCTTTACGATTCAGCACTTACACCGTCCTTCGGCAATGGAGTCCCCTGGGCTTCGATCCTCCCGGTGCCCACTGCTCGGCGGCCCCGCCCTCCGTCGACCTCCCGACGCCCTCCGCATATGCTGATCCGTGCTCGAACGGACGGACAGACGGACGACCGGACGGGCCACGGGCCGGGATGCCGGAGGGGGCAGGTCCGCGGGACACCCATACGCAGGGGGACGAGGACATGCGGGACCGACAGGAACCCGAGGACTACCAGGGGTACGCCGGGCACACCGAGCTCGACGGGTACGACTTCGAGGACGGGGGCGGGGGCGATGCGGGCGGCGATCCGGGCGCACCGCGCCGCTCCGGTGCCCGGAAGGCCGTCCTGGCCACCGTCGGCGGAGTGTTCGCCGCACTGCTGGCGGTCGGCGGGTACGGCCTGCACACCATCGTGACCACCGTGCAGGGCGGGTCCTCGAGCGGCGGCAGCGGCGGAAGCCAGGCGTCCGGGAGCGCGACGCAGACCCCGCAGGCACCGGCGACCGCCGAGGAGGCCGCCGCGGTGACCACGGACTTCCTGGCGGCCTGGGGCCGCGGGGACGTCACGGCCGCCTCGGCGCTGACCAGCCGGCCGGAGGCGGCCCGCGCGGCGCTGGCCGCCTTCCAGGAGAACGTGCCGGCCCGCACGCTGGCGCTGACCGCGACGGGACCGGCGGGCGGCGCGGCGGGCGGCACGGCGGGCGGCACGGACGGGGAACCCCTCGTCGGCTTCCGGGTGAAGGCCGAGTTCGAGGGCGCGACCGGTGCCTGGGAGTACGACAGCACGCTCGGCGTCGTCCGGGGCGGGAGCGGCAAGGCCCTCGTGCACTGGACGCCGGCGGTGCTCCACCCGCACCTCGCCCAGGGCGGGACGATCGCCGTGAAGGCACTGCCCGACCCGGTCTCCAAGCCGACCGACCGCAACGGCAAACCGCTGGAGGGCTTCCCCTCGCTGGCCGCCGTACTGCCCAGGATCACACCGGCCGACGGCGGGACCGTCGTCGGCGGGCGGGCCGTGGTGCTCTCCGCGGCCGGCAAGGAGCCCGAGCAGTTGTACGTGCTCACCCCGCCGAGCGCGCCACAGGTGAAGCTGACGCTGGACGCCGAGCTGCAGCGGGTCGCCGAGGAGGCGATCAAGCAGCAGGCCGCGGGCGGCAAGCCGGCTTCGCTGGTGGCGATCCAGCCGAGCACCGGCCACATCCTGGCGATGGCCTACTCGCCGAGCGGGCACAACCGCGCGGTCTCGGCCGGCCAGGCTCCCGGCTCCACGATGAAGGTGATCACCTCGGCGGCCCTGCTGGAGGCCGGGGTGACCCCGGACACCGTGGTGCCCTGCAAGGACACCACCAACTCGCCCCGGCAGTGGCACAACGACGAACGCGGCGACTTCCCGTCGTACACGCTCGCCGACGACTTCAGCCACTCCTGCAACACCGGCTTCATCGACAAGGGCCTGGAGAAGCTGCAGCCCGGAACGCTCGCCAAGGTGGCCCGCGACCAGTTCGGCCTCGGCCTGGAGTGGCACATCGGCATCGACAGCCGGGACGCCACGATCCCGGTGCCGCGCACCAATGACGAAGCCGCCGCCGAGTACATCGGCCAGGGCACGATCCAGGTCAACTCGCTCGCGATGGCCTCGGTCGCCGCCACCGTGCAGAACGGAACGTTCCGCCAGCCCGTCCTGCGGGCGGACGCCAAGCGCGTCACCGCCCCGGGCTCGCTGCCCGCCGGCGTCGCCAAGGACCTGCGCGCCATGATGGCCAGAACTGCCACCCAGGGCACCGCCCGCACCCCGATGGCCGGCCTCACCGGCCAGATCGGCGCCAAGACCGGCACCGCCGAATCCGGCGGCACGGCCACCAACAGCTGGTTCATCGCCTACCGCGGCGACCTCGCCGTCGCCGCCGAGGTCGACGGCGGCGGCCACGGCTTCGCCGCGGCGGGCGTGGCCGCCGCCCAGGTCCTCAAGGCCGGCGGCAAGGGCTGACGGCCCCCACCCCGGAGCCCGCCACCCACCCGGGCCGGACGGACGTCGTCGGCCCGTACGCCGACTTCCGCCTCCCCGGCGGCCGTGTTCGCGAGAGTGGGTTCTGGCTCAACTTCCTTGCGCAGGCTGCGGAGGTCGAGTCAGAACCGCTTCACGTACACGCGGCCGACGGGTCGCGAGCGGCACAGGGTCCAGACCCAGCTTGCTCCGGCACGAGTCGACGGCGCGGGTGCCCAGGCGGTCACGGCGTCGTGATCGGCGGCGATCGCGTGCAGCTCGTGCGCCTTCTCCTGAGCTTCGACCATCCACGGCGCCAGCGGGTCCTCTCGAAGGACTCGCTCGAAGTGTTCGCGGGCCGTGTCCGGATCACCGCCGAGTGCGGCTGCGATCCCGGCGTCGAAGCCGTCCGAGAGGAAGCCCCGGCGCACCGGCCCGGACGTCAGACATCGGGCGACGTCCGGCAGAGCCGGGAACGTCGCCCTCAACACCGTCACGTTCGCGGCCGCCTGTCGGGCGAGTTCGAGTGCGGGATGCCGACGGCGGATCGCGGTCGCGCTACCTCGCGGAGGCGCAGGCCTGCGCCTCCGCGAGGTAGCGCGCCACCGGGCCCAGGGTCAGCAGTCCGCTGGCGGCGCCGGCGTGTTCCGCGGCGGCGTCACGCAGGGCGGCCGCGGCGTGCGCGGCGGTGCCGGGCTCGTCGAGGCGTACGGCGGCGCGGGCGGTCAGGCACCACATGGCCTCCTGGAGGTGGTCGCGCGGTGGTTCGGGTGCCGCGGCGAGGGCGGTACGGGCCTCCTCGGCCCGGTCCTGGGCGAGCAGCACCAGGGGGCGCGTCCAGGGCCGGTAAGGGCCCCAGTCGAGGTGCGGGTCGGTGGGCGCCGGCCGGTCGTGCAGCAGGCGCAGTCCCAGCAGGGCGAGCGGGAACAGGCCGCGGTGCAGCCCCGGCATTCCGGCCGTCCGGAGGGCGTCCTCGGCACAGCGGTACTGCGCCGCCGCCGTGGCGGCGGTCGGTCCGCCGGGTTCGGTGCTGCGGGCGGCGGTGGCCCGGGCCCTGAACCACGCGGTGAGGACGGGGACGAGGGACGCCTCGGTGGTGGCGGCGAGCCGGTCGGCCGCGTCCGCGTGCGAGGTGGCGGCGTCGAGGTCGCCGAGGGCCGAGGCCGACTGCAGGCGGACGAGCCGGCCGAGGACGGCGAAGTTCGGCAGCTCGTGCCGGGTGGCCAGGTCGAGGATCTCGGCGCCGGTCCTGTCCCGTGCCGCCGCGAGCCCGGGGCGGGCGAAGGACTGCAGGAACACCCCGTTGAGGGCGAAGGCCAGCAGGGCGGGATCGGCCAGCCGCCGTGCCAGCTGCTCCGCTTCCCGGGCCGCCTGCTCCGCGTGCCTCCGTTCGGTCCCGGACAGATCGGCGCTGCGGCTCTCGACGGCGACCGTGGCCAGCAGGCGGGCGCGCAGGTCGGCGGGGCCGTCCGGGCCGAGCCCGGTGAGGGTGCGTTCGGCGGCCGCGACGACGGCGCGGGACTGCTCGGCGTCGTCGGCCCGGCTCCAGAGGGCGGGCACGTCGTAGGCGCCGATGATCCGGGCGGTCAGCGCGAGGTCCCCCGCGCGTTCCGCCGCACGGACGGCGGCGAGGCGGTCGCGCCGGGAGTGGACGAGGGCGTCGCCGCCCGCCAGCGCGAGGGTGCGGGCCAGGTCCACGGTGGTGCGCGGGCCGAGCCGGACAGCGGGGCCGGTCCACGCGGTACGTCCGGCGTCCGGGGGCGCGGTCCCGTTGAGGATCTCCGTCTCCAGACGCTGGAGCTCGGCACCGGGGTCGAGTCCGAGCTGGTCGACGAGCATCGCGCGGGCACGGCGGAGGGTGGCGAGCGCGTCGGCCTGGCGGCCCGCGCGGTACAGCGCGCGGGCCAGCAGCTGCCAGGCCGGCTCGCGCCACGGGTGTTCGGCGACGTGGGCACCCAGGCCGGCGACGAGGTCGGCCCCTTCCCCGGAGTCGAGGAGGATGCGGGCGCGCAGTTCCACCCCGTCCAGCCTCAGTTCCTCCAGCCTGGTCCGCTCGCGCTGCGCCCATGCCGAGCCGGTCACATCGGCGTAGGCGGGACCGCGCCAGCTCGCGAGTGCCGCGCCGAGGTCGGTGACCGCGTCGGGGCTGCGGCGGGCCCGGGCCAGGGTGTCCTCGAACCGGTGGACGTCCACGTCCTCGCGCGGCAGGCGCAGTGCGTAGCCGGGGCCTTCGGTGACGAGTACGCGCGGCGGGGTGCGGGGCGGCCGGTCGGGTTCGAGGGCGCGGCGCAGCGCGGCGACGAACGTCCGCAGCGCACCGACCGCGCGGGCCGGCGGATCGGTCCACAGGTCCTCGACAAGGGTGTCGGTGGTGACCGTCCGTGCCTCGGCGGCGACGAGCCGGGCGAGGACCTCACGATGGCGGGGTCCGCCCAGGTCGACGGGGCCGCCGTCGTCGCCGAGGGCCCGCACCACGCCGAGCACGTCGATTCGCATGCCCCCATCCTCCGTGCCGGGGGCCGGCCGCGCCCGACCGTACTGATCGGTTGCTGATCGCCGTCGCCCAAGCTGGTCCGGTCAAGTCCCCGACCCGAGAGTGCGGTCCCTCATGACGCTCACCCTTCCCGGTTTCGATCACCTTCGCCTGCCCGGTGCGGACGGTGTGGAGCTGGCCGCGGCCGTAGGCGGCAGTGGCAGCCCGGTCGTGCTGCTGCACGGCTTTCCGCAGACCCACCTGATGTGGCGGCACGTCGCGGAGCGGCTCCGCGACGAGCACATGGTGATCTGTCCGGACCTGCGCGGCTACGGTGCGAGTGACAAGCCCGCGGCCACCGACCCCGATGTGTACGCCAAGCGCACCATGGCCGCCGATGTCGTGGCCCTGGCGGCGGAACTCGGTCACGAGCGCTTTGCCCTGGTCGGCCACGACCGGGGCGCCCTGGTCGCCTTCCGGGCGGGGCTGGACCACCCCGAGACCGTCACCCACCTGGGCATCCTCGATGTGGTGCCGACGCTCGACATGTGGAACGTCCTGCGCGGCGTCCCGGCCGCGGTCGGTTACCACCTCTTCCTGATGGCTCAGCCGCCGGGCCTGCCGGAGGCGATGATCGCGGCCAGCGCGGACGCGTTCTTCGGCTCGTTCCTCGACGCCTGGGCCGCCGACCCGGCCGCCGTGCCCGAGGACGTGCGTGCCGAGTACCTGCGCGCGAGCGCCGCGGCGGTGACGTCGATCGTCGCGGACTACCGGGCCTCGTCGGACATCGACGTCACGCACGACCAGGCGGACCTGGACGCCGGGTCGCAACTGGCCATGCCCGTGACGGTGGTCCAGCAGGACTGGGGCGCGCAGCTGGGCTTCGACGCCGCCGGGGTGTGGAGGGCGTGGGCACCGGACCTGGACCACCGGCTGACCCGCGCCGGGCACTTCATGGCCGAGGAGGCACCCGACGAGATCGCGGCGGCGGTCCGGGACCTGCTGGCCCGCTGAGCCCACCGCGCGGCGGCAGTGATCGCACCCCGGCCAGCCCCGGGCCGAGCTGGGTCCGCCGGGGGGCGCTAGCCTCCGGGCATGGCTGAAGCGCGGCACCCCCACCGGATCATCACGCGGCTCGTGGACGGAGGCGTCTGCGCCTACGACCTGGCCGGGGAGGAGCGCGGTCCGCTGTCACCCGTCCTGGTCCGCCCACCGGCTCCCGGGGACGACATCGTCGGCCACGCCGTTGCCGCCGACCTTCAGCGGGTCTACTACACGACGCAGAACGCGGTCGTGTGCGTGACACCGGACGGCGTCGAGGTCTGGAGGTCCGGGCTCGAACCGGAGTCGTCCGGTCGGTACGGACACGCGCCCGGCTGCGTGCTGTCGCCGGACGAACGCGTGCTCTGGGTCTACCGCCCCGACGCCATGGCGGGCCGTGACCGCCCCGACCAGTGGGTCGCCCTGGACGCCCGCTCCGGGGCGGTCGTCGCGCAGGCGGACCTGCGGACCGCCGGGCACGGCGGAGTGCAGCTGCCGCACCGACCGAGCGGCCAGATCCTCCTCAACGTGGGGGAAGGACAGGACGGCACGGCCGTCTACCGCGCCTCGCTCACCGAGGCCGGGATGGATCTCTTCCAGTACCCCTGGGACGACCGATGCCTCATCGACCTGTCGCCCGACGGCCACCGGTTCATGACCGTCAACCACGACCAGGGGGACATCACCATCCATGCGTATCCCGGCGGCGAGGCGGTGTTCACCCTCCCGGTGGACGCCTTCGGGCACAACCCCGACGAGGCCTGGGTGGAGTGGTCCGGTGGGCATCTGAGCCCGGACACCGTCGTCGTCACCGTCGTCGGCGAATCCGAGGACGGGGAGGAATGGTTCCGCCACTACCGCGTCGACGCCCGCTCCGGCCGGGTCCACGCGGAGTTCGACGCACGTGGGGAGGACCCCTACGACATCCACCCCCTCGGGGACGGCACCTGGCTCACCACGGACCCGTCCGGACACCCGGTGCGCTGGACCGATTCGTAGCCCGCCCTCCCCGCGCGGTAGGAGGCCGGCCGGCGGCGGAGTCGAAGTCATCGGTACGAACGTTGTCCCCTTCGCGGACCGGGGTTCAGCCGTGGCCGCACGTCCTGTCGTCCGACCCGAGGAGTGGTGCAGTGTTCAAGTCCGGCAAGGCCCAGGAGGAGCCCGTCATCGTCGTCCGTGACTCCCGGCAGGTGGAGGCGGACCTGCGGCGGGCCCTGGAGACCGCCGAGGCGGGCGAGCGGGCGGGGCTCGAGAGAGCCCTGCGGATCGTCATGGAGACGGTGTCGGCGCCCGATGCCGGGGTGCGCCGGCGGTGGGTGCGGGAGGTGCTCCACGCGTCGGGCGCCGATGTCCGCGACCAGGTCGGGGCGGTGAAGGCGTTGCGGACAGCCCGGCCCGGGCTCTCCCTCGCCGCCGCCTACCAACTGGTCAGGGAGGCGGGCGAGTAGCGGGCCCGGGAGCCGCGGGCACCGCCGGGGAGGGACGGTGCCCGCGGCGTCCGCGGGGTCAGCAGCAGCCGGGGGGCGGGCAGACGGGGGCGGCCTTGACGCAGACGGTGACGGAGTCGGTGTTGTCGGCGCGGTGGAGGTCCGTCTCGGTGGCGTGCACCGTCGCCGTGTTGGTGACGGTGCCCGGGGCGGTGGCCTTGGCCCGGAGGGTGAGGGTGACGGAGGCGTCGGGGGCGAGCGTGCGGACGCTCCACTCGCCGCTGTCGGGGTCGTAGCTGCCGGTTCCCGTCTCGGCGGAGAGGAACACCAGGCCGTCCGGGAGGGGGTCGGTGACGGTGACGCCGGTGGCGGTGTTGGGTCCGGCGTTGCGGACGGTGATCCGGTAGGTGACGGTCTGGCCGACGGTGACGGTCGTCTCGTCGGCGGACTTGGTGACGCTCAGGTCGGCCGCCGGGAGGACTGCGGTGTCGGCCGGGCCGGAGGTGGTGGTGAGGGGTTCGGGGGTGGGGCCGAGCCGGTTCTCGTAGGTGGCGGTGGCGGTGTTGGTGACGTGCCCGCCGGCACTGTCCTCGTCGATGGTGACCCGGTACTCGACGGTGGTGCCGTTCGGCAGGGTGTCGGTGTTGGGCAGGCTGCCGCCGTGGCCCGCGGTGGCGCCGTTTCCGAGGGCGAACGTCACCCGGTTGCCCACCGGGTCGTAGGAGGCCTGGTCGTCGCCCGGCCGGTCGGTCTTCGCCCCGGTGTTGGGGCCGTCGACGATGCGCAGGGTCCCGGGCAGGTAGGTGGTGCCGTCCGGCACGGTGTCGGTCAGGAGGAGGGCTTCGGCGTTGCCGCCGCCCTCGTTCCTGGCGACGATCCGGTAGGTGATGACGTCGCCCACCTGGAGGGGCCCGTCGGGGACGGCGGACTTGGTGACGGTGACGGCGGGGGCGGTGCCGAAGAAGATGCCGTCGAGGAAGTTGCCGACCGACTGGTTGCCGCCCGCGGAGGCGACCGAGCGGAAGGCGAAGCGGGTGACGGTCTGCCCGGCGGGCACGGTGTAGGTGCCGGAGTAGAAGCCCCAGGCGGTGGTGCCGTCGGTGAACTGGCGCTGCTGGACGACCGCGCCGGGGCGGCCGATGTCCAGGGCCATGGTGTCCTGGCCGAGCCGCCCGCGGTGGTAGAGCCGCCAGTACAGGGTGGCGCCGGGGGTGGTGGGCAGGTCCTGGTAGAGGGTGGAGACCTGGTTGGCGTTGAGTTCGGCGAACTGGGTGCCGTCGGCGGAGGGGACGCCGTTGAAGCCGTCGTGCCAGAGCTCGATGAGGTGGTCGGTGGCGGTGGTCAGCCAGCCCGGGACGCGGTTCGGGCTCTGGGTCTGGGAGGCGTCGGGCAGCAGCGCGTTGCTGCCGGCGGGGACGGCGGGCTGCTCGAAGCTGCCGTTGACGAGGGTGATGCGGGACGGGGCGGGAGTGGTCACGTTCTTCCCCTTCGTTCCGGTGCCGCACACCGGCGGCATCCGGGTTCAGGGTGCGGCAATGGTTCTTGTACGGACGAGAGCGCGGGGACCGGCTCCCGGAGCACGGACGAGCGCGAACCGCGCCGGATCGCGCCCCGCCCCGCCGCGACCGCCGTGCGGTTCACCGTCCCGGCGCTTCCCGCCCGCAGAGGCAGCCCCGACCTGCACCGGGGCAGCGGCCATCGTGAACAGGAAGGGCAACGCCTTCGGCACCGGCCTGCGCTCCGTCGGCATCGGCGCGGACTCTGCACGCCGCGCGGAGAACTCATGGGCGCCGGGGCCGATTCTGCGGCAGGCTCGGGGATTCGGGTCCGAGGTTCGGACCCGGTCTTCGGGTCCGAGGTTCGGACCCGGTCTTCGGGTCCGAGGTTCGGACCGGAACAGGAGGGGAAGAGGTGGCGGACATGCCAGGACCGACGGTGCGCGCCAATGAGACCACGGTGCCGGTGCTGCCGTGCGTCTCGGTCGACGAGACGCTGGAGTTCTACCAGGCCCTCGGGTTCGAGGTCACCTACAAGCAGACCCGCCCCTACGTCTACCTGGCACTGGAGTGGAGCGGGTTCGCGCTGCACTTCGGGACTCCCCCCAGGAACATCGAGCCGAGCCACGAGGACGGCGGCGGCTGCCTGGTACTCGTCGACGAAGTCGCGCCGTACCACGCCGAGTTCACCCGGGCCCTGCGCGCCGCGTACGGGCGGACGCTGTCCAAGGGCCGACCGCGCATCACCCGGTTCAGGCCGGGGGCGAGCCGCTTCACCCTCGTCGACCCGTCCGGGAACTCGATCATCTTCATCCAGCGGGACGAGCCCGCGGAGCTGGAGTACGGCGGCTCCAAGGACCTCGCCGGCCTGGCCAAGGCCCTCGACAACGCCCGTGTCCTCAGCGAGTTCAAGAACGACGACCGTGCCGCACTGCGGGTCCTGGCGACGGCTGTGCGCCGGCACGGGGACACCGCCGCGCCGTTGGAGGTCGCCCGGACGCTGGCCACCCTGGTCGAGCTCGCCACCGCGCTGGAGGAGACCGACGGTGTCGACGAGTGGCGCCGTCGGCTGAACGCGCTCGACCTCACCGAGGCCGAACGTCACCGGGCCGCCGCCGGGCTCCGCGACGCCGAGGCGCTCCGGCTGTGGCGCGACGGCGCGGACCCGGACGCGGGAACCGTCGGCACACCCTGACGTTCCGGCACGCGGGGTCGGTCACCACCGGGCCGGGTGGCGCGCGGGGTTCGTAGGATGGGGGCGAAGCTCCTGGGGAAAGGGGGCTCTGCCAGGGCGGACGCGGCGGAGGAAGCGTGATGGAGCAGGGCACGACGCATCAGCTGCTCGGACGGCACCGGGAGTCGGAGGAGCTCGACCGGCTGCTGCGCGAAGTGCGTCACGGGCGAAGCCGGGTGGTGGTGCTGCGCGGTGAGGCGGGGATCGGCAAGTCCGTGCTGCTCGACCACGCGGCCGCCCGGGCGACGGGGATGCGGGTCGTGCGCACGGAGGGCGTCGAGGCCGAGTCGGAGTTCGCCTACTCGGGCCTGCAGCGGCTCTGCGCCCCGCTGCTGTCGCACCTGGACGGGCTGCCGCCGGTCCAGCAGGACGCGCTGCGGGTGGCGTTCGGCCTGAGCGGCGGGCCCGCGCCCGAACTGCTGCTGGTCGGAATGGCGGTGCTGGGGCTCTTCGCCGAGGCGGCCGCCACGAGCCCGCTGGTGTGCCTGGTCGACGACGCGCAGTGGCTGGACCTGATGTCGCTGCGGATCCTGGGGTTCGTCGGCCGTCGGCTGGACGCCGAGTCGGTGGCGCTGGTCTTCGCCGAACGGCTCGCCGACGGGGAGGGCGAGCTCGCCGATCTGCCGGTCCTGCCCCTGCGGGGGCTGGCCGACGCGGACGCCCGGACCCTGCTCGGTTCGGTGCTGCCGGGGCCGGTGGACCCCCGGGTGCGGGACCGGATCGTCGCCGAGACCGGCGGGAACCCGCTGGCCCTGCTCGAGCTGCCGCAGGGGCTGTCGGCGGCCGAACTGGCCTTCGGCTTCGGCGGACACGGCCCCGCCCCCGTGCCGAACCGGGTCGAGGAGGGCTTCCGCCGGCGTGTCGACGCGCTGCCCGCCGACACCCGGGCCCTGCTGCTGCTCGCGGCGGTCGAGCCGGTCGGCGACGAGCTGTTGCTGTGGCGCGCCCTCGGCCCCCTGGGCATCGGGCCCGGGGCCGCGGCGCCCGCCGAGGCCGCCGGGCTGCTCAAGCTGGGCGCCCCGGTGCGGTTCCGGCACCCGCTGGTGCGCTCGGCGGTCTGGCGCCGCGCCGACGCCGCGGACCTGCGGGCGGTGCACGCCGCCCTCGCCGACGCCACCGACGCCGAACGCGACCCCGACCGGCGGGCCTGGCACCTCGCCCACGCGGCGGTCGGCCCGAACGAGCCGGTCGCCGCCGCGTTGGAACGCTCGGCGGACCGGGCCCTGGCGCGCGGCGGCCGGGCGGCCGCGGCCTCGTTCCTGGAACGTGCCGCCGCGCTCAGCCCCGACCCGGCGCAGCGGGCCCGGCGGGCGCTGGCCTCGGCCGGGGCGCATCTCGCGGCGGGCGCGGCCGACCGGGTCCCGGACCTGCTGGCCGCCGCCGAACTCGGGCCGCTGGACCGGCTGCAACGGGCCGGGGCGGGCCGACTGCGGGCGGGGGCGGCCGCCATGGCCGACCCCGGGCCGGGCGCGATACGGCCGCTGATCGCGGCGGCCGTGACGCTCGGGGAGCTCGACCCGGCCGCCGCGCGCGAGACCTGCCTCGCCGCGTTCGGGGCGGCCGTGCGGGCCGGACGGCTCGACGGGGACGGACTGCGGCAGGTGGCGGAGGCCGCCCGCGGCCTCGCGGCAGGCGGGTCGGCGGGCGGCGGGTCGGCGGGCGGCGGGTCGGCAGGCGACGGGGAAGTGGGCGGCGGGTCGGCAGGCGACGGGGAAGTGGGCGGCGGGTCGGCAGGCGACGGGGAGGTGGGCGACGGGGACCGGACGGACGGCGACGGGGCCGCCGGAGCGTTCCTGCACGCCCTGGCCGTCTGGACCGAGGACGGACCGGTCAAGGCCTTCCCCCCGCTGGCGCGGGCGCTGCGCGCCGTCACCGACGGGGACGACCGGGCGGTCCCGGCGGTCCTGGAGCCGGCCGTGGACTCCGCCGGGGAACTGGGCGACCTGGCGGCGTGGCTGGCCGTCACGGACCGGGCGGTGCGGTTCGCCCGGACGACGGGCGCCCTGTCGGTCCTCTCCACGGCGCTCCCCCACCGGGCGACCGCACTGGGCCTGGCAGGGCGCTTCACGGAGGCCTGGGACCTGCTGGCCGAGGGAGCGAACACCGAGGAGCCCGCCGGGGCGGCGGCGCGCCTGGCCGCGACCGGCCTTCTGAGCGCCCACCGGGGGCGGGAGCGCGCGGCCCTGGAGGCGCTGGAGACGCTGGAGCGGGAGGGCGAGCGACGCGGCCTGGGCCGCTCGATCGCCGTGGCCGCGTATGCGCGGGCGGTGCTCCACAACGGTCTGGGCAACTATCCGCTCGCGCTGGAGGCCGCACGGCGCGGCCTGGAGCACCAGGACCTCGCCGTGCACCACTGGACCTGCCTGGAACTGGTCGAGGCGGCCACCCGCACCGGCGGCCCCGACGCGCCGACAGAGGCGCGCGAGGCGCGGGAGCGGCTGGCCGACCGCAGCCTGACCGGCACCCCCTGGGCACGCGGCGCGGCGGCGGTCGCCGACGCCCTGACCGGGCCCGAGGAGCACGCCGAGGAGCGCTACCGGGACGCGGTCGAACACTACGACCGGGGCGGGCTGCCGGTGTTCGGGGCACGGGCCCGGCTCCTGTACGGCGAGTGGCTGCGCCGCCGCAACCGGCGGGCCGAGGCCCGCGCCGAGCTGCGGACGGCGCACGACGCCGCCGCGGCGATGGGCATGGAGGCGTTCGCGGAGCGGGCCCGGCGGGAGCTGCTCGCCACCGGCGAGACCGTCCGCCGCCGGACCGTCGACGCGCCGGCCCTGACGCCGCAGGAGACCCAGATCGCCCGGCTCGTGGTGGCCGGGCACTCGAACGCGGAGATCGGGGCCCAGCTGTTCATCAGCCCCCGGACGGTCGAGTGGCACCTGCGCAAGGTCTTCGTCAGGCTGGGGATCGCCTCCCGTCGGGAGCTGGACGGGGCGCTGTCGGGCGGCCTGTGACCACGCGTCGGGCGCCGCCGGGACGTCCGCCGTGATCGGCGTGACCGGCGTGGCCGGCCTGGCCGGCGTGGTCGGCGTCCCCCTGCGGCCAGTGTCCCCGCCCGGTCGGCCTCCCGGTCCGGACCGCGTGGTCAGAGCCGGTCGGCGTCCATGACCGCCCGGGCGAACGCCGCCGGGGCCTCCTGGGGAGCGTTGTGCCCGACGCCGGCGAGCACCCGGTGCTCGTACGGGCCGGTGAAGAACTTCCGGTACCCGAGGCCGTCGGTGGAGGCCAGGAAGGGATCGAGCCCGGGATCCAGGGTGATGGTCGGAACACCGATCGTGGGCCGGTCCGCGAGCCGCTGCTCGTAGCGGTCGTAGCGGGGTTCGCCGGCCGCGAGCCCCAGCCGCCACCGGTAGTTGTGGGTGACGATCGCGGCGTAGTCGGGATTGTCGAAGGCGGCGGCGGTGCGTTCGAACGTCGCGTCGTCGAACTCCCAGGTCGGCGAGGCCTCCTCCCACACCGCCCGGCACAGCTCCCGGCGGTACTGCGGGTTCTCCAGCGCCCGCCGGCCGCGGTCGGTGGCGAAGTAGTACTGGTACCACCAGGTGTGCTCGGCCTTCGGCGGCAGGGGGTTCTGCTGCGCCCGGACGTCGGTGACGAGGTACCCGTTCACCGACACCAGGACCCGGACCCGCTCCGGCCACAGCGCCGCGACGACGTCGGCGGTCCGCGCGCCCCAGTCGAACCCGGCCAGGACCGCCCTGCGGATCCCCAGCGCGTCCAGGAGGGCGACGACGTCGAGCGCCACCGCGGACTGCTGCGCGTTGCGGACCTCGGTGGGCGACCGGAAGGTGGTGCTGCCGTGGCCGCGCAGGTACGGGACGATCACGCGGTAGCCGGCCTCGGCCAGCAGCGGGGCCACGTCGACGTAGCTGTGGATGTCGTACGGCCAGCCGTGCAGGCAGACGGCCACGGGCCCCCGGGCCGGTCCCGCCTCGGCGTAGCCGATGTCGAGCACGCCGGCGCGGACCTGCTTCAGGCCGCCGAACGCAGGGGCCGGGGCGGGGCCGCGGGAGCGGTCGTCGTCGGCGACGGCGACGGTGCTCGCGGCGGCGGCCCCGGTGGGCACGGCCACGGCACCCATGCCCAGACCGACCGCCTTGGAGAACGTACGCCTGTTGATCATGTTCGATCCTTTCCTGGAAGCTGATCCGGAAGCTGATGACGTTCTGACGTTCTGACGTTCTGATGCGCCGAGGCCCGGCTCACGGCTGGAGCCGACCCGCGCCCGCGGTTCGGTTCAGGGCGTCGCGCAGCGCCGCCCTGGTGGTGATGCCGAGCTTCGGGAAGACGCGGTAGAGATGCGAGGCGACCGTGCGCGGCGAGAGGTGCATGCGCCGGCCGATCTCCTTGTTGGTCAGCCCTGCGGCTGCCAGGTCCGCGACCCGGCGTTCCTGCCAGGTCAGCGGGGTGAGGACCGGCACTGCGGTACGGTCCGGCCGGTGCGCCGAGTGCGCGTCGGCGAGGACGGCTCCCCGGGGGACGGTTCCCGAGCGGACGGCGACGGTCCACCCGGGCAGGGCGGCGGAGTCGAACCGCGACGCCACTTCGGCACGGACCGCGATCAGCAGCCGCACCCGGCTCCCGGCCAGGCGCCGCCCCACGAAGCCGAGCACCTCGGCACTGGGATCGTCCAGCCACTGCCCGTCGTCCACGACTAACAGCAGCGGCTGCCGCACCGCCGCCCGGGACAGCAGCCGGAGGACGGCTGTGCCCAGTCGCACGACCGACGGCCGGTCGTCCTCGGCCCGGCCGAAGACACCGTCGAGCACGGCTCGGGTCGCCTCGTCCGACCGCGCGACCTCACCGAGCAGCGGATGGAGCAACTGGTGCAGTCCGGCGTGGGGCAGCCGGGCCTCCGCCTCGACCCCGGTCACCCGCACGACGCGGTGCCCCTCCCGCTCCGCCGTGACGGCGGCGCGACCCAGCAGGGACGTCCGGTCGACTCCCGGCAGCGCGCGGAGCACGAGGGCCCGGCCCGCCGTGCTCCGCGCCAGCGCCGCGAGTTCGGCGTGCGCACGCTCCCGCGCCACCGGCAGCCGGCCCGCACCGTTCCGCTCGTTCACGTTCTCGTCCTCGTTCACGTTCTCCGTCGGCATCGGTTCCCTCCGCCGTCCGCCGTCCGCCGTCGATCGGGTCTCGCCCGCACGCCCCGGTGGCCGGACCGCGCCACCGGGCGTCAGTCGCCGACACCGGCCGCGCGGGCCATGTACGCGGCGTACCACGACGGCCAGTCCGGATCGTGGTGACCGAGCCGGGCCTCGTACTCTCCGTGGGCGAGCGCCGCCTCGCGCAGCGCCTGCTCGACCTCCGCCGCCGAGCGGTAGACCACCTGGGTGATCCGACCGGGCCGCCGCGTCGTCACCTCCTGCAGGACGAAGGTGTTGCCGTCCGGGTCGGCGAACGTCACGAACGAGCCGTAGGACTGCCGGCTCGGGTGCGGCCCCGTGACCCGGCCGGTCGAGCCGGCGTGGTGGAACACACCGCCGGCGTCGTGGAACACCTCGCCGACGTCGACACCGCGGGCCACCAACTCGGCGCGGGCCGCGACGACGTCGTCCACGACCAGGTGCACGCCCCGTTCCGAACCCGGCGCCGCGTCGGTCACGCCACTGCCGACGATGATCGACGCGGCCGAGCCGGGCGGCGTCAGGTGCACGACCCGGAAGCCCCCGGGGCCGGAGAAGTCGACGTCCTCGCGGAAACCGATCCGCGTCCAGAACTCCTTGGCCCGGTCCACGTCCGAGACCGGCACGACCACGACCTCGAGCTTGAGATCCACCGTCATCTGCTCCTTCTGCGTCGACGGGTGCCGGGAGGGCACCCGCCGACAACGATCCCGGGAGCGCCGCCCCGTCGCCCCAGGGACGGACCCTGGTGGAGACCCTGGCCCGGGTGTCCCCGGCCAGGGCCCCGGGGGGGTGGACCAGGGTTGGACACGGGCTCGACGGGAGCGCACCGACCGGCAACCTGGGTCCAGCGATCACCGGCCCGACCCGGCCCGACCGCCCGACGCGGACCGTCCGGCCCGCCCCGACCCGAGGAGCACGAGAACACACCATGGCCACCATCCACCTCACCGAGCGGACGCACGCGACACCGGAACAGTTCGTGGCCTGCCTCACCGACTTCGGTCCGGGCCGCCGGGAACTGTTCGGCAACAGCGCGGACGAGTACCTGAAGGTCCACACCCGGGGCACCGACCGGGCCGATGTCACCGAGGGCTCGGGCGGTGTCTGGGAGCGGCTGCACTACGACTGGTCCGACCCGCACCGAGTGGTGATGACCACCGTCGACTCCAACATCTGGGGCGGCGCCTCCGGACACACGTACACCTTCACACCGCTGCCGGACGGCACCACACGGCTGGACGCCGTGGTGGTGCGCGAGGGCAAGAACCTCCGGGGACGACTCACCGGCCTGCTCCTGGGCAGCGTCGGCAAGGGCGTGCTCGCGAAGGCCCTGAGGAACACGGCCAGGGCCGTCGAGGCCCGCTCCCTCCCGCCCCACGACCGCCCCGCCCCCGACACCCCGAACGCCCCGCACACCCGCTGACCGGAGCCCGGAACCCGGAGCCGTCGAGGTGGGGAGCAGGCGCCACCGAGCGGATCCGGTCGGGCTCGCGGTCTGCGCCGCCCCGGTCCCGGTCCGGACGTCGCGCCGGACCGGGAGACCCGGCGGTGCGGCTGTGTCAGTCCCGGGTGGTGGCCGGGAGCCGGGCGAGGACGGCGGCCGCGCGGGCCGGGTCGGCGCGGAGCCAGGCGGTCGCGTGCTCCCGGACGGCGTCGGCGACGCAGGTGCGGACGGGGCCGTTGCTCAGCCGCGCGCGGGCGGCGCCCTCGAACTCGGGCCGGTCGAGCTTCACCGACACGATCGCCGTCAGGCCGGGGCCGAGCCGGGCCGGGGTGGGTACGTACTGGCCCCCGGCGACGGCGGTGAGCGCGGCTGCCAGGCCGTCGCGGAAGCCGAGTTGGTGGGTTCCGCCGTCGGTGGTCGGCCGGCTGTTGGCGTAGCCGGTGACCTGTTCCTCGTGGGAGTCGGCCCAGCACAGGGCCACTTCCACGGTTCCCTCCATGTCCGGGCACTCGCGTTCGAAGGCGAGCACCTCCGGGTGGGGCGGGGCGCCCTGTTCGGCGAGGCGGTCGCGCACTCCCCCGGGGTAGCGGAAACGGACGGAACGGGGCCGGCCGGGGTGCCGGTCGTCGGTCAGGGTGATGTCCAAGTCACGGTTCAGGAAGGCCAGTTCCCTGAAGCGGTCGGCCAGTGTGTCGAACGAGAGCGTCAGTGCCCCGAAGATCCCGGGATCGGGGCGGAAGGAGATCGCCGTCCCGCTGCCCCCGTCCGCACCGGTCCGGACGGGCGCCCCGACCCGCACTCCCCGCTCGTACTCCAGCACCCAACGGGAGCCGTCGCGCCGAACCTCGGCCGTCAGGTGGCTGGACAGGGCGTTGACGACCGACAGCTCCGCAGCGAACCTGCTGCCGGCCGGCGAGCGCCGGCCGACGAACGGGACCCCGCCGCAGAGCACGGACAGGCATTCCTCCAGCGCACGGCCGTCGCGGTGTCCGGCGTGTCCGACCGGGTGGCCCCTGCCGTCGTCGGCGACCGTGACGCCGCCGTCCGCGGTGAGGGTGATCCCGATCCGACCGGCCGTGCCGTTCAGCGCCTCGTCCAGCGCCGGCTCGGCGGCGTCGAGCACCAGCTGGTGCAGTGCTCGCTCGTCGACCGGTCCGATGTGCATCCAGGGCCGCGCCCGAACCGCCTCCAGGCCCTCCAGGACCACGATCATGCCGGCGTCGTACGTCACGGGCTCCTCGCCCGTTCCCTGGCTTGCTCCCTCGCCCGTTCCCTCGCTCACGCTGCCCCCTCCGAGAGTCTCCGACAGAGCTCTCCAGCCTACGGAATTCTCAGGAGAACACCAGGTCAGTGGCGGTGCGGCACGGCCGTGGACGGGCGCCTGACGGACGATCGGGGGCGGTCGGCCGGGAGGGGCCCGGACCGTCGCGGCAGAGCCGCCGCGAGCCGCTCACGGCCCTGGGAGGCGCCCTTCCCGGCGGCCGCGGGACCGGGAGTCCGAAGAGAATTTCCCGTGCCCGACCCGCGGCTGTCGCGGAGGCCGGGCACGGCCGCGGCGGCGGTCAGGGGTGGCGCCGCGGCCGCGGTCAGAGGTGGGGCCGCGGCGGTCCTGCGGGCGAGGCCGTCCGACGCGGTGGCAGGGGCAGGAAGCCGCTGGTGCGCGCGGCGTACTCGGCCCAGCCGGGCCGCTCCGCACCGAGCCGGCGTTCCAGCATCGGTTTGCCGCTGCCGAACGCGAGCAGGTAGGTCATCAGGACGGGGCTGAGGACGAAGGCCCAGCCGACCGGGCTGTCCGCGGCGAGCAGGAACAGGCCCCACCAGACGCAGGCGTCGCCGAAGTAGTTGGGGTGCCTGGTCCAGCTCCACAGGCCGCGGTCCATGATCCGGCCGCGGTTGGCGGGGTCCGCCTTGAAGCGGGCGAGCTGCCGGTCCCCGACCGCCTCGAAGAGCAGGCCGACCGTCCACAGCGCGGTGCCCGCCCAGGCGAGCGCGCCGGGCGGGTGGGGAAGGTACTGGGCGGCCTGGACGGGCAGCGAGACGAACCACACCAGAGCGGCCTGGAGCAGGTAGACGATCCGCAGGGCGTACCGGGTGCGGGCCGGTCCCTCGGGGGCCCGGGAGAGCATCCGGGCGTAGCGCGGGTCCTCCGGGGCGCCGCGGGCGCGCCACCACAGGTGGGCGGAGAGCCGAAGGCCCCAGACGGTGACGAGCAGGGTGGCCAGCAGTCGGCGCCCCGGGTCCCCGTGGCCCTGCGAGAGCGCGAGGCCGCTCAGCGCCACGGCGGTGAACGCCAGCCCCCAGGCGACGTCCACGCCCCGGTGGCGCCCGCTGCGCACCCCCACCGCGAACGCGGCGAGGAGGACGGCGAGGGCGACGGCGGCGGTGACGGCGAGGTTGAGTGCGAAGGCGGTGGCGTTCACGGCCGCTCCTCCTTCCCGCCGAACGGCCGCTGCTCCTCCCGCCCGGAGGGGGAGGTCGGCACCGGTGCGTCCGTCGCCCCGTCGCGGGTGAGGAGGAGCTGGTGGAGGTCGAGATAGCCGGTGCGGAACCCGGCCTCGGAGTGGGCGAGGTAGAGCTCCCACATCCGCCGGAACACCTCGTCGAAGCCGAGGGCCGCGACCTGCGGCGAGCGTTCGGTGAAGCGTTCGCGCCACAGGCGCAGCGTCTCGGCGTAGTGCGGTCCGTACGCGTCGGCACGGGTGAGGCGCAGCCGGGTGTGACGGGTGGCGCTCTCCTCGATCGCCCGTACGGAGGGGATCTGGCCGCCGGGGAAGATGTACTTGAGGATCCAGGTGTAGGTGCGGCTGCTGGCCACCATCCGGCCGTGGGGCATGGTGATCGCCTGGAGGGCGACACGTCCGCCGGGTGCCAGGACCCGGTCGAGGGTGGCGAAGTAGTCGGGCCAGAAGGGCCGGCCGACGGCTTCGATCATCTCGACGCTGACCACGGCGTCGTACTGGCCTTCGGCGGCGCGGTAGTCGCACAGCCGGACCTCCGCCCGGTCCGCCTGCCCGGCCGCGGCGATCCGCTGCCGGGCGAGAACGAGCTGCTGCTCGGAGAGGGTCAGGCTGACGACGTGGGCGCCGCGCCCGGCGGCGCGCAGGGCCAGTTCGCCCCAGCCGGTGCCGATCTCCAGCATCCGGGTGCCGGGACCGACGCGGGCGAGGTCGAGCAGCCGGTCGATCTTGCGGTGCTGGGCTGCGGCCAGATCGTCGTGGGTGGCGAGCGGCGCGTGGGCGGCGCCGGTCGGGAAGAGGGCGGCGGAGTAGCTCATCGTCGGGTCGAGGAACAGCGCGAACAGGTCGTTCGACAGGTCGTAGTGGCGGCCGACGTTGCGCCGTGTGTTCGCCGCGGTGGAGAGTTCCTCGTCCGGCGGCCGCTGGACGTAGAGCCGGCGCAGCCACCGCGTGCCGGTCGGCACGAGGGTCTCGGGGGCGGTGGCGAGCGCGGTGAGCAGTGCGACCAGGTCGGGGCTGTCCCAGTCCCCGGCCTGGTAGGACTCGCCGAAGCCGATCAGGCCGCCCTCGCCGACCCGGTGGAGGAAGGCCCGGGGGCGGTGCAGGCGCAGGACCGGCGCCCCGGCCGGCGCGGGTCGCAGGACGCGGCCGCCCGGGAGTTCGACGCGCAGGCCGCGCCGCGAGGCCGCCCGGCGCAGCAGGCGCGCGGCGACGGCGGCCCGCAGCGGCACGTCCGGCACTCGGGCGACGTCCGGCCAGCGCGCGGGGTCGACGGAGGGTGTCGGCGTCGCGGCCGGGGGGACCGTGGTCGTCATGGGGCGGGTACCTCTTCCGTGGGAGCGGGCCGGTCGTCGGGCCGGGGCGCGGCGGCCGCGGGGCAGGCAGGGGTGGCGGCGGAGCGGTCGGTGGTGTCGGCCGGCCGGGGACGGACCGGCAGGCCGCTGAGCCACAGCCGGATCCCCCGGTAGCGGATGTGGAGGCTGACGGCCCAGGTGGCGAACGGATGGGTGAGCGCGACCCGCAGCAGGGCCGCCGGGCCGGCCGGTCGTGCGGCGCCGCGCACGGTGGCGGTGAAGGCCGGCTCGCCCCGGCGCTCCAGGTGGACCGCCAGCCGGAGCTGGTCCCCCGGTTCGGGCAGCACCATGCGGTAGCGGCCGTCGACGGGGAAGAACGGTGAGACGTAGAAGTCCTTGTCGCACTCGCCGCGGCCCTCGGGGTCGGGCGCCAGCAGGTAGCGGTGGCGGCCGCCGTAGGTGTTGTGGACCTCGGCGACGGTGCACAGCGGGCGGCCCTCCGCGTCCCGGCACCAGTACACGGTCAGCGGGTTGAACACGTGTCCGAGCGAGCGGGCCTGGGTCAGCATCAGGACCCTTCCGCGGCCGAGCCGGACACCGTGACCGAGGAGGTAGCGCTCCAGGTCGTGCCGGACCGTCGGCGGGTCGTCGGCGGCCGCGAGGGCGTGGTCGCGCGGCAGGAAGCGGGCCAGTGGCCGCAGCGGGCGCGGCAGCACCGGCAGGTCGTCGAGGTCCACCAGCCACAGGTAGCCGGCGTGCCGGAACGCCCGTCTCCGGGGTGCGGTGCGCACGTGCGTGGTGACGGTGTCGTAGAGGACCGCGCGCCACGGTCCGGGCAGGTTCGGGGCGGGCGAGGCGGTCACGGCGCGCTCACCCCCAGCAGGGAGTGCGCGGCCTGGACGCCGGAGCGGCAGCCGTCCTCGTGGAAGCCCCAGCCGTGGTAGGCGCCGGCGAACGCGGTGCGGGCGGTGGCGAGGCCGGGCAGCCGGCGCTGGGCCGCGACCGTGCGCGCGGTGTACACGGGGTGTTCGTAGACGGTGCGGGACAGCACCCGCTCCTCGGGGATCGGCCGCTGCCGGTCCTCGTTGAGGGTGACCAGGTAGTCGGCCTCGGTGTCCAGCCGCAGCAGCCGGTTGAGGTGGTAGCTGACCCGGACCCGGTCGGAGGGCGCGGTGCAGTGGGGCATCCGGTAGTTCCACGATCCACGCGCCGAGGGCGCGGCGGGAAGGACCGTCGGGTCGCGGTGCAGCACCGTCGGGTTGCGCGAGTAGCGGAAGGCGCCGAGGACGGCGCGCTCGTCGTCGCTCGGGTCGGCGAGCAGCCGGAGCGCCTGGTCGGCGTGCGTGGCGACCACCACGGCGTCGGCCTCGGTGCTGCGGCCGTCCGCGCGGACCACGGTGACCCCGTCCGGGTGCCGGCGCACCGCGCGCACGGGCGCGGACCGGTGGACGGTGGTGAGCCGCTCGGCGATCCGCTCGACGTAGGTGCGCGATCCGCCGACGACGGTGTGCCAGGTCGGTGAGCCGCCCACGCCGAGCAGGCCGTGGTTGCGCAGGAAGGCGAACAGGTAGCGGGCCGGGTAGTCCCCCGCCAGGTCGGGGGCGCAGGACCACACCGAGGAGACGACCGGGGTCATGAAGTGGCTCACGAAGTAGGGTCCGAACCGGCCGGCGGCGAGGAACTCCCGCAGGCTCGGCTCCCCCGCGTCCGGGTCGGCCAGCAGCCGGCGGGCGCGCCGGTGGAACCGGGGCACCTCGGCGAGCATGCGCAGGTACCGGCCCCGGACCACCACGTCGGGGCGGCCGAGCAGTCCCACCGGTCCCCGCGCGCCCGCGTACTCCAGGCCGCAGCCGTCGCAGCGTACGGACATGCTCATCTCGCTCTCCTGGGTGCGGACCCCGAGTTCCGCGAACAGGCGCACCAGGTGCGGGTAGGTGCGGGCGTTGTGCACCAGGAACCCGGTGTCCAGCGCGAGTGCCCGCCCGGCGCGGTCGACGGCGTCCTGGGTGTGCGCGTGGCCGCCGAGGCGCCCGTCGGCCTCGAACAGCTCGACCTCCACCCCGGCCCGGGTGAGCTCGTACGCCGCGGTGAGCCCGGCGACGCCGGACCCGACCACCGCCACCGTGCGCGGACGCGGGCCCCCGCCGGGACGCGGCCCGACCCGCGCGGGAGCCGGGACGGCGGCAGCGCTGACGGCGTTACCGACCGCGGCGGCGTCGGTTCGGGCGGCGGGGACGGTGTCGAACGTGGTCACGAGGGCCCCTCCGGTCGGGGCCGCGACGGGGCCCGCATGGTCGTTGCACCAGGTGTTCGGAACAGACCGGGGAACGGATTGGCCCGGCGCCGCACGCCCCGGGGGCAGGGACACGGTGCCGCATCGATTCCGCGCGTCGGCTTCCCGGCCCGTGGGCGCCGCGGTCCGCTCCGGCCGGTGTCGGCGCCCACCGGAGCGTCCGGGACCCGGGCCGACGAAGGGGCGCGTCGCTCCGACGCCGCCCGCGCGCGGCCGGGGAGACTGTGCCGACGGAACCCGAGGAGCAGCCGGTGACTGTGGACGGTTCGCGGCAGGACGGGGAGCGCGGGCCGGAGTCCCCCGCTCGGTGGTGGGAGGAGGGCGAGGAGCCGGACTACCGGGCGACGATGGCCAACGAGCGGACGTTCCTGGCCTGGTCCCGTACGGCGCTGGCACTGCTGGCCGGGGCGCTGGCGGTCCTGGGACTGGGGCAGGTGGGCCCGTACGGCGTACGGCTCGGGCTGGCCTGCTACCTGATCCTCCTCGCGGTGGCGGCGACGGTCTCGGGGTACTGGCAGTGGCGGGTGCGGCAGCGGCGGATGCGGCTCCGCGAGCCACTGGGCCACAGCACGGTGAACGCGATGGTGGGGCTCGCGTTCCTGGTCCTGGCGGGAATCGTGGTCGCCGCCGTGGCCGTCGGCCCGCACTGACGCCCGGCCCGCACCGCCCTGGCGCCCTGCCCCGCCCTGCCCCGCCCTGCTCTGCTCTGCTCTGCCCGGCGCGCGCCGTTGCGGCGGTGTCCGTGTCGTAGTCCGCGGCGCCTTCGGCCCCTCGCAGTCAGATGACCGATGCCCGCCGGCTCCGGGTCGGCCAGAGTCGATCTCGCCGGGCAGGACAGCGCCCCCGATCCGGGGAGCGACCGCTCGGCGGCCGCCCCGCACCGCACAGCCCGCGCGGCCGGCCACCCGACCGAACAAGGGAGATCGCCTTCATGAAGCGCACGGCACGGACCACGGCCGCACTGCTCCTCGCAGGAGCCGCGGCGACCGGCATGCTCGCCGTGAGCGCCGGAACCGCCTCGGCGGCCGGCTACGCCAACTCGCTCACGTACACCTTCGCCAGCGGCGACAGCGGCGCCAACTGGAACGAGTGCAACAGCAGCAAGCGGGCGCAGAACGGCATCCTCGACCGGTCCGGGAACCTGGACCCGCAGGTGTACTACTACTGCGCCCCCGGGCAGTTCGCGCACGGCGAGCAGGCCGTGAACCTCTGGTTCCGGCACCGCGCCTGACGGTCGGAGCGGTCCGAACGACGCCGGGCCCGGGCGGGACCGTGTGCGAGGCGGCCTCGTCACGGCCTGTTCCGGCCCGGCACTGTCAGTGGCACGGCCGAGAATCGGCGTCATGACGGTGACCGCTGCTGACTACTCGTGGTTCGAGGACACGTTCCCGGACCTCGCCGAGGCGTACTGCCTCACACTGGTGAAGGACCTCGCGCCGGCCGATCTGCTGCGACGCCTCGACGGGGAAGAGGGCCCGGTACTGACCGGAGCGGCAGCGGTGGTCGAAGCCGCCTACCGCCTGGGCGACTCGCAGCAGCTCGTCGCGATGGCCCGCGTCGGCCCGTGGACACTGATGATCGAGCCGAACGGCCACCTCGGCGTCGACGAGGAGCGGGCACTGCCGGCTTCGGCGGGAACCACGTGGATCTCGCACTTCTGCAACGTCAACGGCCTGGGCTCGTTCCTCTGGGCCGAGGACGGCGGGGTCCGCTCGGCGTTCGAGCCGGTACTCCCCGATTCCCGTTGGGGCAGCACCCCCGATGACCAGCTGAGCGCGATGCACCGGGTCGGCTTCCACTTCGGCACCGACGCACCGGACGTCGACCGGTCGGTGGCTGCGGCCTTCGCCCTCGCGGAGACCATGACCGGAGTCCGCCCTACGCCGGAGCTACTCGGCACTACCGCGTTCACCTGCGGATTCCTCAGGATCCGCTGATCACAGCGGATCACGGGTGCGGGCCGGGACGATCGTGCGCCACCTGATCGGCCGGCCGCGTGTCGCGGGCCGGGGCGCGCGGCGGATGCCCGTCGAGGAGGCCAGAATGAGGCATGCGAGCAAGCCCCGGCCCGGCCGGGCCGTCCCCGGTGGTGCCAGGTCGGGCCGATGAGCGCGGTGAGCACTGGTGGCCGGTCGCGTCGGCGGTGGTGAGTGCCGGGCTGTTGCACGTGGTGCTGCCCGTGTCGTACCGGGTGGACCCGGTGTGGGTGGTTCCGGTGGTGCTGTTCGCCCTGCTGGTAGTGCTGGTCGTCGGCGACCCGGGGCGGATCGACCGCCGCAAGACCTGGCTGCGGGTGGTCACCGAGACCGTGATCGCCTTCATCACCGCCTCGAACCTGTACGCCGGGATCCACCTGGTGTCGGACATCCTCACCAACAACAAGCTGTTCGCCGACAACGCCACCGGTCTGCTGGCGACCGGTGGAGTGACCTGGGCGACGAACGTGATCGCCTTCGCGCTCTGGTACTGGGACCTGGATCGCGGCGGCGCCGCCGCCCGAGCCCACCGGCCGGCCACGGAGCCGGCGTTCGTCTTCCCCGAGATGCAGCACACCGAGTACGCACCGGCGGACTGGATGCCGCGCTTCGCCGACTACTTGTCGCTGTCCTTCTGGACGGCGACCGCGTTCAGCCCGACCGACGTCTCCGCGATCAAGCGGTGGGCCAAACTGCTCATGATGATCGAGGCCGCCACCTCCCTGATCGTGGCGACACTGGTGGTCGCCCGGGCGATCAACATCCTGCAGTGAGGTGGGCGAGGCCGGTGCGGCGAGTGAGGCTGCGGCCCCGGCCGGTCGGCCCGGCCCGGCTCACCGGGGAGGAGTCCGCGCGTCGCCTGTGGGGCGCTCCTGGCGGCGGGCCCAGGCCCGTAGCAACGCCGCGGCCGCCTCCGGTGCCAGCG
Source organism: Streptomyces sp. TLI_053 (assembly GCF_900105395.1). Taxonomy (NCBI): domain Bacteria; kingdom Bacillati; phylum Actinomycetota; class Actinomycetes; order Kitasatosporales; family Streptomycetaceae; genus Streptomyces; species Streptomyces sp. TLI_053. Next base: position 521,978 of record NZ_LT629775.1, read on the forward strand.
GGCCGCGTTCGAGGTGCAGTTCCTGCAGATGGCGGGTGGCCGCGCCGATCAGCGGGCCCGGGGGCAGGCCCAGCAGGTCCATGATCGCCCTGCCGTCCAGGGCCGCCGGAACGTCCGGGAGCCGTCGGCGTCGCTCGAACTCGGCGGCGGCACGCGCGGCTCTCTCACGTTCCGCCAGCTGCTCGTGGTGCCACTCGTCGTAGCTCGCCGCCCAGCGGGCCGTCCGGCCCGCCGCCCGCCAGCCGTCCGTGTCCTGTTCCCCGCCGAGCCCCACCGCCAGGAACAGGTCCTGGTGGTCGATGGCCTCGGCGGCCCCCGCGACCACACCGAGCAGGGCGAGCGCGGCGTTGATCGGCCACTGCTCGCGCGAACCGGTGAACTGCGCCGCGTGGACCGGCCCCCACATCGCCGTGCCGGGTCCCCGCACGACGGCGGTCTGGTGTCCGGCTCCGCCGTGGAAGTCGGCCTCCACATGGGCGATCGGCGCGTGCGCGGCCCAGTCGCTCAAGGTCCGCCCCAGCGTCCCGTCCAGGATCTGCTCGGAGGCCGGGGACATCGTCCTGACGGGTCGACACCCGGGCCCGGTGCTGTCGGCGCCGGTGGGTGCGCCGTCATGAAGGGTGGACGGGCCGTCATGGCCGGTGGCTGCGCCGGTCAGCTCCGCGAGGAGTTCCTCAGTGACGGGCACCAGCCCCATGGACTGCCGGAGCGGGGCGACCACCGCTTCCCGGATCCCGGCGGTACGGCGCCTGAGCAGGTCGAAGGGTCCGATGACGGCGTTGAGCTCGTACGGCATTCCGGCAGGGTACCCGTGCGGCCGCGGCGCGGCGGGACAGGGTGACGCGGTGCCGGAGTCCGCTGCTCCGGGTCAGGCCGCGCCGGACGGGGAACTGGTCACCACCTGGCGCAGGAGGTCGGCGTTGGTGCGGGTGCGCTTCACCCGGTCCAGGAGGAGTTCGGTCGCCTGCTGGGTGTCGAGGCCGCCCAGGGCCCGGCGCAGCGCCCAGGTCGCGGGGGTGCGGACCGGGCCGAGGAGGAGCTCCTCGCGGCGGGTGCCGGAGGCCTTGACGTCGACGGCCGGGAAGACGCGCCGGTCGGCGAGGCGGCGGTCGAGGCGGAGCTCCATGTTGCCGGTGCTCTTGAACTCCTCGAAGATCAGGTCGTCCATCCGGGAGCCGGTGTCGACGAGGGCGGTGGCCAGGATGGTCAGCGAACCACCGTTCTCGATGCTGCGCGCCGCACCGAAGAGCCGCTTCGGGTGCTGCAGCACGCTCGCGTCGAGGCCGCCGCTGAGGGTCCGTCCGTGGGCGGGGGCGGTGGTGTTGTGGGCGCGGGCGAGGCGGGTGAGGGAGTCGAGCAGGACGACCACGTCGTGGCCGAGTTCGACGAGGCGCTTGGCCCGCTCGACGGCGAGTTCGGCCAGCGCGATGTGCTCGCGGGCGGGCCGGTCGAAGGTCGAGGCGATGACCTCGCCCTTGACCGAGCGGCGCATGTCGGTGACCTCCTCCGGGCGCTCGTCGACCAGGACGACCATCAGGTGCGCCTCGGGGTGGTTGCGGGCGATCGCCTCCGCGATGGACTGCAGGACGAGGGTCTTGCCCGCCTTCGGCGGCGCGACGATCAGGCCGCGCTGGCCCTTCCCGATCGGCGCCACCAGGTCGATGACACGGCCCGTCAGCTGCCTCGGGTCGCTCTCGGTCTCCAGGCGCAGCTGCCGGTGCGGGTACAGCGGGGTCAGTTCGTGGAACGCCGGGCGGGGCCGGGACTCCTCGGCGGGGCTGCCGTTGACCGTGTCGACCCGGGCCATCTGCGGCCGGGCACCGCCCGCACGAGGGCGGGTCGTGCCGCTCGCGCGGGGGCGGGTCGCGCCGGTCAGGACGTCGCCGGTCCGCAGGCCGAGCGCGCGGACCTGGCCGGCGGGCAGGTGCACGTCGGTGGGCCCGGGCAGGTAGCCGGAGGTGCGCAGTACGGCGTTGCCCTCGCGGATGTCCAGCACTCCGGCGACGGGGAGGAGGTCGCTCTCGGGGGCGGTGTCCGCCCGCGCCGGTCCGTCGGAGCGGGCGCGGGCCCGCTGGGCGGGGCGAACGCCGCCTTCGGCGGGCGCAGCAGCCGGCCGGGGTGCTTCGGCCGGCGCCGGCGGGCGGACGGTGGAGCGCGTGGCGGTGATCGCCTCGACGAGTTCGCCCTTGCGCAGGCGGGCGGCGCCCTGGATGCCCAGGGAGGAGGCGAGTTGGTGCAGGTCGGCCTTCAGCAGGGCGTTCAGCTGCGTGGTGGCGGCGGCGGTCGGCTCCGTGATGGCCGGCTCCGTGGTGGCCGGTCGGGTGGTGGTCGGTTCGATGGTGGTGGTCACGAGCAGGTACTCCTGTGGTGTGTGAAAGGTGTGGTGGCGCGGCGGCCGTGAGTGGCCGGGCGGGCGCGCGGAACGGGATCGCGGTTCGGCCGTGAATGGCCGCGAGCGGCCGGGATGCGCGCGACGGCGGGCGAGGCGCCCTCGGCACGGCCGTGAAGGGTCGCGCGGTGGGCGTCGGCCGCCGCCTGTCGCGGGTCGGCCGGGCAGTGCCGGGGGCGAGCGCTCTCGGCTCCTGCGGATGTCCCGGGAACGGAGCCTCGAAGGTCTTCGGTCCACCGGTGTCAGAGCCTGCCCCGACGAGGGACTCGGCTGGTAACGGCGCCTGGTTCCCGCACCCGGAGGGGTGGGCTTCCAGCAACGCCTGTATGAAGGGTAGCACCATGGGGACGCGGCGCCTCGGAATTCGGAATATCGACCGGGCCCGGGGGGCGCCGGGCGCGGCGGTCACCCGCGGCGGACGGCAGGCCTGGGACCGGCCCGGTCCGCACAGCCCGCCCGGACAGCCCGTGCGGCAGTACACCGTCGAAGCCGAGTCCGCGAGCGGCCGCTCCACGGTTCGGTTGGATGTCTCTCCGCCCCGCTGACGGACTGTCAAGGACCATGGGCATGACTGTCATCGTTCACAGCGGAGACTGTTCCGATGAGCCCTCCGGACGACCGGCGCCGCGCCGGGCGCGGGAGCCGACACCCGGTAGCCGTGGGCGGCGCACTCCCGTGCGGCGGGTGTGCCCCGGCAGCAGGAGCGGCACGGCCCACCAGGTCCGGCGCAGGCGCGGCACGGCCGTGGACGGGGCACGCCGGTGAGGTCACATTGTGACGGCGGGACCTCACGCCTACCGGGTGACCGCTTCGAGATTCCGGAGGTCATCATGCCGCGCACCCGCAAGGACGAGGCTCCGCTGCTCGTCGACGCACCGGTGGTCCAGGGCCGGTACGTCGAACTGGACGACTGGACGGTCTCCTTCGAGACCTTCCCCGCCGACGCCGACGCCGCCGAGGCATTCCGCGGACTGCCCGACGGCCGGTGCCAGTGCCCGCACTGGGGCCTGGTGCTGTCGGGCCGGCTGGTCATGCGCTACCCCGACCGCGTCGAGACCTACCGGCCGGGCGACGCGTACTACGCCCCGCCCGGCCATGTACCCGTGGTCGCGGCGGGAACGGAGACGGTGGAGTTCAGTCCCACCGCCGCGCTGCGGCGCACGGCGGACGTGGTGGCGGCGAACCTGGCCGCGGCCGAGGGAGGCGCGCGATGAGCACGGCACCGGTCACCACCGGTACGGCCGCCCGGGCCCGCGACCTGGCCGATGACTTCGTCGCCTTCCTGGAGACCGGCGTCCCGCCCGCCGGTCTGTTCGCGTCCGACGTCTTCTGCGACTTCACGATGCCGCGCTGGCGGCTGCAGGCCCGGGGCGTGGACGGTGTGCTCGCGCTGCGGCGTGCCGGGCACCCCGGCCCCGGCCGGGTCCCGCGGTCGCGGTTCGACGCCACCACCACGGGCTTCGTCCTGGAGGTCGAGGAACGGTGGGAACAGGACGGGCAGCCCTGGTACTGCCGGGAGCTGTTCCGCGCCGACGTGCGGAACGGATCGGTCCGCGAGCTGTCGGTCTACTGCACCGGGGACTGGGACCGGGACCGGGTGGCCGAGCACGCCCGCAGCGTGCGGCTGCTGCGCGTCTGAGCACCTGAGCTCCTGGGCACCGTCGACGGCGTCGTCGGCGCTACCGCCGTACGATCGGCGTATGGAGGCCGAGCCGGTGCCGGCGGCGGCCGCCCGGAGCGGTCTGTCGGCGGCCTACGAACGGGCGCGGGAGACGGGCGACGCCGAGCTCATGGCCGCGGCCGCCCTCGATCTGCCGTCCGGCCTGCGCTTCGGCGTCCATCCGGGGCGGGTCCCGGCGCTGATCCACGAGGCGTACACGGCCGCCGTCACCCCGGTGGACCGCTGCCGGCTGGCCGCCGCCCTGGCCCGGGCCTGGGTGTACGGCGGGGACGCGCACCGGGCGACGGCCTTCGCCCAGGAGGCGGTGGCCCTGGCGGACGGCCTGGACGCTCCGGAAGTCCTCGCCGAGGCGCTGGACGCCGCGCTTGTGGCGCACTGGGGGCCCGACGACTTCGCCGAGCGCCTCGCGCTCTCCGCGCGGCTGGCCGACACCACGGCCCACCTCACGGACCCCGAGAAACGGCTGACCGGTCACCTGTGGCAGCTGACCACGGCCTGGGAGTGCCTGGACCTCGTCGCCGTGCAGCGCCAGCTGCGTGCGCTCGACACGCTCGCTGAGGAGTCCGGGCGGCCGCGCCACGCCTTCTTCGCCGCGTCGCGCCGCACCGCGCTCGCCCTCGTCGCAGGCGCGGCCGAACAGGCCGACCGGCTCCTCGCCCGGACCCGCGAGCTCGGGACCAGGGCCGCCGAACCCGACCTGGAGGCGGTCGTCCACGACCTCTCCGCCGCCCGTGCCCGCCGCGCGGGCGACACCGGTGCGCTGCGCCGGGAGGCCGCGGCCTTCGAGGAGTTCGGGGCCGCCGAGGGGGTTCCGTCCGTGTCCGCCGAGGCCTCCGTGCTGTGGCTGGCCGCCGGTGAGGCGGGACGGGCGCGGCAGCTGCTCGACCGGCTCGCGGGTACCGGCTTCGAGACCGTGACGCGCGACGTCGACTTCCTGCTCGTCGTCGCCTGCCTCACCGAGGTCGCGTCCGCGCTGCGCCGCGAGGACCTCGCCGCCGCCGGCGCCCGGCTGCTGGCCCCCTTCGCCGGCCGGGCGGTGCTCAACGGCGGCGCGGTCACCTTCCACGGCGTGGTCGACGACTACCTCCACCTCGCGGGAACGGCCCTCGGGCTCCCCGGCGCGGCCGACTCGCGCCGCGCCGCCGCGGCCGCCTACCGGCGGATCGGCGCCACCTGGTGGCTGGAGCGGCTCGCCGTCCCCGCTCCGGCACCGGTGCCCCGGGCCCGCACCGTCCACCTGCACCCCGACGGCGAGTCCGGCTGGCTCGTCGGCGCCGAGGGTTCCGCGTTCGTACTCCCCCACCTCAGGGGCCTGGACCACCTGCGGGTGCTGCTCGGGCGGCCCGGCGCCGACGTCAGCGCGCTCGACCTGTCCGCGGCGGCCCCGGGCCGGGCCCGCACCGGCACGGTCACCGGCACCGGCACCGCCGCGGACACCGGCGCCGTCATCGACTCCGGCACCGTCATCGACTCCGAGACGGCCGAGATCGCCGACCGGCGGGCCCTAGCCGCCTACCGGACCCGTCTGCGCGACATCGACGCCGAACTGGACGACGCCCTCTCCTGGGCCGACCGGGGTCGGACCGAGCGGCTGCGGCTGGAACGCGAAGCACTGCTGCACGAACTCCGTGCCGCCGTCGGTCTCGGTGGACGGGCGCGCCGGTTCAGCTCCACGAACGAGCGCGCCAGGGTCGCCGTGCGCAAGGCCGTCGTGTCCGCGCTCGACCGCATCGCCGCACGGGACGGCCCGCTCGCCGGACTGCTGCGCGACACGGTGCACACCGGCGCCTCCTGCCGCTACGACCCGGACCCCACCCGACCGGTGACCTGGCTGCTCGACCCGCCGGGCGCGCCGGACACCGGGCGGTGAGGGACCGGGGCGGCGGACCGTGGGCACCGGACGGACACGTACACTTTCTCCTCGTGGCGGACACCCAGTACGAAGACCTGTTGAGGCACACGCTCACCGCCGGGACGGCCAAGGCCGACCGGACGGGCACCGGTACCCGGAGCGTGTTCGGACACCAGTTGCGCTACGACCTCTCGCAGGGGTTCCCGCTGGTCACCACCAAGAGGGTGCACCTGAAGTCCGTGGTGTTCGAGCTGCTGTGGTTCCTGCGCGGCGAGTCCAACGTGAAGTGGCTGCGTGAGAACGGTGTCACCATCTGGGACGAGTGGGCCGACCAGCAGGGCGACCTCGGCCCCGTCTACGGCGTCCAGTGGCGCAGCTGGCCGACCCCCGACGGCCGGCACATCGACCAGATCAGCCAGGTCCTGGACACGCTGCGCAACGACCCGGACTCGCGCCGGATGATCGTCTCGGCCTGGAACGTCGGGGAGCTGGAGGCGATGGCGCTCGCCCCGTGCCACGCCCTGTTCCAGTTCTACGTGGCCGACGGCCGGCTCTCCTGCCAGCTCTACCAGCGCAGCGCCGACCTGTTCCTCGGGGTCCCGTTCAACATCGCCAGTTACGCCCTGCTCACCCACATGGTCGCGCAGCAGGTGGGCCTGGAGCCCGGGGACTTCGTCTGGACCGGCGGTGACTGCCACATCTACGACAACCACGTGGAGCAGGTGACCGAGCAGCTCTCTCGGACGCCGTTCGACTTCCCCGAGCTGCGGCTGCGGAAGGCCGATTCGCTCTTCGAGTACACGTTCGACGACGTGCAGATGGTGGACTACAAGCACCACCCCGCCATCAAGGCGCCGGTCGCGGTATGAGGATCGGACTGATCTGGGCCCAGACGCCGGAGGGGGTGATCGGCGCGGACAACACCATGCCGTGGCACCTGCCCGAGGACCTCGCCCACTTCAAGGCGACCACCTTCGGGCGCCCCGTGGTGATGGGCCGCCGCACCTGGGAGTCGCTCCCGCCGCGCTTCCGCCCGCTGCCCGGGCGGCGCAACATCGTGGTGACCCGCAACGCGCAGTGGTCCGCGGACGGCGCCGACCGCGCCGGGTCCCTCGACGAGGCGCTGCGCCTCGCGGCCGGGGAACCCGGGCGGGGCAACGGTGCCGAGACCTGGGTGATCGGCGGCGGGCAGCTGTACCGCCAGGCCGTGGACCGGGCCGTGACCCTGTCGGTCACCGAGATCGACCTCGCGGTGCCGGGCGACACCTACGCCCCCGCCGTCGGCCCCGACTGGACCGTCACCGAGGACGGCGGACCGCAGCTCTCGACGTCGGGCCTGCGCTACCGGATCCGGACCTACGCGCGCGGCGACGGCGGCCGGGCCTGATCCTCGACCCGCCGCCGGTGGTCCGGCGGCCGTCGCGCCGCCGGGCTCCGGTCGTTCCGGTCGACCCGGATGGGACCTCGGTCGTTCGACTCAGCCCGGCCCGGCGAGTCCGCATTCGACGTCGGCCAGGTCGTGCGGCGTGTTGATCGCTCGCCAAGGGCTGTCCACCGGGTAGCCCATCAACTGCTGCGCACGGACGAGCCGGGGCAGGGTGGTCTGCTCGTGGTCGCCCTCGTCGGGCAGCATGTCCACGATCTGCGGGTCGAAGACGAACACGCCTCCGTTGACCCGTAGCGGCGGCGGCACCTGCGAGACCAGTGCGGTCACCCGCCCCCGGTCGTCGCAGTCGACGCTGCCCCTGGGCAGCCACGGCCGGGAGAGTGCGAGCGTGGCGAGCGCGCCGTGCCGCCGGTGGTGGGCGAACATCCCGGCGAGGGGGAACCGGGTCCAGATGTCCCCGTAGAGCGCCAGCCAGGGTTCGCCGGGCCGCTCGAGCGCGGCGGCGGCCAGCTTGAGTCCCCCGCCCCGGCCGAGGGGCCGGTCCTCGACCACCAGGTCCGTGCGCAGCGGCATCCGGTGGGAGGCGAGGTAGTCGTCGATCACTTGCGCCCGGTGGCCGGCGGAGACGACGACCTGTTCCACGCGCGATTCGGCGAGCCAGTCGAGCTGGTGGCGCAGGATCGGTGTGCCGCGTACCTCGACCATGGGCTTGGGCACGGTCAGTGTCAGCGGCCGCAGGCGACTGCCGAGGCCCCCGGCCAGGACCACCGCCTGGCGTACCGTGCCGGGCTCGGCGTCCTCGACCGATGCCGTGACCATGAGTCGCTCCACGATGACCCACCGTACGCGACCGATCCCCCTCGGGCCCCGGATCCACCCCCGTGGACGTTCCGCGCCGGTCAGGCCGGCCGGGTGCGGTGCAGGTAGACCTCGTCGGTGTAGCACCAGGCCCAGTCCGCGCCGGGCCGGAGCGAGCGGGCCAGGTGGTGGGCGGGGTGGGCGTGGGCGTGGCGGTAGGCGTGCTGCCCCGGGGAGCTGTCGCAGCAGCCGATGTGCCCGCAGCTGAGGCAGGCCAGCAGGTTCACCCAGGTGCGGCCGTCCCGTAGGCAGTCCTCGCAGCCGGGGGCCGCGTTCGCGGGGACCTCGTGCAGCCCCTCGACGTGGTCGCAAGTCGCCTGGACCGCCCGGCCGGGATCGGGCGCGACCCGCCATCCGTACCCATCGTTCACAGCGCACACCCTACGAGCCCGGCCCCCGTGACGCAGGCCGGGCATCCGTGACGGGCATCCATGACCGTCGTCCATGACGGGCGGACGGCGGCGGACACCGGGCTCGCGGTCCCCCGGGCCCTGCGGCGGGCCCGCGCCAGATGGCAGGCCGGCCGGGTGCCCGCGGCCCCGGCGGGTGCTCCTCAGGGTGGATCCCACCAGCGCAAGGCGGTGCCGGTCGGGCACCTCGGGGCTCTCGAAGTGGAACGGCACCCCGCACCGCCTCGATCGCGGTCGGCCGACGGGGAAGCCCCGCCACCTCGGTGGTCGGTGTCTCGAGGTCCGGAGGCGCGGCCGGGACCCGGGACAGACGCTACAAACCCAGTACGGCAGAGCGTTCCATGATCAGGTCCAAGCACTCAGGGATGCCCGGCGCGGGCGGCGGGGAGGCGTCGCGGACGGCCTTGATCGCTCGGACGCGGTGCTCCTTCGCCAGCAGGGCATCCACTTCGTCCTGCACTCCGGCGGGCAGCGCGCCCCACAGTGGGTTTTCCATGGCCGTATTCAAGCGTGCGGATCCCCTGGTGGAGCAACACCTTTGTTGCCCGGTCGGTCACGAACGACGGAGTGGCACACCGTACGTCGCCGTCACCTCCGTCCCGACCGCCCGGTGACCGTCGGGCGGGGTTGTCCGCCCCGGGGGCGGGGAAGAAGGTGTCGGGACTCCCGCTCGTGCGGCCGTGGACGTGGCCGTCGGGACGGTGCCCCGCTCGGACCGCGCGCGCCACCCGGCAGGGAAGGGGAGCACCGATGACGGGACGTGCCGAAGGGGCGGGGCCCCGGGCCTGGACCCCGGACACCTTGGACGAGGAGGACTGGATCGTCCCGTGGCCGCCGGACGGACCGGACGGGAGATCGGATCCGGTCGCGCGGGTCGCCCACGCCCTGCGCCACGGACCGGGCCTGGCCCTGGTGCGCGGCCTGGCGCTGGACGGGCTCGGCGATCCGGAGTGCGCCGAGCTGTGCCGGCGTTTCGCGGCGCGGCTGGGCACGGTGCGGCCGCTCCCGGCGGGCCCGGCCGCGGACGACCTGCTCACCGCCGAGACCGCGCCGGCGGTCGAGCTCCCGGCCACCGACCGGACCACCGACCGGACCACCGACGGGACCGCCGCCCGGGCCGCGCAGCGCGACGGCGACGCCAGGACGCTCGACCCGCACACCGACCGGTCGCACGGCCCGGAGTCGCCGTGGCTGCTGGGTCTGCTGTGCATCCGGCCGGCCCGGGCCGGTGGTGAGTCGTTGCTCGTCAGCGCCCGTGCCGTCCACGACCGTCTCGCGGAGCAGGACCCGTCCGCGCTGCACCACCTGTACCAGGACTTCCACTTCGGGCGCGGACCGGACTTCGACCGCGTCTCCCCCGTCTTCCAGCAGCGTCGCCACGGCCTGCACGTCCAGTACAACCGCTACTGGATCGAGCGCGGCCAGCAGGAGACCGGCCGGCCGTTCCCGCCGGGCCGACTGGCGGCGCTGGACACCCTCCACGGGGTCCTCACCGACCCCGGGACGGTCCTGCGCGTCCCGATGCGCCGGGGCGATCTCCTGCTCCTGGACAACACGGCCGTGCTGCACGGACGGACCGGGTTCAGCGATCCCGTCGGGCCGGGAGAGCGACGCTGTCTGGCCCGGGTCTGGGCGGACCGGCCCGCCGACCGGTGAGCAGCCGGGGCGGGGGCGGGCCAGGTCGCCGTCCTCAGGCCCGGTCGCCCACGCCGTCGCCGAGGGCGTAGAGGCCGGGGAGGTTGACCACGACGGCTTCCTGGGTGCTGCGGGCGATGACGACCACCGCCTCCTCCTCCGGGTCCGGGTTCTCCTCCCGGTGCGGGACGAACGGCGGGACGAAGATGTAGTCGCCCGGGCCGGTGCGCAGGCGGACCTCCTCGGGCGTACCGGAGGAGTCGTCGACGAAGACGAACTCGGGGTGCCCACTGACCACGTGGATGGCGGTCTCGGACTCGCCGTGGTGGTGGTCGGAGGAGGCGGTGGCCGGGGCGACGTGGGTCTGTCCCATCCAGAGCTTCTCCGAGCCGACCGTCCGTCCGCTGATCGCGGCGAAACGCCGCATCCCGCCGGTCTGGGCGGTGCCGTCGTCGAGTTCGCCCGCGCGGACGTGGTGCAGCCGGGCCCGCAGGGCGGTGCCGGCGGGGGCGTCCGTGCTGTGCAGGTGCGGGTGGAAGCCGGTGCCGGCCTCCGTGACGACGGCCGCCCCCTCACCGGCGGGCGCGGCGGTACGGGAGTGGGAGTGGGAGTGGGGTTCGGCGGACATGGTGCTCCTCGTCGGCGGGCTGGCAGGGCAGTTGCGGCGGCGTCGCCCGGCGTCTCCCCCGGCCGCGCCCGACGACCCGGGATGTCACCGGACGCTAGGCCCGGCGGCAAAAGGATGTCAAGAGGTGTCTTTTCCCGCCGACCGGGCCCGCCCTTGGCGGACAAGGGACTTGAGCACCGCTCCGCCCGGGGGATACTCGGGGCATGCACATATCCGCCAAGGCCGACTACGCCGCCCGGGCTCTGGTCGAGCTCGCCTGCGACACGTCGCGCCCCCTCACCTGCGAGGCCATCGCCGCCTCCCAGGGCATCCCGTTCCGGTTCCTCAAGTCCGTGGTGGGTGAACTGCGGCGGGCCGGGCTGGTCCGCAGCCAGCGCGGCTGCGAGGGCGGCTACTGGCTCGGCCGGACGGCCGAGGAGATCACCCTGCTGGACGTGGTGCGTGCGGTGGACGGCGAGGTGATCACACTGCGCGGCGAGCCGCTGGCCGGACTCGACTACCCGGGCCCCGCGCAGGGGCTTCCGTCGGTCTGGCGCAGCGTCGAGGAGCGCGCCGTGGAGATCCTCTCGGGCACGACCGTGGCCCAACTGGTGCGGTCCGGCGACCGGGTGGCGACCGCGTGAGTGGGGACGAGGGCGAGGGCGGGGCCGAGGGCACGGCCGCCGAGGTCCGGGTCCAGGTCGAGGTGGTGGAGTACACCGACCCGATGTGCCCGTGGTCCTGGGCGGCCGAGCCGAGGCTGCGGACACTGCTGCGCGAGGCGGAGGGCTTCTGCGGGCACCGGCGGGTCTTCGGGGTCCTGTTCGACGAGGACGAGGCGCCCGCGCCGGACCCGGCCGCCGAGACGGCCTGGTACGCCGGGTACGTCCAGCGGATCACCGACCACGCGGGCGCACCGAGGGCCGCCCGGCTGGGCTGGGTGGCCGCGAGCAGCTGGCCGTCCTCGCTGGCGGCGGCCGCCGCCGAGGCGCAGGGCCCGCTGGTCGCCGACCGGGTGCTGCGCCGGCTGCGGGAGAGCGTGTTCGTGCTCGGCGAGCCCGCCGACACCCCCGGGCGCGTGCTCGCCGCGGTGGCGGGGGTGCCCGGTCTCGACGAGCCGCGGCTGCGGGCCGATCTGGCCTCCGCGGCCGTCCGCGAGCGGGTGCGCCGCGACCGGGCCGAGGCCCGGCGGCCGCTGCCGGAGGTGATCGGCCTGCGCGGGGACGGGCCCCACCCGGGGGCGGCGAAGGAGACCGAGGACGGCGGCCACCGGTACGCGCTGCCGACCTTGGTGTTCACCGGGCCGGGCGGGCGCCGGGTGGTGCCGGGGTGGCGGAGCGCGGAGGAGTACCGGGCGGCGCTGGCCGCGGTCTCCCCCGCGCCGCTGGTGCCGGCGGACCGCGTTCCCACCGCCGGGGAGCTGTTGGAGCGGTACCGGAGCCTGACCGCTCCCGAGCTGGCAGGAGCGGCGGGAGGGCTGCCGCCCGGCACCCGGCGCGTGCCGACCGCGAACGGGGACGTCGTGCTCCATCCGCAGGAACGCTCCGGCCCGGCCGTCGTGGCGGCCCGCCGCTCCCCCGCCGCCGGCTGAGGACCCGCGCCCGCCGACCGGACCAAGACGTCACACGGCGCCGCCCCGCACGCGGCGCGGCGGCCCGGTCCCGGCCCCGCAACGGCGCTCCGTGGACGTCGCAAAGGTGGCGCGTGAACGGCGTGTTGAGGGCGTGTTGCGGCACCCGGCGAAGCAAAGGGACACCTTTTGGTGTCCATTGACAGCAGGCCGCTGACCTGGCCAGGATGAGTCCATGACCTCCTCGCACCCCCTCCCGGTGCGCCGCCGGAAGAGTCACCGACGCACCAGCAGCGCCCGCTGTTGTTGACCGCGTCCGGACCTGGCGGCCACGACGCCGCCGCGCCCCGGCCCGCCCGGGCGAACCGCTCGCACAGGGCCTGAACCCGGCACCACGGGCCCGGACTCCAGGCCGCCCGACCCCTCCGTCGATCGGGCCTCCCCCGGCCGACCGCGGCCCCTGCACCCCCAGGCGCCCCCCGGCGGCCCCCGGCCCTCGGCACCGCCCACCCCGCACCCTCCCGGCTCCGCCTCCAGGCGCCGTTGCTCCACCCATCGCCCCGGCCCGCGCCGCCCGTGCCCACACCCACGTCCGCACCGAAGTCACAACTGTCGTGCATCCCATGAAAGGTGACTGATCGTCATGACCAGCCCCTCCAACGACCGCCCGCTGCTCGGCAGACGTTCCCTGCTCGGCCTCGGCCTCGGCCTCGGCGCTTCGTTCGTCCTCGCCGCGTGCGGCGACCCCGGGCAGGCCGGGACGGGCGGGGCGGGCGGGTCCACCGCCGGCGGCACCCTCAAGTGGGGCTGGGCGCTGCCGACTTCGTGGGACCCGGTGTTCTCCTCGGCGGGCTGGGACGTCCACTCGCTGTCGCTGGTCTACGCGGGCCTCACCAAGCTCGACGAACAGGGCACCGCCGTACCGGCCCTGGCCTCGGCCTGGAAGTTCGGCGCCGACGGCACCTCGGTCACCTTCACCCTGCGCCCCGGGCTGACGTTCTCCGACGGCAGCCCGCTGGACGCCGCCGCCGTCAAGAAGAGCCTGGACCGCGGCCGCACCGAGCCCAAGTCCCTGGTCGCCCCGCAGCTCACCAGCGTCCGCGAGGTGTCCGCACCCGACCCGCAGACCGTGCTGCTCGAACTCTCCCGGCCCGACTACCAGATCCCCAACCTGCTGGCCGGGAAGACCGGCATGATCGTCAACCCGAAGGCCTTCGAGTCGGACGCCGCCGGGCTGGCGACCCGCCCGGCCGGTGCCGGGCCGTTCACCCTCACCTCGTACACCCAGAACGCCAAGGCCGTGCTGCGCCGCAACCCCGCCTACTGGGACGCGACCGCGATCAAGCTGGAGAACTTCGAGGTCCATCCGCTCCCGGACGCCGCCACCGTGGTCGCCGGACTCCAGTCCGGCCAGTTCGACGTGGCCCAGATCCCGGGCAGCCAGGTGGCCGCGGCCAAGGCGGCGGGCCTGGAGGTCCAGGTGATCCCGTCCCTGGTGGTGGCGGTCCTGGACGTCAACGTCGAGAAGGCTCCGTTCGACAACCCCAAGGTGGTCGAGGCGCTCAAGTTCGCGATCGACCGGGACGCCCTGCTCAAGACCCAGCTGTTCGGCTACGGCGAGGTCAACCACCAGCCGTTCCCCAAGGGTTACGTCGGCTACGACCCCGCCTCGGCCGACCTCTACCGATACGACCCGGCCAAGGCCCGCGCGCTGCTCACCGAGGCCGGCCACCCCGACGGCGTCGACCTCACCCTGACCACCACGGCCGCGCAGGGACTGCCCGAGCAACTCCAGGCGCAGCTGAAGGAGGTCGGCATCCGGGCCACCATCGACGTGGTCCCGGCCGCGCAGGCCACCCAGATCGTCTACATCCAGCACACCAAGGCCCTGTTCACCGACCAGTTCGCGGGCCGCGACTCCGCCGCGCAGGCCTTCCAGGTGCTCTTCGGCGAGCAGGGCCTGATGAACCCGGGCCGGCGGACCCCGCCGGAGCTGGCCGCGGCCGTCGAGCAGGTCTCGCGCACCCCGCTGGACTCGCCGGAGTACCCGGCCGTCCTCCGGGCGGCCACCGCGCTCGCGGTGCGCACGATGCCCAACACCTTCCTGTACAGCGTCCCCCGGCTGCTGGCCCGGCGGAAGTCCGTCTCGCCGATCCCGGCCTTCACGGCGGTGCAGCGGTTCGAGGGGGTGACCGCGTCGTGAGCGCCGTCCTGCCCCGTGCGGGCGCCTGGCGCGCGGGGCCCCTGGCCCGCCGGGCCGCGCGCGCCCCGCGCCCGCTGGGGCGGGTGCTCGGGAGCACCGTCACCGTCTTCCTGCTCTCCTCGCTGCTGACCTTCGGCCTCGGCGCCGTCTCGGACGCCAACCCGGCCGCCGCCGTCCTCGGCGAGACCGCCACCGCGGCCGACATCGCCCGGCTGGACCACGAGTTCGGCCTGGACCGGCCGCTGCCCGCGCAGTACGGCGACTGGCTGTCCCACGCGGTCGGCGGCGACCTCGGCACCTCCTGGTTCACCACCGTGCCGGTCGCCGACTCGATCGCCACCGCGCTCCCGGTCGACCTCTCCATCGCCGGCCTCGCCCTGCTGCTGGCCGTGCTGCTGGGCGGCGCGGCCGGGATCGCGGCGGCGCTGAGCAACGGCGGCCGGCTGGACCGAGCGGTCACCGCCGTCTGCACCCTCCTCGGCACCCTGCCCGCCTTCGTCATCGCGATCGGCCTGATCACCCTGGTCGCCGTCCAACTGCGCCTGCTGCCCTCCGGCGGGTACGTGCCGTTCTCCCGGCAGCCGGGCGAGTGGCTGCGGTTCGCCCTGCTGCCGGCGCTGGCCCTCAGCCTGGACACCGCCGCCGGCATCGCCCGCCAGCTGCGGACCTCGCTGGTCGCGGAGCTGCGGCGCAACTACACGACCGGTGCCCTGATGCGCGGACTCTCCGGACGCCGGGTGCTGTTCGACCACGCGCTGCGCAACGCCGCCGGACCGGCGTTCACCGTGCTCGGCATGAGCGTGCCGGTCCTCATCGGCGGCGCCGTGGTCACCGAGCGGATCTTCAACCTCCCGGGAATCGCCCAACTCTCCCTCCGCGCGGCCGAGCAGCACGACGTGCCGGTGATCCAGGGCACCCTGCTGGTCACCGTCGCGGTTGTGCTCGTGGCCAATCTGGCCGTCGACGCCGTGCTGTTCGCCCTCAACCCGGTGGCCCGGCGCGGGCCTCGGCCGGAGGGACGCGCGACGAAGCGGAGCGGGCCGGCTCCGGCTCCGGCTCCGGCTCCGGCTCCGGCTCCGGCTGTGGGAGTGAACACGTGAACACGCTGAGCGCCTCGCTGCGGGTGCCCGTCGCCCGCGCCGCGCTGGCCGTGCTGGCCCTCGTCCTGCTGCTGGCCCTGTTCGGCGCACGGATCGCCCCGGCGGACCCGCTCGCCCAGGACACCGCCCACATCCTGGGCGGGCCCTCCGCGGAGCACCTGCTGGGCACCGACTACCTGGGCCGCGACGTCCTGAGCCGACTGCTGGCCGGCACCGGGCTCTCCGTGCTCGCCGCCGTCGAGGCGGTGGCCGTCGCCGCCCTGCTCGGCGTCGTCCCCGGTCTGCTGTCGGTGCGGTTCGGCGCGGCCTGGTCCTGGCTGGCCCTGCGCGCCGTGGACTCCCTGATGACGCTGCCGTTCACCCTCTTCGCGATCGCCGCCGTCGGTCTGCTCGGCAACGGGCTGCACCAGGCGATGCTGGCGCTCGGTGTCCTGCTCGCGCCGCTGTTCTTCCGTGTCACCCGGGCCGCCGCGCTCGGACTGGACCGCGCCCAGTACGTCGAGGCCGCCGAGCTGATGGGCGCCTCCCGGTCCTGGATCCTGCGGGTGCACATCTGGCGCAAGGTACTTCCGACCGTCGCCGTCACCACCGCGCACGCGCTGGCCACCGGTCTGCTCACGGTCTCCTCGCTCACCTTCCTGGGGATCGGCGTGCAGCCGCCGGCGCCGACCTGGGGCGGCATGCTCGCCAGCGACCTCGGCTTCCTGGCCCAGCAGCCGTGGGCACCGGTCCCGCCGGCCGTGCTGATCATGCTCACCGTCGGGGCGCTGAACCTGCTGGCCGACGTCCTCGCCGACAGCGACCGGACCGGCGCCGCCCCGGCCGCCACCCGCACCAGCCGGGCCGCGAGGAGACGCGCGGCGTCGGGCGTGACGTCCGGGCCGGTATCCCCGTCCGCGCCAGGAACCCTGTCCGTGACAGGAACCCCGTCCGCGCCGGACCGGAAGGAGCACGACCATGTCCCGCACCCCGCCTGAACCCGGCCCTCCCGCTCGCACCACCGCCGCCCTGCGGGTCGAGGGGCTGCACGTGACCGTGGGCCACGGCCGCACCGAGGCCGTCCGCGACGTCTCGTTCGACGTACTCCCCGGCGAGGCCGTCGGGCTCGTCGGCGAGTCCGGCAGCGGCAAGACGCTCACCTGCCGCTCGGTGCTCGGCCTGCCCGCGCCCGGGGTCGCCGTGTCCGCCGGCCGGATCGTTCTCGGCGGCACGGCGGGCAACGGCCCGGGGAGCCCCGACACGGATCTCGTCGGCCTGACCGACCGCCAGTGGCAGCAGGTGCGCGGCACCCGGATCGGCGCCGTCTTCCAGGACCCGGGCTCGTACCTCAACCCCACCCTCACCGTCGGGCGCCAGCTCGGCGAACCGCTGCGCCGGCGCGGACTCGGCCGGGCCGAGGCCCGCCGACGGGCAGTGGAACTCTTCGGGGCCGTCGGCCTGCACGACCCGGAGCGGGTCCACGACAGCTACCCGCACGAGCTCTCCGGCGGCATGCTCCAGCGGGTCCTGATCGCGGTCGCGATCTCCGGCGACCCGCAGCTGCTGGTCGCCGACGAGGCCACCACCGCGCTGGACACCGTCGTCCAGGCCGAGGTGCTGGACCTGCTGGGCGTGCTCCGCGACCGGCACGGGCTGGCACTGCTGCTGGTCAGTCACGACCTGGCGGTGGTCGCCGAGGTGTGCGACCGGGTGCTGGTGCTCTACGCGGGCGAGGTCGTCGAGGAGGGCCCGACCGCCGAGGTGGCCGCCGCCCCGGCCCACCCGTACACCGAGGCGCTGCTGCGGGTCGCCGGCCTGGGCCGCCGGGACCGCCGGGAGCTCGCCGTCATTCCCGGCCGGCCGCCCGAGCCCGGCACCACCGGGGCCGGCTGCCGCTTCGCCGCGCGCTGCGAGTACGCCACCGCCGCCTGCGCCGAGCAGACCGTCCCGCTCACGCCCGTCCCCGGGACCGGCCGCCGGGCGGCGCGCTGCCTGCGCAGCGCCGAACTGGCCCTCAGCGGCGTCCGCGAACGGACGGACGTCACGGAACGAACGGAGGTCCCGGTATGAGCATCACCGCCATCGCCTCTTCGATCACCGACGGACCGGCGCCCGCCGCCGGGTCCCCCGCCCTGCGGATCGAGCGCCTGGAGGTCCGCTACGGCCGCAGCACCGTGCTGGGCGGGGTCGACCTGGAGGCACGCTCCGGAGAGATCCTGGGCCTCATCGGCGAGACCGGCTCCGGAAAGACCACGCTCGCCCGGGCCGTGGCCGGGCTCGCGCCCGTCACCTCCGGCCGGATCACGGTGGACGGCGCCGACCGCACCGTCCTGCGCGGCCGCTCCCTGCGGACGGCGCGGCGGGCCGGGACCGTCCAGTACATGTTCCAGGACCCGCTGCGCTCCCTGGACCCCGATCTCACGGTGGCCCGCCTCGTCGGTGAACCGCTCGCCGTGGCCGGCGTACCCCGCGCCGAGCGCGGGCCGAGGGTGCGGGAGGCGCTCGACCGGGTCGGCCTGGACGCCGCACTCGCCGGCCGCACCCCGGGCGCGCTGTCGGGCGGCCAGCGCCAGCGGGTCGCCCTGGCCCGGGCGATCGTCGGACGGCCCCGGCTGCTGCTGGCCGACGAACCGGTCAGCGCCCTGGACGCCTCCAACCGCAACCACGTCCTGCGCCTGCTGGACCGGCTCCGTCACGAACTGGGCCTGGCCGTCGTGGTGATCTCGCACGACCTCGACTCACTGGCCGGGATAGCCGACCGG
The DNA here is from genome assembly GCF_900105395.1 of Streptomyces sp. TLI_053. NCBI lineage: Bacteria > Bacillati > Actinomycetota > Actinomycetes > Kitasatosporales > Streptomycetaceae > Streptomyces > Streptomyces sp. TLI_053. Next base: position 540,411 of record NZ_LT629775.1, read on the forward strand.
ATCGCCGTGCTGTACCGGGGCCGGATCGTCGAGCAGGGACCGGCACCGGCGGTGCTGGACCGGCCGCTGCACCCGTACAGCGCGCTGCTGGCCGCCTCGGCACCGGGCCCGGATCCCGCCCGGCGGGCCGCGCTGCGGATCCTGCGGGCGCCCGCCGCGGCCGCCGTCCCCGGTGGGGGCTGCGGGTTCGCGCACCGGTGCCCGTTCGCGGACGCGGCCTGCGCGGCGGTCCCGGAACTCGGACCGGCGCTCGCGGTCCCCGGCACCGGTCAGCACACGCACACCGCCGCCTGCCACCACAGCCCGGACTGGCGGGCCCGGCTCGACCCGGGCAACGCCCACGGCGCCCCCGCCCCACCACCGTTTCGGAGCAGCCCCGATGACCCCGGCACCGGCAGCGGCCGCCCCCGCCCGACCCGCGCCCCCACCGCCCGACCTCGACGGGCTGCCCGCGCTGACCGCCGCCCTGGCGGAGCGGGCCGCCGAACACGACCGGGACGCCACCTTCCCCACCGAAGGCATCGCGCTCGTCCACCGGGCCGGTCTGCTCACCGCGACCGTCGCCGAACGGCACGGCGGCCCCGGCCGAGGTCTCGCCGACGCCGTCCGGATCCTGCGCGCGCTCGGCGCGGGCGACCCGGCGGTCGCCCTGGTCACCGCGATGACCCTGTTCGTCCACGCCGCCGAGGCGCGCGAGGCCCACTGGCCGGCCGGTCCGCTGGCGCAGCTGCTCGCCGAGTCGGCCGAGCGCCCCACCCTGGTCAACCACGTCCGGGTGGAACCGGAGCTCGGCACCCCCGTACGCGGCGGGCTGCCGGCGACTGTGGCGAGACGGCGCGGCGACAGCTGGGAACTGACCGGGCGCAAGATCTTCTCCACCGGCGCGCCCGCGCTGCGCTGGCTGCTGGTGTGGGCCCGCACCGACGAACCCGAACCCCGGGTCGGCTCGTTCCTGGTCCGCGGCGACCTGCCCGGCATCACCGTCGAGCCGACCTGGGACCACCTCGGCCTGCGGGCCAGCCGCAGCGACGACGTGCTGCTGGACGCGGTACGGGTCCCGCTCGACCACACCGCACGCCTCGCCGCCCCCTCCCCGGAGGGCGGCCGGGACCCGATCGGCGCCGCCTGGAACTCGCTCGGCCTGACCGCCCTCTACCTGGGCGTCGCCCGCGCGGCGCAGTCCTGGCTCACCGCCTTCCTGCACGAGCGCACCCCGAGCGCCCTGGGCGCGCCCCTGGCGAGCCTGCCCCGCTTCCAGAGCGAACTCGGCCTGATCGACGTCGAACTCGGCGGCGCCGAGCGGCTGGTCGCCGCCCTGGCCGCGGCCGTCGACGCGGGCGAGCCGTCGGCCGTCGAGGAGGCCCCCGGAGCGAAGCTGCTCGGCACCCGCGCCGCCGTGGAGTCCGTCCAGCGGGCCGTCGCCCTGGTCGGCAACCACGGCCTGACCCGGCACCACCCGCTCCAGCGGCATCTGCGCGACGTGCTGTGCGCCCGGGTGCACACCCCGCAGGACGACACCGTCCTGCTCGCCCGGGGCCGGGCCGCCCTGCACCGCCCGACGGTCGGCTGACGGCTCGCTCCTTCCCCTTCCCACCGGCCCCGCCGTCCGCGGCGCTCCTCCCCGTCCCCTTGCCAAGAAGTCCCCTTGCCAAGAAGTCCCCTTGCCAAGAAGTCCCCTCGCCAAGAAGTCCCGTTGCCAAGAAGTCCCCTCGCCACGAAAGGCAGACCGCCATGCCCGTCGAGTTCATCGGCATGATCTCCACCCACGACGTCTCCGAGACCCGCCCCGCGCACGGCCCGGTGGTCGACCCCGACTACACCCGCCGGTTCGCCCGGGCCCACGAGGAGGCCGGTTTCGACCGCATCCTGATCGCCCACTCCTCGGCCAGCCCCGACCCCAACCAGGTCGCCGCCTTCGCCGCCGCCAACACCGAGCGGCTGGGCCTGCTGATCGCGCACCGCCCCGGCTTCGTCGCACCCACCGTCGCCGCTCGCACCTTCGCGACCCTGGACCGGTTCTCCGGCGGCCGGGTCGCCGTCCACATCATCACCGGCGGCCACGACGCCGAGCAGCGCCGCGACGGCGACTACCTCACCAAGGACGAGCGCTACGCACGCACCGACGACTACCTGACCGTGCTCACCAAGGCCTGGACCGCCGAGGAACCGTTCGACCACGAGGGCCCGTACTACCGCTTCGCCGACTTCAAGTCCGAGGTGCTGCCGCTCCAGCGGCCGCGCATCCCGCTGTTCTTCGGCGGCTCCTCCGAGGCCGCCTACCGGGTCGGCGGCAGGCACGCCGACACCTTCGCGCTGTGGGGCGAGCCGCTCGCCGAGACCGCCCAGCAGATCGCCTCCGTCCGCGCCGCCGCCACCGCCGCCGGGCGCACCGACGTCCAGGGCATCAGCGTGTCCTTCCGCCCGATCCTCGGCCGCACCGAGGAGGAGGCCTGGGAGCGCGCCCACCGCGTCCTGGCCACCATCAAGCAGGGCGGCGACGTCTTCGGCGGCCGCCGCAGGATCCTGCCGACCGGCCCCGGGGCCGCCCCGCAGAACGTCGGCTCCCAGCGCCTGCTGGCCGCCGCCGCCAAGGGCGACCGGCACGACCGCGCGCTGTGGACGGCCCCCGCCGCGGCAACCGGCGCCGCGGGGAACTCGACCGCGCTGGTCGGCACGCCGGAGACGGTCGCCCAGGCGCTGCTGGACTACGTCGACCTCGGCGCGACCACGCTGCTGATCCGCGGCTACGACCCGCTGGACGACGCGCTCGACTACGGAAAGGAGCTCATCCCGCTGGTGCGCCAGGAGGTCGCCCGCCGCGATGCCCTGGCTGCGCGGGACGCTGCGGAGACCCGGGTGCGGCAGTCCGAGCAGGCCGCCGTCGCAGTGTCCGGTGCCGCCCGATGACCACCACCGCAGCGGCCGCCCCCGTGCCACTGGCCGGCCCGTCCCCCGCCCTCCGGGAGCCCGCCGTCTGGGAGCCCGCCGTGGGCGTCACCGTGCGCGGCACCGTCCTGCTGCTGCCCGGCCGGGGTGAGCACCCCGGTGTGTACGCCCGCTTCGGGCGGCGGCTGGCCTTCGACGGCTACCGGGTGGCCGTCCCGGCCGTTCCCGCTGCGGGATCCGTTCCCGCTGCGGGATCCGTCCCCGCTGCGGGATCCGTCCCGCCGGACCTGGCCGGTCAGGTCACCGAGGCCCGCGCGAGTGCCCCGTCCGGCACGCCCGTGGTCCTGGCCGGCTCGGACACCGGCGCTCTGCTCGCCCTGGCCGCCGCCCGGCAGGCCGCGCCCGACGGGCTGCTGCTCGTCGGTCTGCCCACCGCGGGTGCCGCAACCGGGGCTTCGGACACCGCCGAGACCTGGACGGACGAGCTCGGCGCCCGGACGTCCTGCCCGATGCACCGCGACCTGCTGGCCACCGACCCGGAGTTCCGGTCCGGTGCCCTCGCCCAGGACGTGCCCGCCGCCCTGGCCCGGGCCGCCGAGGACGCGGCCACCGCGATCGCCTCCGTAGGGGTACCGGTCCTCGTGGTGCACGGGTCCGCCGACCCGGTGTCGCCGCCCGCCACCGCACGGCGCTTCGCCGACCGCCTCGCCGCCGGGCTCGTCCTGGTCGCCGACGGCCGTCACGACGCGCTCAACGACGCCGCCCACCGCAGCGTCGCCGCCGCCGTCGTCCAGTGGCTGGAACGCCTGCGGGGCGGCCCGCACCTGCCCGCCCGGATCGTCACCACCGACGCGGGCGGACGCACCCCCCACCCGCGTGCCCCGGAAGGAAGTCCCGCATGACCACCCTCGACGAACGGCCCGTCCGCACCCAGCCGTCCGCACCTGCCCGGCCGTCCGCGCTCGGCGGCACCCACGGTGCCGACCTGCTCCGCCGTGCCCTGCGCCGGCACGCGGCCGGTGTCACGGTGATCACCGCGGCCGGGCCCGGCGGCCCCGCCGGCTTCACCGCCACCTCGTTCACCTCGGTGAGCCTGGACCCCGCCCTGGTGTCCTTCTACCTGTCGGCCACCGCCTCGGCCGCGCCCGCGGTACGGGAGGCGGAGGCCTTCACCGTGCACATCCTGCGCGAGGACCAGCGGGAGCTGGCGAACCGCTTCGCCCGCAGCGGGACCGACCGCTTCGCCGGTACCGAGTGGCACACCGGCCCGTACGGCACACCCGTCCTCGCGGGCGCCGCCGCCCGGCTCACGGCCCGCCCGTTCCTGCTCCAGCCGGTCGGCGACCACCTGCTGGTCGTCGGCGAGGTACTGGCCGTCGACACCACCGACGGCCCGCCGCTGGTCCACCACGACGGCGGCTACGGCGGGTTCACCCCGCTCCGGGAGGGCTGAGCCGCCATGACGCTCACCGCCCACTGGTTCCTGCCGACCACCGGGGACAGCCGGCACGTCGTCGGCGGCGGCCACGGCTCGACGCCCGGCACCGTCGGCACCGACCGGCCGCCGAGCGTCGCCTACCTCGGCCAGATCGCGCGCAGTGCGGAACAGCTCGGCTTCACCGGGGCGCTGACGCCGACCGGCGCCTGGTGCGAGGACGCCTGGCTGACCACCGCGATGCTCACCCGGGAGACCGAGCGCCTGAAGTACCTGGTGGCCTTCCGCCCCGGTCAGCTCAGCCCGACGCTGGCCGCCCAGATGGCCACCAGCTACCAGAACCAGTCGGGCGGCCGCCTGCTGCTCAACGTCGTCACCGGTGGCGAGTCCGCCGAGCAGCGCGCGTACGGGGACTTCCTCGACAAGGCGGGCCGCTACGCCCGCACCGGGGAGTTCCTCTCCGTCACCGGGCGGCTGTGGCGCGGCGAACAGGTCGACCACCGCGGCACCCACCTCCGGGTGGAGGGCGCCCGGCTGACCCGGCTGCCGGAACCGGTGCCCGAGGTGTACTTCGGCGGCTCCTCGCCGGAGGCCGTCGAGGTCGCCGCCCGGCACGCCGACGTCTACCTCACCTGGGGCGAGCCCCCGGCCATGGTCGCCGAGAAGATCCGGCACGTCCGCGAACTCGCCGCCCGGCACGGCCGCGCGCCGCGGTTCGGCATCCGGCTGCACGTCATCACCCGCGACACCGCGCGGGCGGCGTGGGCGGAGGCCGACCGGCTGCTCGCCGGCATGGACCCGGCGCGGATCGCCGAGACCCAGGCGGCACTGGCCCGCAGCGAGTCCGAGGGGCAGCGGCGGATGCGCCAGCTGCACGGCGGCTCGACCGACCGGCTGGAGGTCTCGCCCAACCTGTGGGCCGGCATCGGCCTGGTGCGCGGCGGCGCGGGCACCGCCCTCGTCGGCGACCACCGCGAGGTGGCCGACCGGATCGAGGAGTACCACCGGCTGGGCGTGGACGAGTTCGTCCTCTCCGGTGCCCCGCACCTGGAGGAGGCGTACTGGGTCGGGGAGAACGTGCTGCCGATCCTCGCCGAGCGGGGGCTCTGGAAGCGCGGGGCCTGACGGCGGCCGCCGGAGGCGTCCGCTCGGGTCAGGTCGGGCGGCGGGGTGCGACCCCGCCGCCCGACCGACGCCCGTCACCCCAGCCGGGCGTCGAACTCCAGGGACTCGACCAGCTCGCCGACCCGCCGTTCCGGCAGGCCCCGGGAGACGAACCAGGCGCCGACGTTGCGCACGTCCCGCTCCAGGAACGAACGGCCACGGGGATTCGCGACGACGTCCACGATCTGCGGCACATCGATGATCACCAGCCGCCCTTCGTGGACCAGGATGTTGTACGCCGAGAGATCCCCGTGCGCGTAGCCGTCGACCGCGAGCAACGACAGGCTCCGCCCCAGCTGCTCCCACAGGTCCTCGACGTCCGCCTCCTCCGCGCGCAGCTGCGCGAGCCGGGGCGCCGCGGCGCCGCTCTCGTCGCCGACGAACTCCATCAGGATCTCCGTGCCCAGGATCTGCACCGGGTAGGGAACGGCCACCCCGGCCGAGTACAGCCGGCACAGCGCGGTGAACTCGGCGCCGGCCCACTGCGCGGCGATGGCCTCCTTGCCGAACGCGGTCCGCTTGGCCATCGCCCGGGCGATCCGGGACTCCTTGTGCCGCCGCCCCTCCAGGTAGCCGGAGTCGCGGTGGAACATCCGGTGCTGGGAGTCGCGGTAGCGCTTGGCCGCCATCAGGGTGCGGCGGTCCGTGCCCGGCACCCCGCGCTCCAGCAGGAACACGTCCGCCTCCTTGCCGGTCTTCACCAGCCCGAATTCGGTGTCCACGGCCGCGAGTTCGGTCACCACCCAGTCGGGGCGCGGCTCGGGCCCCTTCTCGGTGGGGGTGGACCGGTCCCAGGTCGACCAGCGGTCGCCCTCGGCCGGGCCGCCGTCGGGGTTGTCGTCGTAACTGTCGTGGCTGTCGCCGTGGTTCTCGTACGCGCCGCCATGGCCGTCGTGGCCGTCGTGCTGCTCGGCGTCGAAGTCGGCGTACTCGTCACCGGCGACGGCGTAGGCCCCGTGGTCGTCGAACCGGAACACGACCTCGGGCTCGTGGTCGTCGAACCGCTCGGAGCGGCGGCCGCGGCGGGGTGCGCCCTTGGCGCGGATACGGGAGAAGGAATCGGTCTCGGAAAAGCGCTCGCGCACTGCGGTGGCTCCTGGGGAACAGCCCACCGTTGCGCCAGTCGAGAGGCGTCGTCAGCCGGTGGGCGAAAGACGAGAGGAAGAGGCGTATGGCGCGCACACCAAGGCGCGCCGCGACACGGCGGCGACCATCGAAACGCACCTCCTCTGCTTCTCCACGTCGGTCCCCACGCCACGGGAGCCCCGCGGCGCGAACGAGTGAGAGCTTAGCGACTTCCGAGATCGGCGCAACCGAATATTCCCGCCCGCCCGCGCACGGCCCGACATGCCACGCCCGGCCCAAGGTCACCGACCGTTTCGGCGCGGCACGCGACAATGCGGTTCGTCGTACGAGCCCGGAGGGACGAACCATGGTCGGTGCCGCGCAGTTCCACGCCTGGGACGTACGGGAGTCCGGTCCGCCCGACGCCCCGCACCGGGTCCTCCTCCTGCCCGGCGGGATGTGCGGCACGACCTTCTTCGCCGACGTGACGGCCGCCCCCGCACTCGCCGACGCACCGGTCCGACTGATCGCGGCGACCGTCCCCGGCCACGCCGGCACGATCGCGCCCGTGGACGTGTCGATCGAGAACTACGCGGCGATCACCGGCACCTTCGCGGCCGAACGCGGCTGCACGGCCGTGGTGGGCCACAGCATCGGCGCCAACGTCGCGCTGGAGATGGTGGCCGGCGGACACTTCTCCGGGCCGGTGGTACTGCTCTCACCCACGTTCTCCCGGCCGGACGAGTCCAAGGCGCTCGCGGTCGCCTCGGCACTCGGCCGGGTCCCGGGGCTGGGCGCCCTGGTCTGGCCGGTCATGCTGTGGATGACGCCGAAGATCCTGGCCGAGGGCTTCCCGGAACGGCGCCGGGCGGAGCTCGTAGCCGATCTGAAGCGCAACTCCCCGTCGTTCTGCAACCGCGCCATCGCCGAGTACTTCGCCTACCTCGACCGGCACGGCAACCTCGTCCCCCGGCTGTGCGAGTCCGGTGCCCGCGCCTGGGTGGTGCGCGGCGACCGGGACGAGGTCGGGCTCACGGACACCGAGCGCGCCGCCCTCGAGGCCTGCCCCTCCGCCACCCTGGTGGAGGTCCCCGACAGCGGGCACATGGTGATGGTGGAGCAGCCCGAGGCGGTGGCCCGCCTGGTCGCCGACGTCGTGCTCGGCGACGGCTGAGGCCGTTATTTCGGTGCGGGCCGAAACCTCGGCACCATAGGTTCTCCCTCATGAGCATCTCAGCGGCGGGCGTGGCCCCGAGGGACGGCAAGGCACTGGCGGCGGCCTCGACGACGGTGGTGCTGTGGGCATCCGCCTTCGTGGCGATCCGCAGCGCGAACGGACACTTCGGCCCCGGATCCCTGGCGCTCGGCCGCCTGCTGGTGGGCACGGTCGCCCTGCTCGGCCTGCTGGCCTACCGCCGGGAGGGCCTGCCCCCGCGCGCCGCCTGGCCGGGCATCGCCGTCTCGGGCCTGCTCTGGTTCGGCCTCTACATGGTCGCCCTGAACTGGGGCGAGAAGGAGGTCGAGGCGGGCACGGCGGCGATGCTGATCGGCATCGGCCCGGTCCTGATCGCCCTGCTGGGCGGCTGGCTGCTGCGCGAGGGCCTCCCGTCCAAGCTGCTCGCCGGGATGGCCGTCTCGCTGACCGGCGTGATCGTCGTCGGCCTCTCCATGTCGGGCGGCGAGGGCAGCTCGGTGACCGGCATCGGCCTGTGCCTGCTCGCGGCCGTCGCCTACGCGGCGGGCGTGGTCGCCCAGAAGCCCGCCCTGCGGCACGCCACCGCCCTCCAGGTGACGACCTTCGGCTGCCTGATCGGCGCCGTCGCCTGCCTCCCGTTCGCCCCCCAGCTGGCCTCGGACCTCTCCGCCGCCCCCCTGTCCTCCACCCTCGACGTGGTCTACCTCGGCCTGTTCCCCACCGCCCTGGCCTTCACCACCTGGGCCTACGCCCTCTCCCGCACCACCGCCGCCCGCATGGGCGCCACCACCTACTCCGTCCCCGCCCTCGTCGTCGCCATGGCCTGGCTCCTCCTCGGCGAAACCCCCGCTCTCCTCACCCTCGCCGGCGGCGCCCTCTGCCTCGCCGGCGTCGCCGTCACCCGCCGCACCTGACCGGGCCCACCTCAACCAGCCGTCACTTGCCCACCGATGAGCCGCTCCCACAACGGTGTCTCCCCGGAGGGGGATCGGTACGCCTTCCGTTCCTCTCCATCGACGTGGACGACGTGGAACTCCAGCACCCGCTCCCGGAAGATCCGCCTCCCGGTGGCGCGAACGCCGGCCTTCCCTGTCGCGATCAACAGCACCGCGGCAATCGCCGACTCCATCGGCTTTCCTCGAACGAGAAGTCGGGCCGCGTCGTCGCGAACAGTGTTCGCGACGACGCGGCCCGACGGCGGGCGCCTCGGCTGCGGCCGTTCCGTTGCCGGCACACTCGTCGAGTGGGCCGGGACCCCCGTACGGCGGCCGGTTCGTCCTGCGTTCCACCGGGTGGGGCCGGAGGTCGCGCAGGGGTTCGCCGCAGGCGCTGTCTGTCGCTCGCCGTCCCCCGGCGGCGGCAGGTGTTGATGTGTCACCGCCCGGCCGTACCGTTCCCGGTCAGTGGGCGACCCGGGTGCTGGTCAGGGACGGCGCGGCCTAGTAACCGCAGAAGGGCAGGCGGCTCTTGGCGGCGCCGTAGTCCACGTATGCCGCGTAGGTCCACCCGTACACGCTCTGCTGCCACCCGGCGTCGTTGTGGTACTCGCGGTAGGTGTGGTACCAGAGGCTTCCGGAGCCGATGTCCTGGCCCCAGTCGCTCCAGCAGTCGACGTCGATCCCGTCGTGCGAGGACGGGAAGAGGTCCGCCGCGACCTTGGCGCTGTTCACGTTGTAGTACCCGTACACACCGACACCGTGACTGGTGCTCAGCCGGATTCCCACCGACGCGAGGGTGGTCTGCGAGGTGGCGGCGCGCGGAGCCGCTCCCGCCGGGGCGGCGGCCACCACTCCGCCCGTGGCCGCGGCGCCGAGCAGCGCCAGGGTCGCGGTCAGCTTCCTGCCGATGAACATGGTGATTTCCTCCTGCGGGCCGGGCGGCGGGTGCCGGGACGGTCCCTGGTCGCGCCCTGCCGTTGTCCCCCATCCTCGGCGCCCCGGAGCGGGACCTCCATGACGGCAGGTTGACGTTCTCCTGGCGTTCCGGGCGCCGGGTCGGGTGCCGACGGACGGCTCGTCCGACCGGTCGGGCGCTGATCGGTTCGGTCCCCCGCGGAGTGGCCCGGTGGCGGAGGGGTGCTGACGGTGCCGCAGTCGGGGTTCGTGGTGGGTGCTGCGGATGTCCGCTCCCGGGAAGCGGCCGGCTTCGTCTCCGAGGACGACGCGGTGCCCGCGCCGGTGGAGTGGAGCGTGCGACCGACACCCGTATGCGGCGCGAGGTGGTGGGCCAGGTGCTCGACCACGCCGCCGACGGTCGCGGCGGCACTGCTCTTGTCGCCGGGCGGCCCGCGCCTGCACGCTGGATCGGGACAACAGGTCTGCGAGCGGGCGGGGTTCGACGAGCCGGGGGTGGGCGTGGCGGCAGGGGCGGAGGGGCGCAGAGTGCCACTACGGGGCCGGATTCTGCTGCGCGGCGTGACCGCGACAGGCCTCGCCGCGCTCATGACGGGCGTGGTCGCCGGCGTGGGGTGGCTGTCGATGTGGATGGTCTACCACTGGGCCCACCTCCATGTGGTCGGCATCGTTGTCATGCTGGCGGGTGCGGCGGCCCTCCTTCTCGGGGCGGCGGCCGGCGTGGCCTACCACCCCGCGTGGTGGAGGGTGTCAGCGGCGTCGTTGGCCGTGTTCGCGGTCGGCTGGCTGGTCTTCGAGGAGTACTGCGTGTCGATGGCCGACCAACAGGCGCTCCACGACCGGGGCACGACCGTGCCCGCCGTGGTCGTCAAGGTGCGGAAGGGCGACCAGAACTCCTCCACCACCGTCGAGGTACGCCTCCCCGACGGCAGTCGCCACGGGAACGTGGAGCTGGGTGACTGGACGCCGCGGACCGGCGAGCAGACCGTCGTCACCGTGGACCCGTCGGGAGCGGCCCGGTCCCGCCTGGGCCCGCCTCCCGGGCCGCCCGACGCCACCGCGCGCAACGCCGGCCTGGCCGCTGTCGCGGTGGGCTCGCTCGGCCTGGGCGCGCATCTCACCGGCTTGCTCGAAACCGCCCCGCTCCGGAAGTCCCGTCCGCCCGAGGACGCGACTCCCGCCGGACACCGGCGGCGGCCCCGGTGGCGACGCCTGTGGCCGGGGTGACAGGCGTACCCGGCGGCGAGCCACAGGCGTCGTCCGGCACTCGGCGCTCGGTACTTGGCACTCGGCACTCGGCATTCCGTCCTCAGCCCGATGCGGCGAGGCTCTTCTCGAACGCGGCCAGGTAGTTGGGCAGGTGATGGTCCCTGACGGCGTCCGTCTCCGGGGCCAGCAGGTCGGTCGCGAAGCCCTTGGCCCGGTCCTTCAGCCCCGCCACGAGCGGCATGGACTCGTGGAGGTGACCGCCCGCGTCGAAGTAGCGCAGCGTGTCGACGTGGGTGAAGAACGGGCCGGGCGGCAGGTGGGGGACGATGTCGTTGTTGTTGACGAAGCGGTAGCAGCGCTGCCGGAAGGCCGTGTTGTGGGCGGCGGCGAGCTGGCGCTCGCACGTCCGGGGCTGGCCGAAGGTGTAGATGCCGTCCGGCAGGAGCCGCGGCTCCTCGAAGTAGAACCTGCTGCCGGCCAGCATCGCGAGGGCGCCGCCGAGGCTGTGCCCGGTGAACCAGATGCTCTGGTTCCCGGTACGCAGTTCCTTCACGGTGTCGCGGATCCCGGGGTAGACGGACTGCAGGGCCTGGTGGAAGCCGTAGTGCACGAAGCCCTTGTTCGCCGGTCCGGGGACCGGCGGGGTGTTCACGTCGGTGAGCCAGTCGTAGATCTTGAGCACCTCGGTGCCGCGGAACCCGACGACGATCATGCGGTCACCGGCCATGACGTAGGCCTGGGTGTCCTCGATCGGGAACGGCATGGCGTGCTTGGACTCGAAGTGTCTGACCTCCTGGAAGCCCCAGGCCCGCGCCTGCTCCTCGATGGCCTCGCGTTCCAGCGGCGCCAGGCCCGCCGCGCGCGCCATCCAGTAGGCGTGCTGCAGGGAATAGCGGGTCGTCGAGTGGTCCAGCGCGGGAACGGCCATCGGTGTCCTCCGGGAGAGCCTGGGCGGGAACACCCAGCACCATAGGCCCGTGGACGAACGACCCGGCCCGGGACACGCCCTGCCCGGGACTCTTGCCCCGAGCCGCTTGCCCCTGCCCCTCGCCCGGGGCTCCGGCTACCTGCCGCGCTTCCGCGCTTCCTTCATCAGCTTCGTCTGCTTCCGCAGTTCCTTGACGGTCCGCCTGGTGTTCCTGGCGATCCGTTCCTTGTCGCTGCGGAAGTCGACCAGGCCGAACGTGCCCATCGAGGTGAGCTTGCGGAAGACGCCCATGCCGCTCCTTCGGGTCCGTGTCCGTCGTCAGTGCGTCCGGGTGAACGAACCTACCAACCGGGCCCGGGCCGGGGCAGGCAGCGCGGCGGACAGGCCGGCAGACCCACGGCTCGTACGGGCGGCCGGTCGTTCAGGTGGGGTTCCCGTCCGGGAGCCGGGCCGGCTTCCGGCTGGTCCCGCTGCTCTCCCGCGTCGAGGCCGTCCGGCTCGGCTGAGCGCGACGACCGCTACGCCTGCTTCTGGTCCGCGGTGGCGGCGCTGGCGACCGCGTCGGCGACGGTGGCCCGGTAGAGGCCCAGCCTGGGCGCCCGCACCTTCGCGCCGGAGCCGAGCGGGAAGTTCCGGGCCTCGGCGGTCGGCATGTGGTCGCCGTCGGCCACCACGTTCAGCTCGTCGACCCCGCTCGCGGACGCGGCGGTTCCGCCACCGGGGTTGAGGTCGATCACGGCGAACGCCGTCCTGCCCGCGCCGACCGGGTAGGCGGGCGGGCCGCCCAGCCCGCCCGGGACCAGCGGCCGGATGTCCTTGCCACGGTCGGCGGCGTGCGAGTCGCCCACGCTGACCAGCGGGAAGTAGCTCAGGCCGCAGGAGCGCGCGCCCTGGTTGCGGACCTCGATCACCCGCTGGCTCGGCGCCTCGGGGCGGGTGGTCACCCGTATCGCCAGGTCCTTGGCGTCACAGGGGTGGGTGTAGGCGTAGGAATCATCGGCACCTCCGCCGCCGGGCGCGGCCGTCGCACCGGGCGCGGCCGTCGCACCGGACGGGGGCGTCGCACCGGAGGGCGTCGCCGCCGCCGTGGGCACCGTCGGCGCTGTGGGCACCGTGGTCTTCGGCGGTGCGGCCGGAGCGCCGGTCGGAGCAGCGGTCGCGCCACCGGTCGGAGCGCCGGTCGGGCCCGCCGTCGGCGTCCCGGTCGCGGCCTGCGCCGGCCCCGGACCGGTGGGGTCGTCGGGTCCGCAGCCGCTCGCCGCGAGGAGGACGCCGACGAGCGCGGCCGGAACGAGCAGAGTGCGGCGAGCCGACATGGCAGATCCCCCGGGGACGACGTACGGATGTGCGGGATCGCCCGGCAGCACCGTCGGAACCCCGCCGGACAGTACTGCGGTCCCCTCCCGGCTCCGCCCGACGCCCCTGCGCTCCCGATCCGGCCCGCACCTGGCCGACATCACCCCTCCTGACCTGCGGGAACGCTTCACCTCGACGCCACCGGACGGGTTCTCCCGACCCGGCCCGCCCTGCCGCGCTGCCCGTCCGCCCCCACCGTTCTGCCCCTCCCGCGCTCCGGAACTGCCCGCACGGCACCCGGCCGTCGGTAGCGGAAGGGACAAGGCCCCTGGACGGCGCGCTCGTTACCGCGCGCCGTGCCAGGCGGCGGTGGCGGCGATGACGGTCCGGGCCAGCGCCGCAGGCTGCTCGCGGGCGATGAGGTGTCCGGCGTCGCGGACGGGCAGGACCGTGGTGTGCGGAGCCAGCCGCAGCAACTCGTCGATGTCCTCGGCGCCGACCGACGATCCGGTACCACCGTGGACGAGCAGGACGGGCAGGTCTAGCTCCGCGGTGACCTGCCGGAGCACGGGCACATGAGCGAGGATGTCCTCGACGAGTTCCGCGTATGCGCCGGCCAGGCCGCCGGCGGCGAGGAAGGCGCGGACCCGGGGGGCGTCGAGACAGGGGACGACGTCGACCAGGACCAGCCCTGCCACCCTCGCTCGCACGGCCGGATCGGTGAGGGCGGCCACGGCGGCGAGTCCGCCCAGCGAAGCGCCGACGACCACGCAGCCCGACGGCTCGCCGCACACCACGGCGGCGACGTCCTCCGCGCACGCCGCCAGCGTTCGGGCGTCGCCGTCGCTGTCACCATGACCTCGCTGGTCGAAGGCCACGCAGCGGAATCCGGCGTCGACGAGGGCCTTGCTGACCGGCGCCCACACGTGACGGCGTTCGCCACCGGCGTGGAGCAGGACGTAGGTCGGTCCGGCACCGACCTCCTCGCCACGCAGGACCGCGTCGGGGCGGGCGATCCACCGCGTTCGCGGGACGGCAGCGCCCGTCATGGGACTCTCACCCTGCCCCCTCTCACCGCGCACGGAGGAACGAGCACCGCCGACGGCGGGTGGGCTCCCCCCGAACCGAACGTGACGTCCCGCACCGCCGGAAGGGCCGCACGCCGAAACCGTACACCTGGTTCCACGCCCGCTGAAGGCCCCGCGCCACCCGGCAGGGCGGCGCTCCTCCGCAGGTTCGGCCGCCGGGCCGACGATCCGCGGGACGCGCTGATCCTGTGCCGTTCGGTCGGGTTCCGCATCGGGCGGAGCCGCACCGCCGCCCGCCGCCCGGTGACCGGTGGCCGGGACCCGCCGCCCGGGACCCGGGAGCCGGGAGCGCCTCACTGGGCCGGTGACTGCCGCCTCGCGCGGTAGGCGCGCTTCTTGGCGAGGGCGCCGCAGGTCTTCATGGAGCACCAACGGCGGGCGCTGGCACGGGAGGTGTCGACGAAGGGGACCGCGCAGTCGGGGTTCCCGCACAGGCGGACGTGGGCGCGGTGCTCGGAGGCGCAGAGGGAGATCAGGTCCCGGGCGACCATGGAGAGCACCGCTGTGATCCCGTCGCCGTGCCAGCGCACGGTGCCGGCGTCCGGGGCGAGTTCGGGCATCGAGGGCGGCTCGGCGGCGGCGCGGTTGACCAGCGCGATGTCCTCCGGGGCGGGCGGGACGGCCTCCGCCAGTGCCCGGCCGGTCCGGTGGATCGCCTCGCGGAGGTGTCGCGCCCGATCGAGGTCGGCACCGGTGCAGGGCGGTGCGGCCGTGGTGCAGGCGCTCTCCACCGCCCAGCGGCTCAAGTCCTCGGGCCGGAGCAGCCGTTCGAAGGGCGTGCCGGTGCCGCGGTCGGCCAGGGTGCCGGCGAAGGCGAAGCACAGCCGCGCGTCGTCGAAGCGGAAGTCGCTCTTGGCGCGTTGACGTCCCTCCCGGGTTCCGTCCGCAGCGCCTGTTCCACCTGCACTGCCCGTACTTCCCGCGCCGGCCGGGGACGGGGTCGGGTCCTTGGGTTCGCCTTCCATGTCCACCACTCTATGCGGTTGACATCGTTCCGAACAAGCGTCTACGTTCCAGGTCCACCACTTGAACCGGTGGACTTTGCGTGGCGGTCTCCCGCTTCACGCGTCTTCACCCCCCAGTACGAGGAGGTGGCGCCGTGCGCGCCGCAGTCATCGAGGAACTCCACCGGCCGCTCGTCCTCCGCGATGTGCCCGACCCCGTCTGCCCGCCGGACGGAGCGATCGTGAAGGTCGGGGCGAACGGCATCTGCCGGACCGACTGGGCGCTGTGGGCCGGGCAGTTCTGGACCGGCGGACCGCGGGTGGAGGCCCCGTTCGTGCTCGGCCACGAGTTCGCCGGCACCGTCGTGGAGGTCGGCCGCGACGTCCGGGGGTGGAAGGAGGGCGCTCGTGTCATCTTCCCGATGAACCCCGGCGAGGGCTCCTGCGAACCGTGCCGCAGTGGCAACCAGCACGTCTGCGACCATGTCGACGCGCTGGTGCCCGGGGTCTCGTACTGGGGCGCCTTCGCCGAGTACGTGATGGTCCGCTTCGCCGACGTCAACCTGGTCGAGGTGCCCGAGGGGGTCGGCTTCACCGACGTCGCCGCGCTGGCCTGCCGCTACATGACGGCCTTCCACGGGGTCGTCGACCAGGCCCGGGTCCGCGGCGGCGAGTGGGTCGCGGTGTACGGCGCCGGGGGCGGCACGGGCCTGTCGACGGTGGAGATCGCCGCGGCGACGGGTGCCAACGTCATCGCGATCGACATCACGGACGACAAGCTGGACGCCGCCCGCGCGCTCGGCGCGGTCCACACCGTGAACGCCGCCGCGACCGACCCCGTCGAGGCCGTGAAGACCCTCACCGGCGGCGGCGCCCAGGTATCGGTCGACGCCGTCGGCATCGCCGCCGCCTGCCGCAACTCCGTACTCTCCCTGCGCACCCGCGGCCGCCACCTCCAGCTCGGGCACACCACCGCCGCCGAACAGGGCGACGTCGCCCTGCCGATCGACGTCATGATGGTCAAGGAGCTGGAGTTCGTGAGCGCTTTCGGCATGCAGGGCCAGCGCTTCGGCACCATGTTGAACATGATCGCCGCCGGCCGGCTCGCCCCCGGCCGGATCGTCTCGCGCACCGTCGGCCTCCACGAGGCGAGCGAGGTCCTGGAGTCCCTGGAGACGTACGGACCGACCGGTGTCGTCGTCATCGACTCGTTCAGCGCCTGAATCCGTCGCCCCCGACGAGCTCCCACTCCCCGAAAGCAGTCACGACCATGGCCGATCCCCGCACGTCCGGTTCCCGCACGTATGACAGCTGCACCCACGATTCCCGTCGGCCCGATGCCCCTCGGCCCGATTCCCGTCGGCCCGATTCCCGTCGGCGGATGGACCAGGAGCTGAGCCTGGCCCTCGACGCGGTCCCGATGACCCCCAACGGAGCGTTCGACCTGACCGACCTGGCCACGACGCGCGCGGCCTTCCGCGCCCAGGCCGAGGCCGCCGCCGACAGCTCGCCCGCCGACCCGTCGGTCACCGTCGAGGAACACCTCGCGAGCCGGGCGGACCGGGCGCACGGCCCCGACGTGCCGGTGGCCGTCCGCCTGCTGCGCCCCACCACCGCGCCCGGGCCCCTGCCGGTCCTGCTCTGGTTCCACGGCGGCGGCCAGGTGCTCGGCTTCGCCGCCCAGGACGAGCCGTGGCTGACCGGGCTGGCGGCGGCCCTCGGCTGCGCCGTCGCCGCGGTCGACTACCGGCTCGCCCCGGAGACGCCCGCCCCCGGCGCCGCCGAGGACGGTTTCACCGCCTACCAGTGGCTCTGCCGCGAGGCCGACGCCCTGGGCCTGGACGGCGCCCGCATCGGCATCGCCGGCCAGAGCGGGGGCGGCGGGATCGCGGCCGCCACGGCCCTCCTGGTCCGCGACCGCGGCGGCGCGGCACCGCTGTTCCAGTCGCTGACGTATCCCATGCTCGACGACCGCAACCGGACCGCGTCGAGTCACGAGATCACCGACATCGGCATCTGGGACCGTTCGACCAACCTGCTGGCCTGGCAGGCGATCCTGGGCGACCGCACCGGCACCGAGGACGTGTGCCCGTACTCGGCCCCCTCCCGCGCCGACGACCTCGCCGACCTGCCGCCCACCTTCATCACCGTCGGTGACCTCGACTGCTTCCGGGACGAGGACCTCGACTACGCCACCCGCCTGCGGGCCCAGGGCGTCCCGGTCGAGCTCCACCTCTACCCCGGTGCCTACCACGCGTTCGACCTCATCGCTCCCGGCTCCCGGCTGGCCACAGCCTTCCACCGGACCTGGTTCGACTACCTCGCCCGCCAGTTCGCCGCCGTACCGGTCCCGGGCTGACACCGGTGGCGGCGGTCCGGTCGGCCGCGCCGAGCTGTGCGCGGCCGGCCGGCCCGCGGGTGCGGAAAATCGACCACCGGCGTGGCGATGAGTTTTCCGGTCCCGGCCGGTCTACATCTCGAAGGGACAACCGCACCGCACACACCGGGAGTACGGACCATGGGAATCGTCCAGATCGAACTGTTCGCCACCCTCGACCTCGTCGCGCAGGCGCCCGGCGGACCGGACGAGGACCCGGTCGGGTTCCCGTTCGGGGGCTGGCAGGCGCCCCTGCTGAACGAGGTCACCGGGGCGCAGATCGTCGCCGCGTACGAGGGCACGGACGCCCTGCTGCTCGGCCGGCGGACGTACGACATCTTCGCCGCGTACTGGCCGCACCAGAAGGACGGCGAGATCGCCGAGCTGTTCAACCGCGTCCCGAAGTACGTGGCCTCCCGCGGCACGCCGGACCTCCCCTGGGACGGCTCCACGCAGCTCGGCCCGGACCTGGCCGCCGCCGTGCGCGAGATCCGTGACCGGCACGAGAACGTGAAGGTCGTCGGCAGCCTCGACCTGGTGCAGACGCTGCTGCGGGAGCGGCTGTTCGACCGCCTCGACCTCTGGGTGCACCCGATCGTGCTCGGCGTCGGGAAGAAGGTGTTCGACGGCGGCGCCGTTCCCACCAACCTCGCCCTCCTCGAGCCGCCGGTCGCCGGACCGGAGGGCACCGTCTACCTGCGCTACGCCCGCACCGACGGCACCCCGGCGACGGGCGACATGAGCGCGCCGGACCGGGGGCTGGGGCGCGACGGCGACAACGGCAGCGGCAACGACGGTGGCAGCGGCACCGGCGGCACCAGCAACGGCCGGTGACCTGAGATGGCCACCGTCGCCGTCAACGGCACCGTCCTCGGCATCGAGTCCTTCGGCGACCACGACGCGCCGCTCCTCCTGCTCGCGGGCGGGCCGACCATGCTCTCCTGGCCCGACGCGCTCTGCGAACGGCTCGCCGCCGGCGGGCGCCGCGTGGTGCGCTACGACCTGCGCGACAGCGGCGAGTCGGCGACGGTGGACCCGCAGGCGCCCGCCTACACCCTGCGCGACCTGGCCGCCGACGCCGCCGCCCTCGCCCGCGCCCTGGGCGCGGCGCCCGCGCACCTCGCGGGGAACGGCGTCGGCGGGATGGTCGCCCAGGTCGCCGCCCTCGACCACCCCGACGCGTTCTCCGCCCTCACCCTGGCCGGCACCCGCGCCGTCGCCCCCGGTCCTCCCGACGACGACCTCCCCGACCACGACCGGGCGACCATGGGCCGATTGTTCGCCCGCCCAATGCCGGACTGGACCGACCGGGAGGCGGTCGCGGAGTTCGCCGCCACCGGCGCGAGCATCCGCGGCGACGACCCCGCCGCCGCCCGCGCCACCGCCGCCCGCATCTGGGACCGCACCCCGGGCAGCGACCCGGCGGTCCACCTCGCCAACCAGCTGGGCACGGTCTTCGCCCGCCTCGACTGCCGACCCCGCTGGCGCGAGCGCCTGCCCACGCTCGACCTCCCCACCCTGGTCGTCCACGGCCGCCACGACCCGCTCTTCCCCCTCGGCAACGGCGCGGCCCTCGCCCACGAGATCCCAGACGCCCGACTGCTCGTCCTCGACCACGCCGCGATCGCGATCCCCGACGCGGCGGTCGACGAGGTCGCCGCCGCGATGCTCGCCCTCGAACGGACACTCCCGTCCGGACGGCGGCTCGGGACGGGCGGGCGGCGCACGGGCTGACGGGCCGGTTCTCCGGCGCCTGCTCTCGGCGCCGCCGCGGACCGCGGCGGCGCCGACCTGCTCAAGGTGTCAGGTCGCAAACGGGGGGTGGAGCGGGGAAGGGCCCGGGCCGGGGACCCGCCGGACGGCTGTGGTGATCGACACCGGCCCCGACCCGGAAGAATGGGCCGGGTGACCAGCACCCAGCCCCTCCCCCGCGGCCTCACCGCCCTGATCCCCGACGCCCGAACCAGGGCCACGCCCGGTGAGCGCGCCGCCTCCCAGCTGCTCCACCTGCGCGAGGCCACCGTGCCGGTCCCGCTCCTCGCCGCGGCCGCCGAGCTGATCACGCCCCAGCTGAAGGACCCCGACCCGGCCACCCAGGAGGCGGCCGCGGCGGTCCACGCGCTCCTCCTCGCCGCCATCGAGGGCGCCGCCCCCGACCGGTAGCCCGCACGTTCCGGCGGGCCCCGGGTCGGAACCCCTACGGCACGGGAGCGGGGCCCGCGGACGGTGGCAGCAGGCAGGGGGTGATGACGCTCAGGTACATACGGTCCCCGGTACCGGTAGTGGAGGCAGTGGCCGAGTAGCGGCTGCTGGGGTGGAAGGCCCTCGTCGGGGTGCGGGGAGGACGGGTCCCGACGAAGCTCTCGCAATTCTCAGGCGCTCTCGCAGTGGCGGCCCGCCGCGGCGAGGGCGCTGCGCCGGATGAGGCCGACACCCGGGCGGATCAGGAGCCAGTACGCCGCGAACCGTCGCCTCGCGCGCGCGTCGGTCCCCTGGATCCGGGTCTCCGTCACCAGCCGCGAGCCGCTGCCGTGGGCGAACACCTCGTGCGAGATGACCGCCTTCGCCCAGCCCGGCTCGGCGAACGCGGCGAACGCCGCGCCGTCCCCCGGTCGCGCCGGCTCCCGCGGCACCGGGCTCCAGAACCGCGCGACCCGGCCGAGCACCAGGGCCCGCCCCGGCTCGTCGGCCAGGGTCACCCAGCGGTCGTCCCTGCGGAACAGCTCCGCCAGGGGCACCGAGCGGTCCAGCAGGTCGGGGCCCGTGTTCCGCAGGCGCGAGGGCAGCGTCCGCAGTGCCAGCAGCATCCGGGGCAGCGGAAGGTCGGCCAGCGTCACCCTCTGCAGCGCCGCCCAGACCTCCTCCGGCGGCGCCGCCAGAGTGATCCCGTGAACCGCTCGGTGCCCGTACACGGGCAGGAACCGATCCAGCGTCTCGTCCATGGGGAACAGGCCTTTCCGAAGTCCGGAGCCGAGTACGGGGCCCGGTGTCCGGCGCTGCGGACCCGGTCGTCCACCCGGCCGGCCGGGTGAACGCACCCCCATCGCCAGCATGGCCCGCCGCATCCCCAACCACCAGACCCGGCAGCGGAGTTGCCGGAACCGGACACCGGCAGGCCCGGTGGGCGGGATGCGCCGGACGAACGGGGCGATGTGGTGTGGTGTGGTCGTGCGGGATCCGGGCAGACGCCGGGAGTCCTACCGGCGCGAGGGAAGGAGTTCGCCATGTCCGACCCGGTGGAGGGAGCGGGGCGAGAGGTGCGGCAACGGCCGCCCGCCCAGGACCGCCCCGGCGACGGGGTCGTCGAGACCGACGTCCCCGCGCGGCTGGACCGGCTGCCGTGGTCCCGCTGGCACTGGCGGATCGTGATCGGGCTGGGGACGGTCTGGATCCTCGACGGCCTCGAGGTCACGATCGTCGGCAACATGGCGGCCCGGCTCGCGGAGAGCGGCAGCGGGATCACCATCACGACCACCCAGGTCACCACGATCGCCGCCGCCGTCTACGTCGCGGGGGCGTGCAGCGGCGCGCTGTTCTTCGGCTGGCTGACCGACCGGCTGGGCCGCAAGAAGCTCTTCATGATCACCCTGGCCGTGTACCTGGCGGCCACCGCCGTCACCGCGTTCTCGTGGTCCGCCTGGTTCTTCTTCCTCTGTCGCTTCTTCACCGGATTCGGCATCGGCGGCGAGTACGCGGCGATCAACTCCGCGATCGACGAGCTGATCCCGGCCCGGGTGCGCGGCCGGATCGATCTGGTGATCAACGGCAGCTTCTGGATCGGCGCGGCGATCGGCGCCTTCGCCTCGATCGCCCTGCTGAACACCGCCCTGTTCGCGACCGACCTGGGCTGGCGGCTGGCCTTCGGCATCGGCGTGGCCCTCGGCCTGGTCATCCTGCTGGTGCGCCGGCACGTCCCGGAGAGTCCGCGCTGGCTGTTCACCCACGGCCGGGCCGAGGAGGCCGAGGAGGTGGTGGCCGAGGCCGAACGCATCGTGCGGGAGGAGTACGGCCGCGAGCTGCCGCCCGTCGAGGGCGGACCGATCCGCATCCGGGAGCGCGGCCCGCTCGGCTTCGGCACCATCGCCCGCACGGTCGTCACCCGCTATCCGCGCCGCACCGTGCTCGGCCTGTCCCTGTTCATCGGGCAGGCCTTCCTCTACAACGCGGTGACCTTCGGCTACGCGGTGATCCTCACCAAGTTCTTCGCCGTCCCCGAGGGCGACACCGGGTACTACTTCGCGGTGATCGCGGTCGGCAACTTCCTCGGTCCGCTGCTGCTGGGCGGCCTGTTCGACTCCGTCGGGCGCAAGCCGATGATCGCCGGCACCTACATCGGCTCCGGTGTGCTGCTGTTCGGCACCGCGCTGCTCTTCCAGCAGGGCTCCCTGTCCGCCGTGACCATGACCGCCTGCTGGACGGCCGTCCTGTTCCTGGCCTCCGCGGGCGCCAGCTCCGCCTACCTGACGGTCAGCGAGATCTTCCCGCTGGAGACCAGGGCGATGTGCATCGCCTTCTTCTACGCCGTCGGCACCGCCGTCGGCGGCATCAGCGGCCCGTTGCTCTTCAACGGCCTGGTGGGCAGCGGAAAGGTCTCCGACACCACCCTGGCCTTCTGCATCGGCGCCACCCTGATGACCCTCGCCGGACTGGTCGAGGCGGCGATCGGCGTCAAGGCCGAACGGCGCAGCCTGGAGTCACTGGCCGCTCCGCTCAGCGCCGTCGAACCCGAACGGACCGGGTAGGACGGGCGAGGGATACGGCCGAGGAGTACGGGCGAGGGCCACGGCCGAGTGCTACGGACGGGGTGCGCGGGCTCGGTCCGCGGAGCGGCGCGGTGCGAGCGCGCACCAGGTGAGGACGGCGCCCAGGGCGGACAGGGCGGCGAGGACGAGGCCGAGGGTGTGGAAGGCGTCGGTGAAACCCTCGGCCAGGGCGGCGCGATGGGCCTCGTCCACCCGGCCCTGGACGGCGTGCCCGGCCAGCCGGGTCGCGGCCTCGGAGGGGAGGCCGCCGCCCGTCGACCGGGCGGCGGTGAGCGTCGTGAGCAGGGCGGCCGCGCCGGCGACGGCCACCGACTCACCGGTGATCCGCATCGTGTTGAAGATGCCCGCCGCGGCGCCGGCGTTCTCGACCGGGACGGTGCCGACGGCGGCGTTGTCCATCACTCCGAACGCCAGCCCGACGCCCATGCCGAAGGGGAGCAGCGGAAGCGCCAGGGCCGGCCACGATCCGTCGCCGCGCAGGGTCGTCAGGAGCAGGGCGCCGACCATGATCAGCACGGAGGCGGCGGTCAGCACCGCCCGCACGGAGGTGCGCGCGGCCAGCCGGGCGGCGGCGAGCGGCAGGAGCAGCACCGGTGCGGTCATCGGCAGCAGGAGCAGTCCGCTGGCCGAGGTCGAACGGCCGGCGACGCCCTGGAGGTAGGCGGGCAGGTAGACCAGCAGGACGACGAAGCCGAGGGTGACGGTGAAGGGCTGGCAGACCAGCGCGGCGAACTCGGGCCTGCGGAACAGCCGGACGTCGAACATCGCGCGCTCGCCCAGACGGACCTCCACCGCGGCGAACAGCACCACCAGCGCCACGGCCGCGGCGAGCAGCAGCAGGGTGCCCGGTGCGGCCCAGCCCGCGGCCCCGGCCCGGACGAAGGCGAGCGAAAGGAAGGCCAGTCCGGCGGTGAAGGCGGCCGGCCCGGCCAGGTCCAGGGCGGTCCCGGCGGGGTTGCGGGACTCCGGGGCGCGGGTCGCGCACAACCAGGCGGGCACCGACATCACCGCGACCAGGAGGAACACCGAGCGCCAGCCGGCCAGTTCGACCAGGACCCCGGCGAGCGGCGGCCCGATCGCCAGGCCCGTGCCGAACGACGTGCCGAGGATCCCGAAGGCCAGCTGTCGGCGCCGGCCGGACGTGGCGTGAGCCAGTACCGCCGCGCCCGAGGCCAGGACGGCCGCCGCACCGCATCCCTGGACCGCCCGGGCCGCGTCCGCCAGGGCCATCGAGGGCGACAGTGCGACCAGCAGCGACATCGCACCGACCAGGGCGATGCCGGTCAGCAGGACGCGGCGGCGGCCGAACCGGTCCGCGAGGCCGCCGGCCGCGAGCGGCAGGGCGGCGAACGTGACGTTGAAGGCGTTCAGCATCCACTGCGCGGAGCCGGTCGAGGAGCCCAGCCGGGCGGCCATGTCCGGCAGGGCGACCGCCGCCCCGGTGACGGAGAACGGCAGCATCACTCCGGCGGAGGCGACCGCGAGCACCGTCGGCCAGTAGCCGCGCCCGATGTCGCCGCCACCGCCGCCGGTCCGGGTCCCGGACCGGGTCCGAGTCCCGGACCGGGCCGGGGACGGTGGCGGCGACGGGGCGGCGAGGGCAGGAGGGGCAGCGAGGGCGAGCGGGGCGGAGTGCCCGGTTCGCGCGGAAGGGGCGGAAGGAGTGGACATGACGTCGATCGTTCGCGAGGACCACCCGCGCATGAAGGACCCGCCGTTCCCTGGGACCGACAGGGCCACCCTCCCGCCGCCGCACCCCCCGCCGGCACCTCCATACTGGAACGCATGGCCGGGACGAACACGATCAGCGACAGGCTCGGTGACTACCTTCGGGCGCGGCGCGCCCTGGTGTCACCGGCGGACGTGGGCCTGCCGCCGACCGGCCGCCGCCGCGTGCCCGGACTGCGACGCGAAGAGGTCGCCGAACTGGTCGGGCTGAGCACCGACTACTACGTCCGCCTGGAGCAGGGACGCGCCGACCGTCCGTCCGACCAGGTCCTCGACGCTCTCGGCCGAGCCCTGAGGCTCGGATCCGCCGAACGCGCCCATCTGCACGACCTGGCCCGGCCGCCCCGCCCGGCCCGGACGACGGCAGCGGCCGGTGTCCGGAGCGAGGTGCTGCGCCCGGCGGTGCGGCAGGTCGTCGAGGCCGTCCCCGTCTCCCCCGCCCTGGTCATGAACGATCGGAGCGACGTCCTGGCCTGGAACCGGCCGGCGACCGCTCTGATCGCCGACTTCCCCAACTTGGCGCCGCGCGAGCGGAACATGGCCCGACGGATCTTCCTGGCCCCGGACGCCCGCGAGGTCCACTCCGACTGGGACGAGGCCGCGCGCACCACGGTCGGCGTCCTGCGCATGGCCGCCGGGCGGCGCCCGCACGACCCGGAACTCGTGCGCCTCGTCGGCGAACTGTCGCTGGGCAGCGACAGCTTCCGCAAGCTGTGGGCCGGCCACCATGTGCACGAGAAGACCCACGGCCCCAAGCGCTTCCGGCATCCCGTCGTCGGCGATGTCGCGCTGACCTACGAGACCTTCCAGGTCCCGGGCGCCGCCCACCACGTCCTCGTGGTCTACACGGCCCCGCCCGGCAGCCCCGCCGAGCAGGCCCTGCACCTCCTCGACCGGTCCGACGGTGTGCCCGCGGTCCGCTGAGGCCTCACCGCACGGAAGCCCGCCGGCCGACCGTGGTGATCTCCACCGCCCCGGGAAGGACGACGGCCGGGGGGCCGGGGGCGGGGGCGGAGACGGCTCCGCACGGGTGACGGGCGTTGCCGTGCGGGCCGGATCTCCCGGGCGGCGGCTCGGTACGGTGTCACCATCTGGGGCGTATCCGGCACGATTCGACCGGTTCCCCCTGGAGGATCCCCGTATGAGCCGCCGCACCCACCGCCCCGCCCTCCTCACGGCCCTGGCGCTCGCCGTCGCCCCGCTCGCCGGTTGCGGCGGTGTCGACGCCGGGACCGGTGGGCCCGGCCCGGTGGCCGCCGCGCCCCCGCCGCCCGAGAAGGCCTTCGGCCAGGCCTGCGCGACGATGACCGGCGACGGCACGGGCAGCCTCGACGCGATGGGCCGCCTGCCGGTGCTGGGCGCGATCGACCGGGCCAAGGACCTCTCCCAGTTGTCCGCCCTGGTCAAGACGGCCAAGGCGAAGGACATCTTCGACTCGATGGAGAACGTCACCGTCTTCGCCCCGAACGACGCGGCCTTCGCCAAACTGGGCGAGGACCAGAGGAAGGCCCTGGCCACCCAGCAGGGCGCCGGCGACCTGGTCCGCAAGCTCATCGTCGTCCGCGACCTGCGCAAGGACGATCTCCAGGACAAGCAGTACACCTCGCTCCAGGGTGCCGCGATCAAGGCCACCGGCAGCGGTGAGGACTACCGCGTCGGCGGCGCGCAGGTGCTCTGCGGCAGCATCAGGACGGCCAACGCGCGGCTCGCGATCCTGGACACCGTGCCGACCTTCGGCTGACGGCCGCAAGCGACGGGCGCCCAGGGCCGGTCCCGGGCACAGCGGCCCCGCCCCACTCCGCCCCGGGGCCGCTCCACCCGACTGCGCCGAACGGTGACCCGGATGGGCCGAAAGCGCGGATTCCGGCACAAAAGCCGACTGACACGTCATCACGTCGCCCTCATGGGCACCCCTTCTCGGCAGTCTCTGATCTCATCTGCGTACATTCGCCTGATTTGTCGTGTTGTCCGCCCAGCTGGGCCCGTGCGCGCACGGTCGCGAGAGGAGACGCCGGATGGCCCCGGTGAGGTCGTTGCTCGGCGGTCGGTTCCGGACGGCGACGCGCGGCGTGCTCGCGCTCCTGTGCCTGGTCCCCCAGGGCGGACTGGCGCTCGCCGCCGCCCCTCCCGCCCACGGCCCGCAGGGCCTGCCCCGGGAGCAGCGGGCACAGGTCGCGTGCACCCCGACCGGCAGCTTCACCAACTGCGCCCGCGTCACCTACAGCGGCGCCGACCAGACCTTCACCGTGCCGGCCGGCGTCACCGCGGTGTACGCCCGGGTGTTCGGCGCCGGCGGCGCGGGCTCCCCCCGCGACTACTACACCGGCCAGTACGGCGGCGGCGGTGGCGGCTACACCACCGGCACCCTGGCGGTGACACCCGGTCAGTCGCTGACCCTCACCGTCGGCCAGGGCGGCCGGCTCAACAGCACCGCCTCCACCTACGGCGGGGGCGGCGGGGGCGGCCAGGGCTTCTCGGTGTCCGGCGGGGCCGGCGCGACCGGCGGCAGCGGCGGCGGCATGAGCGCCGTGTGGAACGGTGCCTACGGCAGCAATCCGCTGGTCATCGCCGGTGGTGGCGGCGGTTCCTCGCCCGGCGCCGACGCGACCACGCCGGCGGCCGGCGGCGGTGGCGGCAGCAACGGCGGCCAGGACAACCAGCCCGCCGCCTCCGGTCGGGGCGGCACCCAGACCGCGGGCGGCGCCGCCGCCACCCAGACCGCGTGCGCGGCCGCCACCGCCGGCAGCCAGTACCAGGGCGGCCGCGGCGCCCCCTTCCCGCAGAACGAGGGCGGCGGCGGAGGCGGCGGCGGCTACTACGGCGGTGGTGGCGGCGCCTGCCAGCGCGGCGGCACGCTCGACGCCAACGGCATGGGCGGCGGCGGCTCCGGCTACAACCGGGGAACCGGCGTCACCAACACACAGACCTCCAACGGCACCAACAGCAACGGCAACGGCGTCGGCGGCACCTCGGGCGGCCGCGGCGACGCCCAGTACACCAGCGGCATCGGCGACGGCGGCGGCTACAGCAACGGCGGCAACGGCGAGATCGTCCTGGAGTGGGTCACCCAGGTCGGCCTGTCCGTGAAGAAGACTGCCTCCCCCGCGACGTACGTCCCGGGACAACGGCTCACCTACACCTTCGTGGTGAGCAACGCCGGACCCGCGCCCGCCGTCAACGCCGCCGTGCGCGACGCGCTGCCGTCCGCACTGTCCGGCTTCACCTGGACCTGCGCGTCCGGCGGCACCGGCAGCAGTTGCGGCGCCGCGAGCGGCACCGGCAACCTGGACACGACCGCCACGATCGCGGCCAACAGCTCCGTGACGTACACGGTGACGGGCACCGTCCCCTCCTCCACCACCGGTACGCTGTCGAACACCGCGACCGTGACCCGCCCGGCCGCCAGCACCGACCCCAACTGCGGTCCGACCTGCTCCAGCACCGTCGACACCCCCGGGCGCCCCACCACCGGTCTCTCGGTCACCAAGACCCCGGACAAGAACCCGTACGTGCCCGGCCAACCGCTCACCTACACGATCGTGGTCAAGAACGACGGCCCCTCGGACGCCCCCGGGACCTCGGTCAGGGACACCCTGCCCACCACGATCCGGAACTTCTCCTGGACCTGCACCGCCGCCGGGGGCGGCAGTTGCGGCACCCCCGCCTCCGGCACCGGCGACATCAACACCACCGTCGACCTCCCGGCGGGCGCACAGGTCACCTACCGCCTCACCGGAACCGTCCCGGCGGACGCCACCGGCTCCCTCGACAACCGCGCCACCGTCACCCCGCCGGGCGGCGTCACCGACCCGAACTGCTCCCCCAGCTGCACCAGCACCGCCAACCCCGTCCCGCCCGGCAACCAGGCCAACCTGGTCGTCTCGAAGACGCTGCTGACCAACCCCGTGGTGCCCGGCCAGCAGATCAGGTGGCAGGTCAAGGTCACCAACAACGGTCCCTCCCGGGCCCGGAACGTCGTGGTGACGGACCAGGTCCCGGCCGGCGTGACCGCCGCGAGCATGGCCTACGACCAGGACGGCACCGCCTGCCCGATCACCGGCGGCACCGCGAACTGCCCCGCCGTCGAGATCCCCGTCAACGGCACCGCCAGCTGGACCCTCACCGGCACGCTGGACCCCAACGCGACCACCACGCCGACCAACACCGCGCTGGTCACCGGCGGCCCCGACCCGTCCGCCGCCACCCGTACCGCCGTCGCCTCGCCGACCGCGAGCCCCTCGCCGCAGGCCGGCCTCACCATCTCCAAGACGCTGCTCACCAATCCCGTCGTGCCCGGCGGGCAGATCCAGTGGCGGGTCACGGTGACCAACAACGGGCCGTCCCGGGCCCGGAACGTGGTCGTGACGGACCAGGTGCCGGCCGGCGTCACCGGCGCGACGATGCGGCAGGGTGTCGACGGGGCCAACTGCCCGATCAGCGGCGGCGTCGCGACCTGCCCGGCGGTCGAGATTCCGGTCGGTTCCTCCCAGACCTGGACCCTCACCGGCACCCTGGACCCGAACACCACCGTCACACCCACCAACACGGCGGTGGTCACCGGTGGCCCCGACCCGGGCGCCACCGCCCGGACCGCGGTCGCCTCGCCGACCGCGAGCCCCTCGCCGCAGGCCAACCTGACCGTCTCCAAGTCGCTGCTCACCAGCCCGGTCGTGCCAGGCCAGCCGGTCCAGTGGCGGGTGACGGTGACCAACAACGGGCCGTCCCGGGCCCGGAACGTGGTGGTGACGGACCAGGTGCCGACCGGCGTCACCGGCGCGACGATGACCGCCGACACGGGCGCGGCCAACTGCCCGATCACCGGCGGCGTCGCGACCTGCCCGGCGGTCGAGATCCCGGCGGGTTCGTCGCTGAGCTGGACCCTCACCGGGACCCTGGACGCCAACGCCACCACCACGCCGGCCAATACGGTGACGGTCACCGGAGGACCGGACCCCTCCGCATCCTCGCGCACCGCCGTCGCCTCGCCGACCGCCGGCCCTTCACCGCAGGCCAACCTGACCGTCAGCAAGTCCCTGGTGACCAACCCGGTGGTGCCCGGGCAGCGGATCGAGTGGCGGGTCAACGTCTTCAACGCCGGTCCGTCGCGGGCCCGGAACGTGGTCGTCACGGACACCGTCCCGGCCGGGGTCGACAACCCCGTGATGACCGCGCCGAACGGGACCGCCTGCCCGATCACCGGCGGCGTCGCGACCTGCCCGGCGGTCGAGATCCCGGCCGGGCAGGCACTGAACTGGACGCTGACCGGCACACTGGACCCCAACGCGACGACGACGCCGACGAACACGGCGACGGTCACCGGAGGACCGGACCCGACGGCATCCACCCACACGGCGGTGGCCTCGCCGACCACCTCGCCCTCGCCGCAGGCCGACCTGACGGTTTCGAAGGTCCTGCTCAGCAACCCGGTCGTCCCCGGGCAGCAGATCCAGTGGCGGGTGACGGTGACCAACAACGGGCCGTCGCGGGCCCGGAACGTGGTGGTGACGGACCAGGTGCCGACCGGCGTCACCGGCGCGACCATGACCGCCGACACGGGCGGGACCAACTGCCCGATCACCGGCGGCATCGCGACCTGCCCGGCGGTCGAGCTCCCGGCGGGTTCGTCACTGAGCTGGACCCTCACCGGGACCCTGGACGCCAACGCCACCACTACGCCGGCCAATACGGTGACGGTCACCGGCGGGCCGGACCCCGCAACCCCGACCCACACCGCCGTCGCCAGCCCCTCCGGCTCGCCGTCGCCGCAGGCCAACCTCACCGTCTCCAAGGTCCTGCTCACCGACCCGGTGGTCCCGGGGCAGCAGATCCAGTGGCGGGTGACGGTGACCAACAACGGGCCGTCCCGGGCCCGGAACGTGGTGGTGACGGACCAGGTGCCGACCGGCGTCACCGGCGCGACGATGACCGCCGACACGGGCGCGGCCAACTGCCCGATCACCGGCGGCGTCGCGACCTGCCCGGCGGTCGAGATCCCGGCCGGCTCCTCGCAGACCTGGACGCTGACCGGCACGCTCGCCTCCGACGCAACCTCCACGCCGGTGAACTCCGTGACGGTCACGGGCGGCCCGGACCCGTCGGCGTCCACCAGGACGGCGGTCGCCTCGCCGACCACCTCGCCCTCACCGCAGGCCGACCTGACGGTTTCGAAAGTGCTGCTCACCAATCCGGTCGTCCCCGGGCAGCAGATCCAATGGCGGGTCACCGTCACCAACAACGGACCCTCCCGCGCCCGGAACGTCGTCGTGACGGACCAGGTGCCGGGCGGCGTCACCGGCGCGACCATGACCGCCGACACGAGCGGGACCAACTGCCCGATCACCGGCGGCATCGCGACCTGCCCAGCCGACGAGATCCCGGCGGGTTCGTCGCTGAGCTGGACGCTCACCGGCACCCTGGACGCCAACGCGACCGCCACGCCCGCCAATACGGTGACGGTCACCGGCGGACCCGATCCCGCAACCCCGACCCACACCGCCGTCGCCAGCCCGACCAACACGCCCATGCCGCAGGCCAACCTGACGGCTTCGAAGGTACTACTCACCAACCCGGTCGTCCCCGGGCAGCAGATCCAATGGCGGGTCACCGTCACCAACAACGGACCCTCCCGCGCCCGGAACGTCGTCGTGACGGACCAGGTGCCGACAGGCGTCACCGGCGCGACGATGACCGCTGATACAGGCGGGGCCAACTGCCCCATCAGCAGCGGCATCGCGACCTGCCCGGCGGTCGAGATCCCGGCGGGTTCGTCGCTGAGCTGGACCCTCACCGGCACGCTGGCCCAGGACGCCACGGTCACACCGACGAACACGGCGATCGTCACCGGCGGACCCGACCCCGCAACACCCACCCACACCGCCGTCGCCACCCCGACCAACACGCCCACACCGCAGGCCAACCTCACCGTCTCCAAGGCGCTGCTCACCAACCCGGTCGTCCCCGGCCAACAGATCCAGTGGCGGGTCACCGTCACCAACAACGGACCCTCTCGCGCCCGGAACGTCGTCGTCACCGACCAGG
This sequence comes from Streptomyces sp. TLI_053, assembly GCF_900105395.1. Taxonomy (NCBI): domain Bacteria; kingdom Bacillati; phylum Actinomycetota; class Actinomycetes; order Kitasatosporales; family Streptomycetaceae; genus Streptomyces; species Streptomyces sp. TLI_053. The sequence continues at coordinate 571,380 of NZ_LT629775.1, forward strand.
TACCGGCCGGCGTCGGCAACGCCTCAATGGCAGCGGCCGACGGCACTCCGTGTCCCATCACCGGCGGTACGGCGACCTGCCCGGCCGTCGAGATCCCGGCGGGTTCGTCGCTGAGCTGGACCCTCACCGGCACACTGGCCCAGGACGCCACGGTCACACCGACGAACACGGCGATCGTCACCGGCGGACCCGACCCCGCAACACCCACCCACACCGCCGTCGCCACCCCGACCAACACGCCCGCGCCGCAGGCCAACCTCACCGTCTCCAAGGCGCTGCTCACCAACCCCGTCGTCCCCGGCCAACAGATCCAGTGGCGGGTCACCGTCACCAATAACGGGCCCTCCCGCGCCCGGAACGTCGTCGTCACCGACCAGGTACCGGCCGGAGTCAGCGGCGCCAGCATGAAGGCCGACGCCGACAACACGCCCTGCCCGATCAACAACGGGACGGCGACCTGCCCCGCCGTGGAGATCCCCGTCGGCCAGACGGCCACCTGGACACTCACCGGCACGCTGGCCCAAGACGCCACGGTCACACCGACCAACACCGCGACCGTCACCGGCGGACCCGACCCCGCGACACCCACCCACACCGCCGTCGCCTCACCGACCAACACGCCTACGCCCCAGGCCAACCTCGTAGTCTCGAAGGCGCTGCTCACCAACCCCGTCGTCCCCGGCCAGCAGATCCAGTGGCGGGTCAGCGTGACGAACAACGGACCCTCCCGGGCCCGGGACGTCGTGGTCAACGACCAGGTGCCCGCCGGGGTCGACAACGCCTCGATGAAGGCGGATGCCGATGGGGTCAACTGCCCGATCAACGGTGGCGCCGCCACCTGCCCTGCTGTCGAGATCCCGGTCGGCCAGACCCTGACCTGGACACTCACCGGCACGCTGGCCCAGGACGCCACGGTCACACCGACGAACACGGTGGTGGTCACCGGCGGACCCGACCCCGCCACACCCACCCACACCGCCATCGCCACCCCGACCAACACGCCCACACCGCAGGCCAACCTCACCGTCTCCAAGGCACTGCTCACCAACCCCGTCGTCCCCGGCCAGCAGATCCAGTGGCGGGTCACCGTCACCAACAACGGACCCTCCCGGGCCCGTGACGTCGTCGTCACCGACACCGTTCCGACGAGTGTCACCGGCGCCAGCATGAAGGCCGACGCCGACAACACGCCCTGCCCGATCAACAACGGGACGGCGACCTGCCCCACCGTGGAGATCCCCGTCGGCCAGACGGCCACCTGGACGCTCACCGGCACGCTCGACACCAACGCGACGACGACTCCTGCCAACACCGCAACTGTCACCGGCGGACCCGACCCCGCAACACCCACCCACACCGCCGTCGCCACCCCGACCAACACGCCCGCGCCGCAGGCCAATCTGACCGTGTCGAAGGTCCTGCTCACCAACCCCGTCGTCCCCGGCCAGCAGATCCAGTGGCAAGTCAGTGTCACCAACAACGGTCCCTCCCGGGCCCGTGACGTCGTCGTCACCGACACCGTTCCCGCCGGGGTCAACAACCCGGCGATGACGGCTGCCGACGGAACCAACTGCCCCATCAGCAACGGCACAGCCACCTGCCCCGCTGTCGAAATCCCCGTCGGTCAGACCCTGACCTGGACACTCACCGGCACACTGGCGCAGGACGCCACGGTCACACCGACGAACACGGCGATCGTCACCGGCGGCCCCGACCCCGCAACACCCACCCACACCGCCGTCGCCACCCCGACCAACACGCCCACAGCGCAGGCCAACCTCACCGTCTCCAAGGTCCTGCTCACCAACCCCGTCGTCCCCGGCCAACAGATCCAGTGGCAGGTGACCGTCACCAACAACGGACCCTCCCGCGCCCGGAACGTCGTCGTCACCGACACCGTCCCGGCCGGGGTCGGCGGGCCGAGCATGACGGCCGCCAACGGAAGCGTGTGCCCGATCACGGACGGCACGGCCGTCTGCCCGGCAGTCGACCTTGAGGTCGGACAGACGGTCTCCTACACGCTGAGCGGCACGTTGATGCAGGACGCGACCGTCACGCCCACCAACACGGCGGTCGTCACCGGCGGACCCGACCCGGCGACACCCACGCACACCGCCGTCGCCTCGCCCACCGATTCGCCGTCGCCGCTGGCGCGCCTGACCGTCGCCAAGGCGCTGGTGACCGACCCGGTCGTGCCGGGCGAGGTCGTCCAGTGGCGGGTCACCGTGACCAACAACGGTCCGTCCAAGGCGCGCAACGTCGTCATCACCGATCGGATCCCGGCCGGGGTGTCCGACGCCGTCCTCCAGTCGGACGCCGACGCGTCCGCCTGCCCGATCACCGACGGGGCGGCGGTCTGCCCCGCGATCGAGCTGGAGGTCGGACAGACCGCCTCGTACACGCTGACCGCGACGCTCGCGCCGGACGCGACCGTGACCCCGACGAACACGGTGGTGGTCACCGGCGGACCCGACCCGGCCACGCCCACCCGCACGGCCGTCGCCTCACCGACCGACTCGCCCGTACCGCAGGCGAACCTGAGCATCGCCAAGGCGCTCCTCACCAACCCGGTCGTGCCCGGAGAGCGGATCGAGTGGCGGGTCACGGTGACCAACCGCGGTCCTTCGCGGGCCCGGAACGTCGTCGTCACCGACCAGGTGCCCACCGGGGTGACCGACCCGGCGATGACCGCTGACGACGGAACGAACTGCCCGATCAGCGGCGGGGCGGCGACCTGCCCGGCCGTGGAGATCCCGGCCGGCGGCAGCGTCTCGTACACCGTCGGCGGGACGCTCGACCCGACGGCGACCGGCACCCCGGTCAACGTGGCCGTCGTCACCGGCGGACCCGATCCGACCGCGACCGCGCACACGGCGACAGCGCACGCCAGCGAGACGGTCGAGCCGCGGGCGAACCTCACCGTGTCGAAGGCGCTGCTCACCGACCCGGTCGTGCCCGGTGAGTCGATCGCCTGGCGGATCAGCGTGACCAACAACGGGCCGAGCCTGGCCCGCGATGTCGTGGTGAGCGACCGGATCCCGGCAGGTGTCGTCGGTGCCTCGCTCTCGCCGGACGCGACGGGCGCGGCGTGCCCGGTCACGGACGGCACGGCCGTCTGCCCACCGGTCGAGGTCCCGGTCGGCGGGACCGTCACGTACACGCTGAGCGGCACGCTGGCCCAGGACGCCACGGTCACGCCGACCAACACGGTGACGGTCACCGGCGGGCCCGACCCCGCAACCCCGACGCACACCGCCGTCGCCAGCCCGACCAACACGCCCACGCCGCAGGCGAAGCTGACGGTCTCCAAAGTGCTGGTGACCGATCCGGTAGTGCCCGGCCGGACCGTGCAGTGGCGGGTGACCGTGGTCAACGACGGTCCTTCGCGAGCCCGGAACGTCGTCGTCTCGGACCGGGTCCCGGACGGGGTGTCGGGGGCCTCGATGGTCTCGGACGAGGACGGCACCGTCTGCCCGGTCGCGAGCGGCACCGCCACGTGCCCGGCGATCGACCTTGAGGTCGGGGAGACCGCCTCGTACACGCTGAGCGGCACGCTGGCCCAGGACGCCACGGTCACGCCGACCAACACGGTGACGGTCACCGGCGGACCCGACCCGGCAACCCCGACCCACACCGCCATCGCCTCACCGAGCGAAACCCCCGCACCGCAGGCCAACCTCGTCGTCGCCAAGATCCTGGTCACCGACCCGGTGGTCCCGGGACAGCAGATCCAGTGGCGCGTCACCGTCACCAACAACGGACCCTCCCGAGCACGGAACGTCGTCGTCACCGACCGCGTACCCACCGGGGTGTCCAACGCTTCGATGACGGCGGACGACGGCACCGCGTGCCCGATCACGAACGGGACCGCAACCTGCCCCGCCGTGGAGATCCCCGCCGGGGAAACCCGGACCTGGACCCTGACCGGCACCCTCGACGCCAACACGACCGTGACCCCGACCAACACCGCCACCGTCACCGGCGGACCCGACCCCGCGACACCCACCCACACAGCGGTTGCCTCGCCGACCAACTCTCCGACGCCACTGGCCGACCTCACGGTGTCCAAGGTTCTGCTCACCAGCCCCGTCGTGCCGGGTCAGCAGATCCAGTGGCAGGTGACCGTCACCAACAACGGACCCTCCCGCGCCCGCGACGTCGTCGTCACCGACACCGTTCCCGCCGGGGTCGACAACGCATCCATGACCGCCGCCGACGGGACCAACTGCCCGATCAGCGGCGGGACGGCCACCTGCCCCGCCGTCGAACTCCCGGCCGGCTCCTCCGCGACCTGGACACTCACCGGCACCCTCGACGCCAACACGACGGTCACTCCCACCAACTCCGTGACGGTCACCGGCGGGCCCGACCCCGCAACCCCGACGCACACCGCCGTGGCCTCACCGAGCGAAACCCCCGCACCGCAGGCCAACCTCGTCGTCGCCAAGATCCTGGTCACCGACCCGGTGGTCCCGGGACAGCAGATCCAGTGGCGCGTCACCGTCACCAACAACGGACCCTCCCGAGCACGGAACGTCATCGTCACCGACCGCGTACCCACCGGGGTGTCCAACGCTTCGATGACGGCCGACGACAGCACCGCGTGCCCGATCACGAACGGGACCGCAACCTGCCCCGCCGTGGAGATCCCCGCCGGGGAAACCCGGACCTGGACCCTGACCGGCACCCTCGACGCCAACACGACCGTGACCCCGACCAACACCGCCACCGTCACCGGCGGACCCGACCCCGCGACACCCACCCACACCGCCGTCGCCAGCCCGTCCGTCGAGCCGGTGCAGGAGGCCCGCCTCTCGGTCTCCAAGGCGCTGCTGACTGATCCGGTCGTGCCCGGGCAGCGGATTCAGTGGCAGGTCTCGGTGACCAACCGGGGCCCCTCGGTGGCCCGTGACGTGCTGGTCACGGACCGGGTGCCCGCAGGCGTGAACGGCGCCTCGATGGCGGCGGACGACGGCACCGCCTGCGCGATCTCCGGCGGCACCGCCGTCTGCCCGCCCGTCGGGATCCCGGTCGGGGCGACCCGGACCTGGACCCTGACCGGCACCTTGGCCCCGGACGCCACGGTCACGCCCACCAACACCGTGACGGTCACCGGCGGCCCCGACCCGGCTACGCCGACGCACACGGCGGTCGCCTCGCCCTCGGGGTCGCCGTCGGCACAGGCGCGGCTGAGCGTCGCCAAGGTGCTGCTCACCGATCCGGTCGTCGCCGGGCAGCGGATCCGGTGGCGGGTCACCGTCACCAACCACGGGCCTTCGCGGGCGCGGAACGTCGTGGTCACCGACCGGGTGCCCGCCGGGGTGCACGACGCCTCGATGGCGGCGGACGACGGCGCCGCCTGCCCGGTCGCGGACGGGACGGCGACCTGCCCCGCCGTGGAGATCCCGGTCGGCGGCACGGTGGGCTGGACGCTCACCGGCACGCTGGACGCGGATGTCACGGCCGTCCCGGTCAACACGGTGGTGGTGACCGGCGGGCCCGACCCGGACGCGACCGAACGCACCGCGGTGGCCACCCCGACCGTGCCGATCACCGTGCGGCACGACCTGCTGCTGACCAAGCACGCGACGCCGGCGGCCCCGAAGCCCGGTGACCGGGTCACGTACACCGTCACCGCCACCAACCGGGCCAGTGGCACGTACTTCGGCGCCGTCGTCACCGACGACCTCTCCGGGGTCCTGGACGGAGCGGTCTACGGTCTGGACGCCGGCGCCGACACCGGGCGGACGGCCTACGCGGCGCCCCGGCTGACGTGGACGCTGGACCTGCGCCCCGGAGCGACGGCGACGCTCAGCTACACCGTCACCGTGAAGCCCGGGGCGGGTGGCGCGACGCTCGTCAACCGGCTCTCGGCCGACGGGTCCAACTGCTCCACCGCCGACGGGAACGGCGCCGGAGCGCGGCGGGCGGCGGCGGTGGGCACGGGCGGCGACTGCTCGACCACCACCACGGTCCGCAGGCCGCCGAGCCCGAGCCCCAGTCCGACGACCCGGCCGCCGCTGCCTCCGACCGGCAGCGGCAGCCCGAAGCCCGCGCTGCTGGTCACCGTTCTGCTCCTCGCCCTCGGCGGCCTGCTGGTGGCGGCGCGGCGCTCGCGGCGCTGACGTCCGCCTCGCGCCGCCGGGCGGTCGGCTCTGCCGTCCGCCCGGCGGCGGGTCGGTACGGTGCGGCCCGGCGGCGGGTCGGCGCGGTGTCGCCCGGCGGCGGCTCGCGTCCGGGCCCTCAGCCCGGACCGACGGCCCGGGCCGTGGCGAAGATCCGGGCGCAGCGTCCCGCCATGGCCTCGGGGCTCTGGTCGGGGTGTTCGATCCACCAGCGGACCAGGGTGGTGCACAGGCCGCGCCAGGCGTACTTGAGGGCGTCGGCGTCGAGGGGGTCGTCGGATCCGGTGCTGTGCAGGAGGTCGGCGGTGCCGGTGGCGGCGAGTTCGTCGATGGCGTCGCGGTAGTGGGCGGCGCGGTGGGCGGCCTCGCTGCCGGTCGGCAGTGAGGGGTCGTAGAGGACGAACCATGCCTCGCGCTGCCCGTCGAGGGCGTCGAAGAGGGCACGCAGCACCCGCAGGGGTGTGGGGGGCGCGCCGTTGTCGTGATCGGCCATGGCGGTCCGGACGGCTGTCAGCAGCCGGTCGCCGACCGGTTCGAGGCAGCCGAGGAAGAGGTCCTGCTTGCTGCCGAAGTACTGGTGCAGCAGGGGTTTGGTGACGCCCACCCGGGCGGCGACGGTGGCCATGGTGGTGGCCTCGTAGCCGCGGCGGCCGAACTCCTCGGTGGCCGCGGCGAGAACCTGTCGTTCGCGCTCGGCCCTGGGCATGCCCTTGGTGCCGGCCCTGGTGGGAAGCATTGTCATAGAACTGATCTTACCTTAGGGTAATTTACTCACCAGTAAGTTCATCGGATCCCCCGGAGCCGCCTCATGACGCCCGCCGCCGAGACCGCCCCCCGCCTCCGGTCCTGGTGGGGCTGGGGCTATCAGGACGCGCAGCCCGACGACGCCGAGTGCCTCGCGCTGGGCGCCCTGCTGCCGGGCACTTTGGCCCGCCCGCTGCCGGTCCCCCGGATCGCCGACCTCGCCGTCGGCCGACCGGCCGTGACGCCACCGCCCTCCCTGGCGCGTCTCGTCAGCGGCGACCCCGGCGACCGGGCCGCCCACGCCATGGGCAAGGCCTACCGCGACGTCGCCCGGGCCCTCCGCGGCCGCCCGGGCCGGATACCGGACCTGGTCGCCCGTCCGACCGGCGACCGGGAGGTGGCCGACCTGCTCGACTGGGCCGGGGCGCACGGGGTGGCCGTCGTCCCGTTCGGCGGCGGGTCCTCGGTGGTCGGCGGGGTGGAGTACCGGGGCGACGCCCACCGCGCCGTGCTGTCGCTCGATCTGACCTCGATGGACCGGGTCCTGGAGGTCGACCTGACCGGCCGCTCCGCCCGCATCCAGGCCGGGGCCCTCGGCCCCGTGCTGGAGGACCAGCTGCGACCCCACGGGCTGACTCTGCGTCACTTCCCGCAGAGCTTCGAGTTCTCCACCCTCGGTGGCTGGCTGGCGACCCGCGCCGGTGGGCATTACGCCACCGGACGCACCCGGATCGACGACTTCGCGCAGTCGCTGCGCGTGGTCACCCCCGCCGGGACCAGCAGTTCCTGGCGACTGCCTTCCTCCGGCGCCGGCCCCTCGCCCGACCGGCTGTTCCTCGGGTCCGAGGGCACCCTCGGCGTGATCACCGAGGCCTGGATGCGGGTGCAGGAACGCCCCCGCCACAAGGCTTCGGCCGCACTGTCCTTCACCGACTTCGGGCGCGCGCTGGACGCCGTGCGCGCCGTCGCGCAGACCGACCTCGGCCCGGCCAACTGCCGCCTGCTGGACCCCGGCGAGGCCCTGTTCTCCGGCGCGTCGAAGGACGGATCGAGCATCCTGGTCCTGGGCTTCGAATCGGCCACCGGGCCCGTCGGCGACCGGCTCGCCGCCGCCGTCGGCCTGGCCCGCGACCACGGCGGACGGGTCGGGGCGGACACCGCGGACGGCGGCGCGGGCGGCGGCGCCGTGGGTGCCTGGCGTTCGGCGTTCCTGCGGATGCCCTATCTCCGTGACGGGCTGGCCCGGATGGGCGCCGTCGTGGAGACCTTCGAGACCGCCGCCACCTGGGACCGGATCCCGGCCCTGGTCGAAGCCGTGCGCGCCGAGGTCGGAGCCGCCGCCCGTGCGGCCACCGGGCGGGAGGCAACCGTCAACTGCCGTCTCACCCACGTCTACCCGGACGGCGCCGCGCCCTACTTCACCGTCGCCGTGGCCGGACGCCCCGGCGACGAGGTCGCCGTCTGGGACGACGTCAAGGCCGTCGCCACCGACGTCCTGCACCGCCACCGCGCCACGGTCACCCACCACCACGCCGTCGGCCGCGACCACCGACCCGGCTACGACCGCCAGCGTCCGGAGCCGTTCGCCCTGGCCCTGCGCGCCGTCAAGGACGCCCTCGACCCGCACGGCATCCTCAACCCCGGTGTGCTGCTGGACTGACGGGTGCCACCGGGGCGAACGGCCCCGGCCGGGACGATCACGAGAACCGAACCGCCCCCGGCCGCGCCAGGTTCGGGGTTTCCACCAGTTCGCCGACCCGGCGGACGGGAGGAAGACTTCCCGCCAAGGGGCGCGGCCGGTTCGACGGCCGCCGTCATGGACCGGAACAGATGGGGGGACCGCCACGATGAGCGGTCAGCTGTACGACGGGATCGGCGAGGCGTTCGAGGGCTTCAAGACCCTTCCGCTCACCCGTTACGGGGAGGTGCCCGGCTTCCTCGGCCTGGTCGGCGACGTCGAGGGCCGGTCGGTCCTCGACCTCGCCTCCGGAACCGGCTTCTACAGCCGGGAGTTCAAGCGCCGCGGCGCCTCCCGTGTCCTCGGTGTCGACATCTCCGCCGCGATGGTCGACGCGGCACGGGCACGGGAGGACGAGGAACCGCTCGGCGTGCGCTACGAGCTCGGCGACGTGGCCGAACTGCGCGCGTTCGAGGAGCCCTTCGACATCGCGGTCGCCGTCCAGTTGTTCAACTACGCCGACGGCGTCGCCACCATCGAGCGGATGTGTCGCAACATCCACCGGAGCATGGCGGCCGGGGCGGAGTTCTTCGCCTTCGGGCAGCACCCGGACTTCCGCTTCGACGGACCGTCGCTCGCCAAGTACGGCTTCCTCTGCGAATCGCTGGGCGAGGACACCGAGATCGGGCCCCGGGTGCGGATCACCGCGCTGCTCGACCCGCCGATCTCCTTCGTCGCGAACCCGCCCGGCCGCGAGGTCTACGAGCGGAGCCTGCGGGCGGCCGGGTTCACCGGGATCACCTGGGTGCCGCTGGAGATCTCGGCGGCCGGCGTGCGGGAGTACGGCGAGGAGTTCTGGGACGACTACGCCGCCAATCCCCCGCTGACGATGCTGCGCTGCCGCGCCTGACCCCACGCGGACCGCAGGGCCCACCCCGGTCACCTCCCGGCCGGCGGGTGACCGGGCGGGGGCCCGGTGGGGACCGGGCGGGGACCGGGGAGTCGCGCCGGACCGACAGAGATGCGACCCGGGCCCGTTGCGGCGATGCTGAGAAGGTGGGCCCGCCTCGCGATGCCCACCAACTCCACGACGCCCGGCGCCCCCCTCGACACCCGGCGCCCCCTCGACACCCGACACCTCCCCGGCATCCGGCCCTTCCTCGACATCCGGCATTTCCTCCACCTCACGAGAGGACGCTCCCGTGTCCGACGAACTCGATCTGAGGACGGACAAGTCGTGCAGCGGCTCCCGCAGCCTGCCGATCAACGAGTCGTTCACCGCCTCCACGACGGCGACCCTGTTCTCGCCGGCGTTCCGCGCTTCCGCCGGCACCACGATCAACATCCAACTGGTGGCGGAGCTCGACGATCCCAACGGAATCCCCGGCAACGGCTCGGTGGGCGTCAGCGTGCACCAGTGCTGCGACGTGTCGGACTCCCAGATCACCGCACAGCAGACGGTCGGCAGGATCGGACCGGCGGGATCGCCCGAGGTCACACCCCTGACCGTGACCCTCCGCGACGCCTGCACCCTCTCCACCCATCCGGACGGCGACGACACCCAGTTCGTCTACTACCTCCGCCTGCGGATCAGCGACAGCTTCGACCGGGTCAAACTGTCCTACTCGATCAACTGAAGCGCCCGGGAACCGCGGGCTCCGGACCCGGGGTCAGAGCCCGAGGTCGGTCAGCCCCGGGTGGTCGTCGGGGCGGCGACCGAGCGGCCAGTGGAACAGGCGCTCGGCCTCGCCGATGGGCAGGTCGTTGATCGACGCGTGCCGGTGCGCCATCAGGCCGTCTTGGTCGAAGGCCCAGTTCTCGTTGCCGTAGGAGCGGTACCACTGGCCGGAGTCGTCGCGCCACTCGTACGCGAAGCGGACCGCGATGCGGTCGCCGGTGTGTGCCCAGAGTTCCTTGATCAGCCGGTACTCGTGCTCACGCTGCCACTTGCGGGTGAGGAAGGCGGCGATCTCCTCGCGCCCGGTGACGAACTCGGCGCGGTTCCGCCACCGGCTGTCCGGGGTGTAGGCGAGCGAGACCCGCCGCGGGTCGCGGGTGTTCCAGCCGTCCTCGGCGGCCCGGACCTTCACGCGGGCGGTCTCCTCGGTGAACGGGGGCAGGGGCGGGCGCTGCTCGGACATGCCGGTCTCCTTCTGGATGGTGCCGGAAGCGGGTGAGAACGATCGTTCTCACCATGTCCGCTACTCTATGAGAACCGTGGTTCTCATGTAAAGGACAGGGCCGATGGACACCGACGCCGCACGTACCCGGATCCTCGACGCGGCCGAGGAGCTGTTCTACGCCCAGGGCGTCCAGGCCGTCGGCATGGACGCCGTCCGCACCGCCGCCGGGGTCACCCTGCGCCGCCTCTACCAGCTCTTCCCGTCCAAGGACGACCTCGTCGAGGCCTATCTGGAGCGCCGCGACCGGCGGTGGCTGGCCGAGCTCGCCGCGCACGTGGACGCCTCCGCCGACGTTCCGGCCGAGCGGGTGCTCGCCGTGTACGACTGGCTCGCCGACTGGTTCGCCCGCCCCGGCTTCCGGGGGTGCGCCTTCGTCAACTCCTACGGCGAACTCGGCGCCACCGCGCCCGGCGTCGCCGGGGCCGCACGTCGGCACAAGGAGGCCCTGCGCGACTACCTCGCCGGACTCGCCGAGGACGCCGGCGCTCCGGCCGGCACCGGGGTCCATCTGGCCCTGCTCGCCGAGGGCGCGATCACCCTGGCCGCCCTCACCCGGACCCCGGACCCCGCCACCGAGGCCCGGGAGGCCGCCCGACTGCTCCTCGCCGCCGGGGCGGGCACCGGTACGACCGGCTCGGCCCGTGCCGGCACGACCGCCGGCGCCACAACCTGAGCACGGCAGGCGGCAGACGGAGCACGCCCGGCCGCCGGTGTCATCACCACGACGGCCGGGCGCATCGTCCGGTGGCGCGGGTCCGGACGGCGGCGGGGGGGAGTTTCGCCGTCCGGACCTCGCTCGTGCCACCGGCCCTCTTCTGACCCGGATCGGCGCCGGCAAACCACCCTCCCGGAGCGGCCGGCGAGAACGCCCTCCGGCCAGCACCGGCAGTCGTTCTGACCTTTCGTCAGAATCCTGGGTACGCGCCGTGACCGCCGCACCGGCGGCCACCGCACCGTCCCCACCGTCCGCGGTCCCTCCGGCGACGACCGCACCGTCCCCCGCACCGCCCGCGGTGACCACGCCGCCTCCGACCCCCGTGGCGCCTTCGACCCCCGCACCGTGCCCGCCGTGCAGCGGCCCGCCTGCAAGGACGACACCGACTTCGTGCTGGAGCTCGGCCCGAACCTGGTGCGGGCGAGCGGCGGCATCGCCCGCCCCGGCCTGAACGAGGCGTACGCCTGCCTGCGCAACCTGAGCGCCCCGCACCCCGGCGACCCCGGGCAGGGCGGCGGCCCGATGATCGGCGTCGGCGACTGCGTCGTGAAAGCGACCGGCACCGACGGAAAAGCCTTCGGCCGTGAGACCAAGTGCGACGGAACGGGCTCGTCCGAACCGGAGTACAAGGTGGTCAAGGTGGTGACCACGGTGCTCGTCGCCCGGGGCGCCACCCCCGACAAGTGCGCGCCCGGCACGGCCTTCGAGTTCCTGCTGCACGCCGACTACAGGGCCACGTTCGGGCCGTTCGCCTGCGCCGACAAGCTCTGACCCACGGGCCCTTCGGCTCCCCGCGTCACAGCGCCAGCCGGCGGGCGGACGCCCGGATCGGGTCGGGGAGTTCGGTGCGGCCGCGAAGGTAGCGGTCCACCGCGGCGGCGGCCGAGCGGCCCTCGGCGATCGCCCACACGATCAGCGACTGCCCGCGCCCCGCGTCGCCCGCGACGAAGACGCCGGCCGTCCCGGCGGCGAAGCCGTCGTCGCGGGCGAAGGCGCCGTCCGGGCCGACCGTGAGACCGAGCCCGCCGGTCAGCCAGGGCTCCGGCTCGGGGCCGGTGAAACCGAGCGCGAGCAGCGCGAGATCGGCCGGGATGCTGCGCTCGGTTCCCGCCCGGGGCTTGCGGTCCGGTGGCTCGGCGTCGGCGAAGCGGACCGCCGCGAGGCGTCCGTCCGGGCCCGGCTCGAAGGCGACCGTACTGGCGGCGAACACCCGGACCCCGCCGCCGGTGGCTTCCGCCTCCTCGTGCGAGGTGGTCTCCCGGCGGACCTTGGGGTGGACCGGCCAGGGCTGCCCGGGATCCCTGCGCACCGGCGGGCGCGGGTTGATGTCGAGCTGGGTCACGGCCGCCGCCCGCTGCCGCAGCGCGGTGCCGAGGCAGTCCGCCGCGGTGTCGCCGCCGCCGACGATGACGACCCGGAGACCCTCGGCGGACACCGGCGCGGCCGGGAGTTCGCCCTCGTCGACCCGGTTTGCGCCGGTCAGGTAGGCCATCGCCTGGTGGACGCCCGGGAGCCGGCCCCCGGGCACCGGCAGGTCGCGGCGGTGCCCGGCGCCGACCGCGACCACCAGGGCGTCGCAGCCGGCCCGCAGCTCGTCGGCCGAGACCTCCCGGCCGACGCGCAGACCGGTGCGGAACGTGGTGCCCTCGGCCCGCATCTGGTCGAGCCGGCGGTCCAGCCGGTGCTTCTCCAGCCGGAACGGCGGGATGCCGTAGCGCAGCAGCCCGCCGGGCCGGTCGTCCCGCTCGTACACGGTGGTGGTGTGGCCGGCCCGGGTGAGCTGCTGGGCGGCGGCGAGGCCCGCCGGACCGGAGCCGACCACGGCCACCCGGCGGCCGGTGCCGCTGGCGGGCGGCTGCGGGAGGTCCCAGCCCTCCTCCCAGGCGCGGTCGGCCAGGGCGAGTTCGATGTTCTTGATCGTGACCGGCGCTCCGCCGTCGACGGCCAGCACGCAGGCGCTCTCGCACGGGGCCGGGCAGAGCCGCCCGGTGAACTCGGGGAAGTTGTTCGTCGCCAGCAGGCGCACCGCCGCGGCCCGCCAGCCGTCCAGGGCGACCAGCCGGTTCCAGTCCGGGACGAGGTTGCCGAGCGGGCAGGCGCTGTGGCAGAACGGCAGCCCGCAGTCCATGCAGCGGGCGGCCTGCCCGCCGACGATCGGCAGCAGTGCCCCGGGGCGGTACACCTCCCGCCAGTCCTCGAGCCGCTCCCGCGCGTCCCGCCGCGCGCGCTCGGCGCGCGGGGTGGTCAGGAAGGCCATCCGGTCTGCTGCCATCGCGGCCTCCGGCAGGGCGTGCCGACACGGACCCGGCGGCACCCCGGCGGACGCGCCACCGTGTGGCCACGCTACGCCTACGAACGGCTCGCGGGAAGCGGTGACCGGGAGCCGGCCACGCCGGGCCGCGCACCGCCGCGCGGGGCGACGCCCGGGTTTGACCGGTTCTGCACTCCCGGGCCCATGATCGGCCGTGCCAGGCTCGGCTGTGGCCGGCCGGGTCCGGCCGGAGCGGTGCCCCCGCCGGGTCCGTCGCGTACTGCGCGCCGAACGCGCCGGGAGCCACCGCGCCCACCCACCGAGGACGAGGTGAGTTGCTTGGCCACCCTGAGGACGACACTGCGCGGCACGCTCACGGCCGCCGCCGCGGCCGCCGCCCTGGCCACCGTCGGAACCGGGGCCGCCCATGCCACCGGCTGGCCTCCGCTGCAGGAGGGCGCGTACCTGTACTCCGGCACCACCGGCACCGGGACGGTCACCGCGGTGGACCTCTCCGACCTCGGTACCTGCCACACCCTGGCGACGCCGGCCCGGTCGGTCCAGGTCGTCTCCGGCTCGGCGTCCGTGCTGCTCTACCCCGGTGCCGGCTGCACCGGCACCACCCCGTGGGCGACCGGGTCCCTGGCCCAGTCCGACCTTCCGGCCGCGGCGCGGAGCTACCGGGTGATCCCGGCCTGACGGTGCCCCGGGCGGGGCCCTCGCGGGCGAGTCCACCCGGAACCGGCCGTGCCGGGCCCGGCCTCCCGTCAGACTGGAGCGCGGTCGTACCGCGCACGCACCGGTCGTACGGAGGGAGCGGCACATGGTCGGGCAGGGCGCAGCGGGCCGAGGGCCCGCGCAGCAGGCGGTGGCGGCGGCCCTGGAGCGGGCGGCCGCCGTCGCGCACCTCAACGCCTTCATCACCCTCGACGCCGAGGGCGCCGGGGCGGAGGCGGCCCGCCACGACCGGCGCGGCCGCGGCGCCCGCCGCTGGTGCCTGGCCGTCAAGGACAACGTCCATGTCGCGGGCCTGCCCAACACGGCGGGCACCCCGGGGCTCGCCGGGTTCGTCCCCGCCGCCGACGCACCCGTCGTCGCGGCGCTGCGCGCGGCCGGCGCGATCGTCCTGGGCAAGACCAACATGCACGAGCTGGCGCTGGGCGTCACCTCCGGCAACCCCACGTTCGGCGCGGTCGGCAACGGCACCGACCCGGCCCTGTTCGCCGGCGGCAGCAGCGGCGGTACGGCCGCCGCGGTGGCCTCGGGCGTCGTGGACGCCGGGCTCGGCACCGACACCGGCGGGTCCGTCGGCATCCCGGCCGCGCTCAACGGGATCTACGGCCTGCGCCCGAGCGCCGGACGCTATCCCTCCGCCGGTGTCACACCGCTGTCGGTCACCCGGGACACCCCCGGACCGATGGCGCGCAGCCTGGACCTGCTCGCCGCCCTGGACGCCTTCGTCACCGGCCGCACCGGGACAGCGCCGCCGGACCGCCCGCTCCGGCTCGGCCTGCCGAGGCAGGTGTTCGCCGAGGACCTGGAGGCCCCGGTCCGGGCGGCCTGGGAGGCCGCGGTGGAACGGCTCGGCACGGCGCGGACCGTCCGGGTCCCGGTGGACACCGGGCACCTGGTCGAGTCCGACGCCCGGGCCGGGATGCACCTCGTGTTCGGGGAGTTCGCCACCGCTCTCGAGCGCTACCTGGCCGAACACGGCGTCGGGCGCACCGCGGCCGAGGTGGTCGAGGCGGCCGCCGACCCGGCCGTCGCCGGACTGCTCCGGGCCGCCGCACTGCCCACCGGCCCGGGGTACCCGGGGCCGGACGCGCTGCGCGGGGCGCTCGTGGAACGCCGAGCGCTGCAGGCCGCCTACGCCGAACTCTTCGCGGCGAACGGCGTGGACGCGTTGCTGAGCCCCACCGTGCCGGTGTGCGCCCGGCCGCTGCACCGGCACGAGGAGTCGCTCCCCCTCAACGGCCGGGACGTGCCGACGTTCCCCACCCTGATCCGCAACACCTCCCCCTCGGCCACGGCGGGGCTGCCCTCGGTCACGGTGCCGCTGCCGGTCGACGGCTCGCCGCCGGTCGGTCTCCAGCTGGTCGGACCGCGCGGCGGTGACCGGGAGCTGCTGGCCGTGGCCGCCCGGATCGACGCCCTGCTGCGGCCGGGGGAGGCCGGTGGGGCCCGCCCGTGACGGGGCGGGGTGCCCACGGCCGTCCCGTCGGGCACCCCGCCGTCCGATCGGCACCCCCGTGGCCGGTCGGGACCCCCGTGGCCGGTCGGGACGGAGTACCGGTCAGCCGACGGCGATGACGACCTTGCCCAGCGGGTTGGCCCGCTCGTAGTAGGTGTAGGCCGCCGCCGCCTCCTCGAACGGGAAGACCCGGTCGACGACGGGGCGCAGGGCGTGCTCGGCGACGAAGTCGTTCATGGCCGCGAACTGGGCGTGGCTGCCGACCGCCACCGCCCGGACGGTCGCGGCGGCGCCGAACAGCAGGCGCGGGTCGACCGCCGGCCAGTCGCCGGAGACGGAGCCGACGAGGGCGAGGTGGCCGTCGACGGCGAGCGACTTCAGCGACTGCTCCAGCGATCCGGCGGTGTCGACGACCCGGTCGACACCGCGTCCGCCGGTCAGTTCCCGGACCGCGGTGTGCCAGTCGGGCCGCTCCCGGTAGTCGATCACCTCGTCGGCGCCCAGGTCGCGCAGTCGCCGCTGCTTCGCCGGGCTCCCGGTGGTGGCGATCACCCGCGCGCCGAGGGCGTGGGCGTACTGGATCGCGAACAGGGACACTCCCCCGGAGCCGGTGGTGAGGACGGTCTCCCCCGGGCGCACGCCGCGGCCGTCGCCGGTCAGCGCGTTCCAGGCGGTGAGGCCGACGCAGGGCAGGGTGGCCGCCTCCTGGTACGAGAGGTGCGCGGGCACCGGCAGCAGGGCCTGCTCGGGGAGGACGGCCAGCTCGGTCAGCATGCCGTCGAGCGAGCCGCCGAGCTGCGGAAGCAGGTCCGCCGCCAGCCGGCCGTCCCGCCAGTGCGGGAACAGGGTGGCGGTGACCCGGTCCCCCGGGCGCGCCCACCGGACGCCCGGTCCGACGGCGACCACCTCCCCGGCGCCGTCGGAGACCGGGACGAGGTCCGGCTTGACCGGCAGCACGTACTGCCCGCGCAGCACCAGCAGCTCCCGGAAGCTCAGCGAGACCGCGCGGACCGCGACCGCGACCTCCCCCGGCCCGGGGGTCCTCGGCCGGGCCGTGCGCAGCGTCAGCCGCTCCGGGCCGCTGCCCGCGCCGAGGTGGTAGCTGCGCACCGTCGAGGGGAACGCGGCGGTGGCCGTCGGGACGGCGGTGGCCGTGGCGGGCGCGGCGACGGCCGTGGCGGGCGCGGTGGTGGTCATGATCGGTCCCCCGGTGGTGAGGCGTTCGGTGTGTGCCTCCAGCGTGCCGCCGGCCCCGTTCTCCGCTCAATTCCCGGCCGGGAATGGCGACCGTGACCCGGGCCCCTCCCGCGGTTCGGTCGCCCGTGCGCCGCCGCGGTGACCTCCTCGCTACCGGGCGGTGGGGGTGCCCGCGCCGTCGCTCGGGACGGCGGAGCCGAACCGCCACGCCTCGATGTCGCGGTAGCGGATCGGGCCGGGGCCCCGGCCGATGTTGCTGCCGACGAGGTGCAGGCGTTCCGTCGGCCACGTCCGGCCCTCGAACCCGGTGAGCCCGGCCGCGGCGAGCGGGACGCTGGTGGCGTCGTCGCGGCGGGAGCGGGCCAGAGTCAGATGGGGGCGCAGCGGGCGGTCCCGGAAGGTGATGCCGCAGGAGCCGATCACCTCGCGGACGTCGGCGGCGAGGGCGTGCAGTCCCTCCAGGTCGCCGTCGATCCCGCTCCACAGCAGCCGCTCGTCGAAGTGGCCGCCGCCGCGCAGGCGCAGGTCCAGGGCGGGGCGCGACGCCGCCGGGGCGGCCAGTGCCGCGCGCAGCGGGGGCACCGCCGTGGAGGGCAGTTCGCCCAGGAAGGCCAGGGTGATGTGCCAGTCCTCGATCCGGTTCCACCGCAGTCCCGGGAAGGTCTCGTAGGCGGGGCGCAGGGCCCGGGCCAGTTCGTCCTTGGCGTCGTCGGGCGGGGCGAGGGCCACGAAGACGCGCAGGGTCGAGGGCTCGGGGTGATCGTCCACGAAGGGGAGGTTAGCCCAGGCCTGAGCGGCCCCGCCCACCGGTGTCCGGAGGCCGGGGCGGCGGGGCCCGGTCGTCGGCGCGGGCTCGGGGCGTGGCACGGCGGGCGATCGTACCTGCTCGGGACGGGGCGGTCGGGGCCTGTGCCGGCCCGGATCCGACCGGGTGGCGACCGGATCCGACCGGGGGATCCCGCGCGGTCCGGAACGGCCGGAACGCGCCCACCAGGGCGGTACGGTTCTGCTCAACGGCCTTTTCCCGTAATGGGGTTGCCCCACCCAGTGGTCGGACACCGAGTGGGGCGCACGGGCCGATCACAGAAGATGAGGCACACCTGTGAATGACCGACCCTCCCGGGGGTGGGCGGACCCGCCCCCGGTGATCTCCCACGCTAGCAGGGGCGGCAGCGCGCCCACGGGACTTCGTGGCCTGCGCGCCACCCCGGACGGCCCCGACTCCACCGTCCGCCCGTCCTGTTCGCGGCCGACCGCGCGGCGTACGCCGACGGCGCGGGCGGGCGGCAACGCCTCGGAATGATTCCCGGCCTGCTGAGCGCGGGGCGGGGCGCCCGGACCGCGCCGGAGCCGGGCCGCCGGACCCGCCACCGCTGAGCGAACCGCGCCCGGCCCCCTTCTGACGGAGGCCGGTCGACGCGCGCCCCCGACCCGGAACTCCGGCCCCCGGCGCGCGCCCCGCGCACCACGCGACCACCCGCGCCTCCCCTGCCACTCGACCGCCCTCGCACATCTGCGACCCGACCCCGATCGGAGACGTGGTGCCCGGTCCGCACAGGCCCGCGACCGGCCCGGTCGGCTACGCGGCCTTCGTCCAGCTCCACCGCCACAGCTACGAGCGGTACGCCGGCGCCCGGCTGGGCGACCGCTCGCTGGCGGCGGCGGTCGTCGCGCGGGTCCTGCGCCGGGCCGAGCTGAGCTGGAGCGCGGCGCTCCGCGGGGACCCCGCCGCCTTCACCTGGGACGTGCTGCGGGAGAGCGTCACCACGGCCCGCGTCGAGGCCGCCGACGCCCCGGCGGACGACCTGCACCGCGCACTGCCCGACCGCCCGGCCGACGCGGCGCTCCTGCACGAGCGCCTGGGCCTCGCCCCCAAGGACGCCGCGGCCCTGATGGGCCTGGGCGAACCCGAACTGCAGGTCCAGCTGCGGGCCGCCCGCCGGATCCTGGCCGGACTCGACCCCGGCGGCCGGAAC
Organism: Streptomyces sp. TLI_053; assembly: GCF_900105395.1. NCBI lineage: Bacteria > Bacillati > Actinomycetota > Actinomycetes > Kitasatosporales > Streptomycetaceae > Streptomyces > Streptomyces sp. TLI_053. The sequence continues at coordinate 590,440 of NZ_LT629775.1, forward strand.
GGGGGCGCCTGACCGCACGCCCCATCGAAGGCGCCCGCCCCGCCGTGGCGCACCCGACCGCTCCCCCGCGGACGCCGGTGCGCCACGGCATCGCCATGCCCCGCCACAGTTCACCCACCCGGGTTGTTTCAACCGCGATCGGGCCGACCTAGGATGACGTGTCGTCACAATGACTTGTCGGCAGGGAACTTCGGCGCACCCAAGGGGATACCGTGAACGACGCGAGGGCCGAATCGCGGGAGCACTATGTTGACGCGGACACGCCTAGCGCGGCGCGGATGTACGACTACCTCCTGGGCGGGCACTACAACTACCCGTGCGACCGCGAGGCCTGCGACCAACTGTTGCTGACCGCCCCCAGCACCCGGGAGCTGGCGCTCAACAACCGGGCCTTCCTGGAGCGGGTGGTGCGCCACATCGCCCGGCGCTACGGGATCAGGCAGTTCCTCGACCACGGGTCGGGCCTGCCCACCCAGAACAACGTGCACCAGGTCGCCCAGAGCGTCGATCCGGCCAGCAAGGTGGTCTACATCGACAACGACCCGCTGGTCCTGGGCTACGGACGCGCGTTCCTGGAGGAGAACCGGAACGTGCTCATCCTGCCCTCGGACATGCGGGAGACCGCGGCCATCGCGGCCGACGCGGCGCGGATCATCGACTTCAGCAGGCCGGTGGCCGCGCTCTTCGTGTCCGTGCTGCACTGCGTCCCGGACGACGACCGGGGCAACCCGCGCCGGATGGTCGAGGACACCGTGCGTCTGCTCGCTCCCGGCAGCGTCGTGGTGATCTGCCAACTCGTGAGCGAGGACGCCCGGATCCGCGACGCGGTGACCGAGCTGATGCGGGAACAGACCGGCAACCGCTGGGGCCGGGTACGGACCGAGGCCGAGGTGGCCGAACTCTTCACCGTGCCCCGGCTCCGGATCGAGGAGGAGGTCGGCCTGCTCGACGTCACCGACTGGCGACCCGACACGGATCTGGTCCGGCGCCAGGCCACCCAGGAGTGGATCGAGTTCGGAGGCCTGGCCACCGTCGACTGAGCACGCCGGCCCGGCTGCCCACCGGCCCCGCTCCGCCGGGGTGCCGCCGACCCGGCCGCCCACCGGCCCGGCGGGGCCGGGGCGACGGGCATGCGGTGGCGGCGTCAGAGTCGGGAGCGGTGCCGCTCGAGTGCCTCGACGACCAGTTCGCGGCTCGGCACCGGCCCGGGAGCCTGGCGGATGACCATGTCACTGAGGTCCTGGTAGTCGAGGTAGTCGCTGTCGGCCTCCTCCCCGGCGATCGGGCCCCGATGGAACTCGCCCCGCCCTCCGGCCTCGGTGTAGATGACGTCCGGCGCGGCGAAGGAGCCCTGCTCGAAGCTGAGCCGGATCAGCGAAGTCACCTGGAGCGCGAGGGGGTTCTCCACCGCGATCACCCGGACCGCGACCGGCGAACGCTCCTCGTCCACGTGCCGCAGCAGCACCGACAGCTGGTCGACCATCATCCCGGGATCGCCGAAGTCGGCGTAGAGGGCGCTGCGCTGGACGAAGAAGGTCGACCTCGGGAGTCTGGCCGCGAACCGTTCGGCGCGCAGCCCCCGGACCTCGATGATCCGGTCCGCGAGCCTCCGCTGGCTGGCGAGCAGGGTCCGGCCCGTCACCAGCTCGCGGTACCGGGGGATCTGCAGCACCCCGGGGATCACATTGGTGTCGATGATGACCTGCCGCGCGGCCCACTCCTCCAGACTGGTCAGCCGCAGCATGGAGTCCGGCACGGCCTCGCGGTAGGCGGCGCGGGAGCGGGCCCGCACCGAGTTCGCCCACCCTTCCGCCGAGGCGTCGTGGGCGAGTTGGAGCAGTTGTGCGCGCCGGGGCCCGGGCCGCACCCCGAGGGCGTCCAGGAGGGCTTCGACCACGGCCGGTTTGTCGATCCGCATCTCGCCGTTCTCGATCCGGCTGTAGACCGACGTGGAGACCTTGACCCTGGTCCGCTCCAGCACCTGGCGCTGGGTCAGGGTGCCGCGCTCGATCTTCAGCTCCGCGCCGAGGAGCAGGGCGGGAACGCCCCAGGAACCCGGCGGGTCGGGCGCGGGCCGCCCGAACGGAACTGCACGGTCCTCCATGGCCAAAGGGCCCCCCTTGGGCACGATTCCGAAACTCACCCCGAACGGTCGGGATCAGCTTCACACAAGGGGGGCGCCGCCGTCACGCCGGACCGCTGGACCCGGGTGCCGGTATGACGAACTCAAACCGCCAGCCGGTCGAATTCGCCGTTCTTCACACCGCTCAGCAGTGCCGCGATCTCCGTCGCGGTCAGGACCAGGGCCGGACCGCTCGGGAAGCGGCTGTTGCGCAGGGCCACCTGGCCGTCGTCCAGTTTCCGCAGCTCGAGGCAGGCGCCCGTGCCCTGGCTGGCCCGGGCCTTCTGCCAGCCGTCCGTCGCCTCGATGACGTCGGCCGGCATGCCGTTGAAGTAGTCGATCACGATCAGCCATCTCCACTGTCCGCTGGGCGCCCGCTCCTCCGATCTTCATACGCACGGAGAAGTGCCCTGGTGGCACCGCTGCGCAATCCCGTGCGGGATTGCGCAGGGCGGGCGCCTTGAATCATTCACCCCGACAATCGAACAGCGCCACTCCCTATTAGGGTGAATGCGGACCGCTTTATGCATATCTATTGTGAGCGGCTGATAGCACTGCCGTACGGGCCGTGCCCGCCACCGGCCGGACGGGTCGTCATGGACCGCGTCCGCCACCGGCCGGCCGGACCGTGACGGACCGTCCCCGCTACTCGTCGGCCGGTCCGTAGACGGTGTTCAGGACGCCGCTGGCGAAGGCCGTGCTGCTCAGGAGCTTCAGCCGGATCGGGTCCGCGCCCTCCTCGAACAGACGGATGCCGCGCCCGACCGCGATCGGGTGGACGAGCAGGTGAAGCTCGTCGATCAGCCCGGCCGCCAGCAGGGCCCGCACTACCGAGACCGAGCCGGACATCCCGATCCGGCCGCCCTCCTCCCGCTTCAGTGCGGTGACACCCTCGACCAGGTCACCCTTCAACTGCTCCGAGTTGCGCCAGGTCAGCTCCAGCGCCGAGCGGGAGACGACGACCTTGCGCACGTCCCCGAGCACCTTCGCCATCCCGCCCTCCTCGCCGCCGGCGTCCTCCCGGCCCGGCCAGACCTCGGCGAAGCCCTCGTAGGTGGCACGGCCGAGCAGCACGGTGTCCGCCGCCGCCATCTGGGCGCCGACCGCCGCGCCCATCTCCGCGTCGAAGTAGGGGAAGTGCCACTGCTCCGGGCTCTCCACCACGCCGTCGGCAGCGATGAACAGACCTGCGGTGAGCTTGCGCATCAGGATCTCCCTGCGTCTCCCGGTGCCCGGGCACCGGGTCGGTTGCTTGCTTTCACATGGTCGGACCGGCCGACGGACCGAAACTCATCGCTCCCGGCGGAAGAATCTTCCGGAGCATCCGCGAGCGCGGCCGGGCCGCCGGACAGCGGGACGTCTCCGCACGCTCCCGGAGCGGGTCGTTGACAGTGCCGCAACGGACTCCTAGCGTGGCGCGGGCGATTACCCACGAGTAGGGACTGTTGATGGCCGCAGCGCGCCCGTACGACCTCGTCCTGTTCGGAGCCACCGGGTTCACCGGCCGGCTCACCGCCGAGTACCTGGCCCGGGCCGCGCCCGAGGGCTGCCGCTGGGCGCTCGCCGGCCGGGACGCGGACCGGCTCGCCGCCGTCCGCGCCGGACTGGCCGGGATCGATCCGCGCTGCGCCGGACTGCCGCTGCTGGTCGCCGACGCCGGGGACCGCGAGGCCCTGCGAGAGGTGGCCGCCTCGGCCCGGGTGGTGGTGTCCACGGTCGGCCCCTACCTCCGGTACGGCGAACCGCTGGTCGCCGCCTGCGCGGACAGCGGCACCGACTACGTGGACCTCACCGGCGAGCCGGAGTTCGTCGACCGGATGTACCTGCGCCACCACGAACGGGCGGTGGCCACCGGCGCGCGGCTGGTCCACGCCTGCGGCTTCGACTCGGTGCCGCACGACCTCGGGGTGCTGTTCACCGTCGAGGAGTTGCTGCGCCGCGGCACGGCGCCGCAGCGGATCTCGGTCGAGGGCTTCGTCCGCGTCGCCGGCACCGTCTCCGGCGGCACCCTGGCCTCGGCGATGACCGCCTTCTCCAGGCCGCGCGCGATGGCGCGGGCCGCCCGGGAGCGCCGCGCGGCCGATCCGCGACCGGCCGGACGGCGCGTCCGCACACCGGCCGGACGCCCGCACCGCTCACGGGCGGCCCGGGCCTGGGCGCTGCCGCTGCCCACCATCGACCCGCAGGTGGTGGGGCGCTCGGCCGCCGCCCTGGAGGCCTACGGCCCGGACTTCGGCTACACGCACTACGCCGCCGTGCGGCGACTGCCGATCGCGGTCGGCGGCGTCGCCGCCGTCGCGGCGATCGCCCTCGCGGCCCAACTGCGGCCGCTGCGCCGCACAGTGGAGCGACTGCGGAAGCCCGGCGAGGGCCCGGGCGCCGGGCAGCGGGCCGGGTCCTGGTTCACCGTGCGGTTCGTGGCCCGGACGGATCTCGGCCGGCCGCTGGTCACCGAGGTGTCCGGGGGCGATCCCGGTTACCAGGAGACCGCGGTCATGCTCGCCGAGTCCGCGCTCTGCCTCGCCCACGACGACCTGCCTCCCACGGCCGGGCAGCTGACCACGGCGGTGGCGATGGGGCGCCCGCTGATCGACCGGCTGATCTCGGCCGGGATCTCCTTCCGGGTGCTCGAGGGCACGCCGACGGGTGCCCCCGGCCGCTGAACTCCCCCGGCGACCCGTCGGGACGGCCACCCCCGTCAGGACGGCCACCGGGGGCGCCCGGTGTCACTTCGGGGCGAGGAGGCAGAACTCGTTGCCCTCCGGGTCGGCCAGGACCGTCCACGAGATCGCAGACGCGTCGAACCCCGGATCGGTGGCTCCCAGGGCGCGCAGCCGCGCCGCCTCCGCCTGGAGGTCGTCACCCGGGTAGGGGCGGATGTCGAGGTGGACGCGGTTCCACCCGGTCTTGGGGTCGGGGGTGCGGACGAACTCCAGGTACGGGCCGACACCGTGGGCGGACCGCATGGTCGCGTGGTCGTCGGCGACCTCGTGCACCGTCCAGTCCGTCGCGGCGCCCCAGAAGCGCGCCATCTCCCGCGGGTCGGCGCAGTCGACGACCACCGCCGCGACCGGCCCGGTGTCCCCGTAGACCGGGCGGGGTTCCAGGACGCAGAACTCGTTGCCCTCCGGGTCCGCCATGACCGTCCAGGGGACGTCGCCCTGACCGACGTCGGCAAGGGTCGCGCCGAGGTCCCTCAGGCGTGCGACCAGCTCGGCCTGGTGGGCGGCCGAGGTGGTGGCCAGATCGAGGTGCACCCGGTTCTTCCCGGTCTTGGGCTCCGGACGGGCCACCAGGTCGATGAAGATCGTCGACGGGTCCGGGTAGGGGACTCCCGCGGGTTCGAGGCAGGTCACCCCGGGACCCTCGCTCTCGATCCCCCAGCCGAGCACCTCCGCCCAGAACCGGCCCAGCGCGGAGTCGTCCAGGGCCTTCATGTTGATCTGCACAAGTCGTGTTGCCATGGACAAGATCATATGAGCGGGCCCACGGTCCGACCAGGGCGTTTCCGGAGCCGGGAGCGGGGCGGGAGCCGAGGCCGGGGCGAGGACGGGACCGGCGCCGGGTCTGAGCCGAGGCCGGAGCCCGGGTCGCGCCCAGGGTCGCATCCAGGTCGCATCCAGGTCGCATCCCGGATCGAAGCAGACAAGTAGGATGAACCAACCTTCGCGCTACGCGCGAAGACTTCCATAAATGTTCAACTATGCCCGATTAATCTCCCGCTTCACACGCACGGAGCCACCCTCATGGACAACCCGTCCACCGCCGACACCGACGGCGCGATGGAGACCCGCGGTATCGAACCCGTCCCGGACCACGAGCGCCGGGGCAGAGTCCGCGAACTCTTCCCGACCTGGGTCGCGGCGAACATCAGCGTCCTGCTGCTCACCATGGGCGCGGCCCTGGTGGTGTTCAACCAGCTGAACTTCTGGCAGGTCCTGATCGTCGCCGCGTGCGCCGCGCTCGCCTCCTTCGGGATGGTCGGACTGCTCTCGGTCTCGGGGAAGTGGGGCGGGGCTCCGGGTGCCACGCTGTCCCGGGCCACCTTCGGTGTGCGGGGCAACCTCTTCCCCGGCGCGATCCTCTGGATCGCCCGGTTCGGCTGGGAGACGATCAACGCCGTCACCGGCGCCTACGCCGTCCTGACCGTGCTCGACCTGCTCTTCGGCGTCCGGAGCAACACCGCGCTGATCGTCGTCACGCTCTTCCTCTTCGTCGCCTGCACCTTCCTGGTCTCCGGCCTCGGACGGAAGGCGCTGAACGTCTGCAACACGTGGTCGACCTACCTCTTCGGCGTCTTCAGCGTGCTGGTGCTCGGCTACCTGGTCGCGACCATGGACTGGAGCGAGGTCTTCGCCAAGCCCGCGGGCACCACCGCGATGATGGTCGCCGGCATCGGGACCATCGCCGCCGGCGGTATCAGCTGGGTCCCCACCGGCCCCGACTTCGCCCGTTACCTGCCGCACTCCGCCTCCGGCCGGAAGATCGTCGGCGTGACGGTCTCCGGCGCCGGCCTGGTGATGGTGCCGATGGTGCTGATGGGCGCCGTGATGGCGGTGGCCTCCCCCGGTCTGGCCGAGGCCGCGGACCCGGTCTCCTTCCTCGGCGACCTGCTGCCGACCTGGCTGGCCGTGCCGTACCTGCTGACCGCGATCGTGGGCATGCTGCTGATCAACAGCCTCTCGATGTACTCGGCCGGCTTCACCGCCCAGACCATGGGCGTCAAGCTGCCGCGCGCCATGGCCGTCAGCATCAACGCCGTGATCTCGCTGGTCGGCGGCCTGCTGCTGATGCTGGTCGCGACGAGCTTCCTGGGTTCCTTCATCACCTTCCTGATCCTGCTCGCGGTCTCCTTCTCGGCCTGGATCGGCGTCTACGCGGTGGACATGTTCCGCCGTCGCTCGCGCGCGGTGCGCTACGACGCCGCCGCGCTCATGGACACCGGCCGGACCAGCCGGTACTGGTACGTCGGCGGCTTCTGCTGGCAGGCGATGGTGTCGTGGGTGCTGGCACTGCTGGTCGGGCTGGCCTTCACCAAGTGCGACTGGTTCGCCGGCCCGCTGTCCGACACCCCGGTCGGCCGGTACGGGCTCGCCTGGGCGGCCACCATCGTGGTCTCCGGCGTGATCATGGCCGTGCTGCCCGCCCCCCGGGAGAACACGTCCACCGACGCGGACCGGCCGGCCGACACGGCGGCGGAGCGTCCCGAACGGGTCGCCGTCTGATCCCCGGCTCCTGTCACCCCTGAGCCCTTCGGCTCCGATCGCCCCGGCCGCTCCGGCCGGGGCGATGCTGTTCCGCCCGGCGCCCCGGCGGCGGGGGCGGGCGGCGGCAAGCGGTGCGCGGCGGAGCCCCGGCGCCCGCTCAGTCGCGGTCGAGCAGCGCGGCCAGGTACCGCCGCGTCTCCCCGCGCAGTTCCTCCGCCGTCGGGACGTGACGGTGACCGCTCCCGGCCGTCGAGTTGAACAGCACCCCGTCGCACCAGCGGATCAGCCGCCGGGCGTCGCCCGCCGGGTCGGCGGAGCCGCACCGCGCCAGCAGCGCGGTGGCCAGGTCGGTGAAGCGGGCGCCCAGCCGGTCGTAGCCGGTGCGCAGCTCGGGCCGGCGGGTGGCTTCCAGCGCGAGTTCGAGCCGGGCCAGGGTGAGCGTGCGGCCGACCGTGAGCGCCCGGTGCAGCAGGTCCGCGCCGCCCTCGACCAGAAGGTCCCGCGCCGCGGCGCCGTCGGGGAGCGGGCCGGCCGTGACCGGGCTCCCCTCGGTCTCCCGTTCGACGATGCGGGCGAGGGCGAGGTCGAGCAGCGCGGCCCTGGTCCGGGCGAGGTTGGAGGTCGAGCCGGCGGGAAGTCCGGCCTCCTCGTCCACGGCGCGGTGGGTCAGCCCGCGCAGACCGCGTTCGGCGATCAGGGCGATGGCGGCGTCGGCGATCAGTGTCGGACGGTGCGGCGTCATGGATCCGATCATGGCCCCTCCTGCGAGCTGCCCCGGCCGGGGCTCGACGTGTTCTCACTACAAGAGTAGTCCACTTTCACTACAGCTGTAGTACGGTACTGCCGGGAGGTCACTACAGCCGTAGTGGCGGGGAGAAGGGGCTCACCATGTCCACCACGAACGCGCACCCGGCCGTCGTCATCGGCGGCGGGATCGGCGGCCTCGCGGCCGCCCTCGCCCTGCACCGGCAGGGGATCCCGGTGACCGTGCACGAGCGCGCCGCCTCGCTCGAACCCGTCGGGGCCGGACTGGCCCTCGCCCCCAACGCCCTGCGCGCCCTGGACCGGCTCGGCGTCGGCGAGCGCCTGCGCGCCCTGGCCGCCCCGCATCCGGCGATCGGCCTGCGCCACCCCTCCGGCCGCTGGCTCGCCCGCACCGACACGGCGACCTTCGAGGCCCGCTTCGGCGACACCGTCGCCGCCGTCGCCCGCGCCGAGCTCGTCGCGGCCCTGGTCGACGCCCTCCCCGCGGGCACCGTCCGCACCGACTCGCCGGCCGCCCTGGTCACCCCGGGGAGCGGCACCGAGCCCGCCGTCGTCCGCACCGCCGACGGCGAACGGGCCGCCGCACTGGTCGTCGCCGCCGACGGCATCCGGTCCGCGACCCGCGACCTGCTCTTCCCCGGGCACCCGGGCCCCCGCTACAGCGGTTTCACCAGCTGGCGCACCGTCGTGACCCCCGCCCGCCGCCCGGAGGCCGCCGGCGAGGTCTGGGGGCGCGGCCGGCTCGCCGGTGTCGTCCCGCTCGCCGACGGCAGGGTCTACCTGTACGGCGCGGCGCTCGCCCCGGCCGGCGCCCGGGCGGCCGACGGCGACGAGAGGGCCGAACTCCTGCGCCGGTTCGGCACCTGGTGCGCGCCCGTGCCCCAGCTCCTCGCGCTCGCCGAACCCGGGCGCGTCCTGCGCCACGACGTGTGGGACCTCGCCGACCCCCTGCCCGCCCACCACTTCGGCCGGGTCGCCCTGCTCGGCGACGCCGCCCACGCGATGTGCCCGTTCCAGGGCCAGGGCGCCTGCCAGGCGATCGAGGACGCCGTCGTCCTCGCCGCCCCGCTCACCCCGTCCACGGACCCGGCCGCCGGCCTCCCCGCCTACACCGCCGCCCGCCTGCCGCGCACCACCGGCATCGTCGCCGGGTCCCGGCGCATCGGCGACCTCGTCGCCCTCCGGAACCCCGCCGCCGCCTTCCTGCGCGACACCGCCCTCGCCCTGGCCGGCCTGCTGCCCGCCCGCGTCCTGCTCGGGCGCTCGGGGCCGACGTACGACTGGCGGCCGCCGGTCCTGGGCACCCGGGACCTCGACGCCCCGGCCTGAGCGCATCGGGCTCCCGTCCGGCACGTCCGTCTTGTAGCACGATGTACGAACCGCTACGCTGCCACCCGTGAAGCAACTCAACCTGCGCATCGACGAGGAAACCCACGAGGCCCTGGAACAGCGCGCGGAGGCGGCCGGGATGAGCCTGCCGGACTACGCCCGCAAGGTCCTGGCGGAGGAGGCCGACGAGCGGCGCGAGCGGTTCCTGACCGCCGCCGCGCACTTCTCCCAGGTGTGGGCGCCGGCGTTCGAGGCCGAGTTCGGCCCGTACCCGCAGGGCGGGGCCGGGCACCGGTCCGGGACGGCGGACGCGGCGTGATCCTGCGCGTCGACCGCACCTGGCTGCTGGAGGTGGCCCAGCAGTTCCTGCGCGCCGATCCCGATGTCACGGACTACGGCACCCTCGCCGCGGCGGTCGCCCGGCATGTCGACGAAGTGATGGACGTGGCGGTGTACGGCGCTGTGCACCAGCGCGCGGCCGCCCTCATGCACCAGCTCATCCGGGTCCCGGCGCTGGAGTTCGCCAACGAGCACTTCGCGGCCGTCGTCGCCGCGTCCTACCTCAGTGCCTCCGGGGTCATCGTGACCGCCGAACCCAAGGCGGCCGTCGAACTGGCGTCGCGGATCCGCGACGGCCGGGCCGACGTCCGCGAGACCGCCACCGCCATCCGCGCCTGGTACCGCTGAACCGCACCGGGGCGGGGCGGACCGTGGTCAGAGCGGGAGCGAGAACCTGACCTTGGGCCGGCCCCGCGCCCCCGCGCGGTGGTAGAAGCGGACGGCGTCGGTGTTCCAGTCGGGGGTCTGCCACTGCACCTCGGCGGCGCCGGCGGCCGCGGCCGCTTCCACCACCGCCTCGAGCAGAGCGCGCCCCCAGCCCCCGCCCCGGTGCGGCTCGGTGACGAACAGACAGTCCAGATGGACGTACTCGGCGCCCTGCCAGGTGGCGAACTCCCGGGACCAGGTGGCGTAGCCGACCAGTTCGCCGCCGCGGTCGACCACCAGGCAACGGGCCCTCGGGCCCGGCCCGAACAGCGCCGGTCCCAGTCGGGAGGCGAGGTCGGCGGGCACCGGTCCGGCTTTCTCGAAGGCGGCGTGGGCGGCGCACAGTCGCGCGATCGCCGGCAGGTCGGCCACCGTGGCCGGGCGGACCGCGGCGGGCGGGGCGGGGGTGGCGACGGGCATCGGGGAGCCTCGCGTTCCTGGTGGTCGGGGACCTGGTGGTCGGGGCGGGCTGCTGGTCGGGACGGGATGAGGGGCCGCGCCGGACTCCCCCGGGCGGCCACGGCCCCATCCTGCGGCCCCGGTCCGGGCCGCACGAGTGCCGTCAGCGCCCACGGGTGCCAAGATCCCGCCACGATCCGCCGTGCGCCGGGGCCGTGATCGTCCCGTCCGTGCGGCGTGGCACACTGCGAGAGCCGCCGGGGGACGGACGTCGTGCCTCCGGTTCCGATCGTCCCTGCCGAGGAGCAAGCCCATGAGCACCACCGCGCCGGTATCGCTGGTCACGGGCGCCAACCGGGGAATCGGCCGGGAGACCGCCCGTCAGCTCGCCGCGCTCGGCCACACCGTCCTGCTGTGCGCCCGCCGGGCTTCCGACGCCGAACGGGCCTCGGCCGACCTGGCTCCCGGCGTGCCCGGCACCCTGCTGCCGTACCGGCTGGACGTCACCGACGCCGAGGGCGTCGCCGACCTCGCCCGAACCGTCGACGCGCGGTTCGGCCGTCTCGACGTCCTCGTCAACAACGCCGCCGTCAACTACGACACCGGCGAACGCGCCACCGGTGTCGACCTCGACGAGGTCGCCCGGACCCTGGAGACCAACCTGTTCGGCGCGTGGCGCACCGCGCAGGCCTTCCTCCCGCTGCTCCGCCGGTCGGCGCACCCCCGGGTGGTCAACGTGTCCAGCGAGTCCGGATCGCTGACCCACATGTCGGGCGGGACGCCCGCCTACGGGGTCTCGAAGGCCGCCCTCAACGCCCTGACCCGCAAGCTCGCGGACGAACTGCGGGACGACCGGATCCTGGTCAACGCCGTCTGCCCGGGCTGGATCGCCACCGACATGGGCGGCCCCGGCGGCGCGCCCGTCGACCGGGGCGCCGCCGGCGTGCTCTGGGCCGCGAGCCTGCCCGACTCCGGCCCCACCGGCGGGTTCTTCCGCGACGGGAAGCCGCTGGACTGGTAGGCAGCCGCTCCGGCCGGCGGCCCACGGGAGGACGGCGGGCGTGGCGGCCGCGCCGGGAACCGCAGCAGCCCGGCCGGTACCGTGGCGGAGGACTCCGGGAGGACGGGTCAGCGGCCCTTGCCGGCGAGGCGGTGGGGGCCGAGGTAGTAGGAGAGCGCCGCGTGCGACGGCCCGTCCGGGATCCGGCCGTCCACCAGGAGTCCGACCACCTCGGCCTCGGGGAGCCATTCCACCCGGTCGGCCTCGGAGACGTCCACGGGCTCGCCGATCCGGATGCAGCCGGTCACGTGAAAGGCGTGGAAACGCGCGTCGGAGATGCCGGACATGGCATCGTACCCGGTCATCGGCTCGACGGCCCCGGGGCGCCAGCCGGTCTCCTCCTCGACCTCCCGGGCGACGGCGGCGGCCGGTTCCTCGCCCGGCTCGGCCCAGCCGGCCGGGTCCTCCCACCCCCACCGGCCGGTGATGAACCGGTGCCGAAAGATGAGCAGGAACCGCCCCTCCTCGTCGGTGACGACGGCGGTGGTGGACGCCCGGGGCATCCGGACGACGTGGTGCTCGACGCGTCCGTGACCGGGGATGTCGACATCGTCGAGCCAGAGTTCGACCCACGGGGAGCCGTAGACCTGTCGCCGTCCGTGGACCTGCCACTCCGATCCCGCCACCGGGCCCTCCTCACGCGCGTCCGGGCTGACCGCCCGACTCTCTCACGCCCGCCGCGCACTCCCGCGCGGGCCGCTCCGTCGCCCAGGGGCCAGGACCTGCCGGAGTCCGCGGGCCCGGAGGATCCCGGAGGACGCGGGGCCGGACGGCGGGGGCGCCGGCGGTCCGGGCTGCGGCGCGCACGGTGGCCGACGCCGTGCGGCGGACGCACCGATCGAGTCGCACCGGCCGCCGCTCCCCGACGGGGGGAGCCCGCTGGACGCGGCCCCTAGAATGGGTGACCGGTCGCGAGTGGTGGATCCGCACACGCACGGGGCGTGCCCGCGGGGTGAGGGAAGAGGTGCGCCGTGCCCGAAGCAGACTCCGGTGCGTCCACGCTCTCGGCGAAGCTGGACCGGCTGTTCGACGTGGTCCGCCGTCCCGACCGCGAACCGTACACCCACGAGGAGGTCGCCCGGGCCTGCCGGGAGGCGACCGGCGAGACCTTCTCGGCGACCTATCTGTGGCAGCTCCGCACCGGCCGGCGGGACAATCCGACGAAGCGTCATCTGGAAGCGCTGGCGCAGTTCTTCCAGGTGCCGCCCGCGTACTTCTTCGACGACCGGCAGAGCGTGCGGATCACCGAGGAACTGGCGCTGCTCGGCGCGCTGCGGGACGCCGGGGTGCGGGACGTGGCGCTGCGTGCGGTGGCCCTGTCGCCCGAGGGGCTCGGCACGATCAGCGACATGATCGAGGCGATCGCCCGCCGCGAGGCCGCCGGCCGGCCGGACGGCGGGTCGGGCGGGTCCGGCGGCCGGACCGACGGTGGGTCAGTCGGCCGGACCGACGGCAGGTCCGGCGGCGGGTCCGGCAGTGGGCACGGCGGCAGGTAGCGGCAATCGCTGTCGAAGCGGTTCTCCCGGGGCTCCCCCGTCCGTAGGATCGCCTCCCGAATTGGGCGGTGGAGCATCGGGGGTACGGACATGGGGCATCCGGGTGGGGTCGAGCGGGGGCTCTGGCTCCGATGTCGCGGCGTCGCGGACTCGATACCGCTTCCGGAGCCCTTCGACATCGGGGCGCTGACGGACTCGCTCACCCGGCTGCGGGGCAGGCCCATCGAACTGGTCCCGCTCTCCGGCCCCGCGCACTCGCCCTGCGGTGTACTGGTCTGCACCGACCGCGCGGACTACATCGGCTACGCCGTCGACACCACCGCGCTGCACCAACAGCACATCGTGCTGCACGAGATCGGCCATCTCCTGTGCCGGCACACCGGGGGCGGAGCCGGGATCGGCGAGGACGTCCGGGAGGCGTTGACGCCGCGGTTGTCGGGCGAGCTGGTCCACCGGGTGCTCGGGCGGTCGGCGTACACACAGCGGCAGGAGCGGGAGGCCGAGCTCGTGGCCTCCCTGGCGCTGCACCGGGTGCTGCGGCGCCGGCGGTCCTCGGTGGTCGGGCAGCTGGCGGACGGTGTCCTCCGCCGGGGGATCGGACTCGGCGGACCGCGGGCGCGCGGGACGGTGCGGCATGGGTGACGGGGGCGGGCCGGTCCGCGACTGGGCCGACCTCCGCCGGCTCGGCCCCCTCTGGTCGGCACTGCGCGCGGAGCGGCCGGAGATCGAACTCGTCACGCCGGAAACGTGGTTCGGCACCGGGGGCGGCCGGCGCGGGGACATCCGCTTCGCGCTGTTCCGGCGGATCATCGAGATCCGCGACGGCCAGCTGTCCCTGCGCCCGCATCTGCACCCCCGGGTGCCGTTCTGGGTGGCCGAGGTGGTCCGCCCGGCCGGGACGGAGAGGTTCGCGATCGTGGTCGAGGCCGCCGCGATCGCCGCCGCGCTGGAGGCGGCCCGCGCCGGGCACCGGTTCCCCGTCGGCCCCGCCGAGGGGTGGGTGCCGCACCCGCTCGCCGCCGGTCTCCGCGAGGAGGCGGCGTGGCTGGTCGAGGTGGCCGCCGCCTACCGCCGTTCACCGGTCATGGCCCATGTCCGGCGCCGGGTGCGGGCGGAGCTGGCCGGGGTCGCGACGGCCCGGTGAGGCCCGCCCGCACCGTGCCGCCCCGCCGCACCGCTGTGAGACCGGCGGGGCGGCGGGGCGTGACCTTGGGGCGCGCGGCAGGGCGTGGGGACGAACGGCAGGGCGTGGGGGCGGGCGGTTCAGCCCCGGGCCAGCTCGGGCATCAGCCCGTACACCTGTTCCGCCGCACCGGAGTCGGCCTCCAGGCAGGCGAGCAGATCGGCCCTGGCCGCCTCGGGACGGTCCAGCCCGAGCAGGCAACGGGCGCGCTGGAGGCGCGCGTCCACGTCCTCGGTCGCCTCCACCACCTCGTCGAGCAGCCGGACCGCCTCCCCGTACCGGCCGGCGTCGTGGTGGACCACCGCCAGGTTGAACCGGATGCCCGGTTCCGCGGACAGCTCGACCGCGCGGGCCAGGTGGCTGCCAGCGCCGTCCAAGTCACCTTCCTGGTAGCGGAGTTCCCCGAACAGCGCCCACGCCTCGGCGGACCCGGGATCGATGTCGACGGCCTCCGCGTAGGCCCCGGCCGCCGCCGCGAGGTCCTCCTCCGCTGCCAGCAACTGCCCCTTCAGGCAGAGGAGTCGGGCGCTCCTGGGGTTCCGTTCCAGTCCGGCCGCGATGTCCGCCCGGGCGAGGTCGTGGGAGCCCGCCTCCAGCAGCAGGGAGGCCCGGTTGATCCGGGCCTCGTCGAACTCCGGGTCGAGCTGGAGCACATACCCGAAGTCCGCGGCCGCGGCCGCGGTGTCGCCCAGCTCGGCGAGCACGTCCGCCCGGTTGAAGTAGGCCTCGGGGAAAGGCGGTGAGAGCCGGATGGCGTGCTCGTAGTCGGCCAGGGCCCGCTCCGGCTCACCGAGGTCGCGCCAGAGCATGCCCCGGTCGAAGTGGTACTCGGCGTAGTTGGGGTCGCACTCGATGACCGCGGTGTAGTCGGCGACGGCCTGGGCGTGGTGGCCGAGTGCGGCGTGCACCTGGGCCCGGTTGTAGAGCAGCACCGAGCGGTGCAGCGCGTGCTCGTCGGGTTCCAGCGTCTCGTCCAGCCGGGCGATGCAGGCGTCCAGCAGCTCCAGCGCCGCGGCCGGGCGACCCTGGTGGACCTCGATCAGCGCGAGGCCGTTGCGGTTGAACACGACCCGCGCCTCGCGCTCCTTCGGGTCCGGGTGCCAACGGGCGAAGGCGATGGCCTGGTTGACCCAGGCGCGGGCCAGCCCGTGGTCGCGGCGCCCGGCCTCGAAGTGCCGGGTGTGCAGCATCGCGGTGGCGTACGCGGCCTGCATGTGGACCTCGGGCGAGGCGCTGAGGGCACGGGCCTCGTCGTACAGCGGCAGGGCGCGCTCCGCGAGGCCGAGCGCGGCGAAGGAGGTGGTCATCTTGGTGGTGAAGGCCCACCAGTGGTTCGGGTTGCTCTCGTGCGTCACCAGCCGCCGGCCGCGCTCGCCGAGGTCCACCACGGCGTGGTAGTAGCCGAGGTCCATGCAGTGGTCGAGGGCGTGGCGCAGGACGTCCGCCCCGACGCCGGCGGGGTCGCTGCCGTGCTCCGCGTGCCAGGTGATGGCCCCCAGCCGCAGCGAGGACTCGCCGGCCGTCTCCAGCTCGGCGCGCCGCAGGTCGTGCAGGCGGGCGCGTTCGTCGGCCGGGAGCGCGAGGTAGGCGGCGAGGGCGTCGGCGTCGTCACCGATGCCGTCGGCGGCGATGTGGGCGCGGCCGAGTCCGGCCTGCGCGGGACCGGCCTGCCCGTGCTCACCCTGCCCGTGCCCGGTCTGCCCGGGTCCGGCGGACTCCCCTTCGACCGGGTCGAGCACCGCGCAGTGGGCGGCGAGCGCCTCGGGCAGCGTCTCGCGGCCCGGACCTTCGGGGCGCTCCAGCGGCTCGGTGCCGGTGGTCACGACCACGGTCAGCAGTGCCGGGTCGATCCGCCGCAGCAGGACGGCGAGGAACTCGCCGTCGGTCGGATCGGCCCGGTGCGCGTCCTCGACCACCAGGGTGTGCGGGCCCGCGCCGAGGGCGCGCAGGTACGCGTCCAGGAACTCCACCAGGCCGTGCGCGATCCGCAGGGTGCGCAGCGCGGAGTAGAAGCGGGTGCGTTCCTTGGGCACCGCCAGCGAGGTGAGCGTCTCGCGGGTGGCGGGCACCAGGTCCCGCAGCTCGGGGGTGGTGGAGAGGATCTCGATGTCGTGCCGGGTGACGGCTTCGGGGCAGCGCGCGAGCGCGTCGGGGAGGGTCGCCCGCAGGACCGAGCCGACGGCGGTGTAGGGCCCGCGCAGGCGGCGGTCGGCGTTCACCACGGCGAGCACGGGCGGCAGGTCGAGCGTCGCGCGGGCGGCGACGCGGGCGTGGCGCCCGGCGGCGCGGACCCAGTGGTGGCGGTGTTCGGCCATGGCACAGCTGCCTTTCGTGCGGTGACGGGGAGGTGGGGCGGGTGACGACGCGGCGCGGGTGGCGACGAGGTGCGGGTGGCGACGAGGTGCGGGTGGCGACAAGCTGCGGGGTCAGGCGGTCCGGAGTCAGGCGGTCCGGGGTCCGGGGTCAGGCGGTCCGGGCGGGGGCGGGGCGCCGGGCAGCGCGGCGTTCCCGGAGTGCGAGGACCACGACGGCGGTGGTCTGCGCGAGGCTCAGCAGCAGCAGGACGATCGAGTCCAGCCGGGCGGCCGTCGACCCCTGCCCGGTCATCCGCAGCCAGACGTCGTGCAGCAGCCGGTACGCCGTCGGTACGACGACCCCGGCGAACATCGTCAGGGTGAACGCGTAACCCACCACCATCAGCCAGGAGTACCAGCGGGCGACGCGCCGGTCCACGGGGTGGTGGACCGCCAGGTCCACCGGCGGCCGCCCGGTGAACCGCCGGACGGTGTTGCGGAGCACGTCGACGGCGGCGGCGTGCAGGTTCACGCAGCCCAGCGCGGTGCTGAGCAGCACGTAGAGGTCGGTGCGCAGGTAGAAGAAGCCCTGCCAGGCCAGCCGCAGCACCGTGGCCCAGGCCATCGCGAGGCAGAGCCGGGAGACCGTCGCGGCGCCCCCGCGTGTCACGTCGGCGATCAGGGTGAGCACGGAGATCGCCAGCACGTCGGCCAGCATGCCCGCCAGAATGGGCAGGTAGCGCTGTCGGCGCGGCACGCTCACCAGGCCGTCGAGCGAGGTCTCCAGCACCAGGTACACCAGACGGTGCCCGACCGAGAGCCGGGAGCGCAGCCCCAGCCGACGGCCGGCCAGCGCGTGGAACGCCTCGTGCAGTGCCAGCAGCGGCGCCTGGCCGAAGAACAGGAGCAGGACGACCAGGGTGTAGGACGTGGTGAAGAACAGGTTGTCGGTCCGTGGGACGAGCCCGGGCACCCGGACCATCTCGACCGCGGCGAGCGCCGTCACGAGCGCGTAGCCGAACAGCGCCGGCCGGCCGAACAGCAGTCCGCCCAGGCGCTGCCAGCGGACCGGCGCGGTTGCCGCCGTCGGTGCGTCGGCCGGGCGGAGCAGGTCGAGTTCGGCGAGGACCTCGACCAGGTCGGCGATGTCCACGCTCTCGCCGTGCGCGATCCGGTACCGCTCGGCCGCCGCGCGCGGGGTGAGGCCGTCGGCCAGCATCCGGACCAGCTCCGCGCCGTCGGCCGGGAAGACGGCGTAGGTGTCGGTCTCCGGGCTGCCGATGGTGACTTCGTCGGCCTCCTCCAGGTAGACGAGCCGGCGCAGGGGCAGCGGTCGGTCCAGGTCGAGGCCCGGGGCGTCGGAGTTGCTGTCCACCGGGGAGTGCACGGGGCCTCCTTGCGGGAGGTGGGCGGGCGGAGGGAACGGGCGGGCGGAGCGGCGAACAGGTGGAACGGGTGGAACGGAAGGGGCCGGCCGAGGGAGCGGTGCCGGTCGTGATGCGCCCGACCGGCACCGCCGTCCCCTGCCTGGGGGATCGGATCAGACCTGAACCATGCAGTCCCACGGCAGGTACAGCGCACGCGCCGTGCTGGTCAGGCGGACCGGGCCGGCCTTGCGGACGACGATCTTCTTCATGACGGACACCTCCTTCCACGACTCGTGGTCGAGGCCATGAGGGGGCATGAGCTGAGATGAATGATGTTATCCATCTCAGCCACACCAGCTGGCCGAGGCCAAGAGTGATGAACCCGTGTCACCCGCGTCAAGAGAACGACACACCGCCGATCGGCAAAGCCCTGGGCAAGTGCGGTCGAGTACCCAGGTCAGGGGTACGGCCCCGGGGCGTCGACCGATCCGCTCGAAGTTCGGCCCCGAGGGCCCGACGGGCTCGACCACCGCGCCAGAATATAAACTGAAATGAATCGACGATCGAGAGCTCGCACCCCGCGCCGCCCGTCCGCCAGGACCGCTGCGATCGCAGGAGCACCCCGCCTCCGGCAGGAAGCCCTCGCGGGATCCACCGCGGGCGAACCGCCCGCCGCCAGCGCCCCTGGTACGCCTCCGCACGCCCCTCCGCCACGCTTGATCGTCCCTGGAGCGACGCGGTGAAGTGGTGCGCGGACGGTGACCCGACGGGGCCTCCGACGGCCCGACGAACGGGGATCGGCATGGCGGAAGCGGACCACGGCACTCCGGCACCGGGGAAGAACGCCCGCACCGACGCGGGCAAGCGCACGAACCCGGACCGGACCGGACCGGGCTGGGGACGGGCCGTGGTGATCGGTGGTGGTTACGCGGGCCTGCTGGCGGCCCGGGTGCTGGCCGATCACTTCACCGAGGTCCTGGTGCTGGAGCGGGACACGCTCGACCGGACGACCGGCGCACATCCGAGCGCGCCGCAGTCGTACCACGCGCACGCGATGATGGCCAGGGGCGCCCGGACGCTGGAGCTGCTCTTCCCCGGCCTGCGGGCGGAGCTGGAACAGCTCGGCGCGCCCGTCTACGACTACGGCGAGCGGATCAGCTTCCTGCTGCCCACCGGCTTCGCCGTGCGCGCCACCACCGGGGTGCGGATCCAGTCCTTCACCCGGGACGAACTGGAACGACGGATCCGGGGCCGGGTACTCGACCTGGCACCGGTTCGGCTGCTCGGCGGGGCCCGGGTCAGCGGCCTGGGCAGGGGCCCGGACGGCCGGATCGACCAGGTGCGCTACTGGACCGGGGCAGGCGGGAAACAGGCGGTCTCGGCCGATCTGGTGGTGGACGCCTCCGGGCGGACCACCTCGATCGACGACTGGCTGGGCGAAGCCGGGCTGCCGGTCTCGGCGAAGAGCACGGTGAAGGCGAGGATCACCTACACCACGATGGTCTTCGACCGCACCCCCGAGGAGAAGGACTACGACCTCGCCTATCAGATGACCTTCGCTCCCGCGGTGCGCCGCGGCGGCGCCATGCTCGCGGTGGAGCACGGCCGCTGGGTCTGCTCGCTGTTCGGCTTCGAGCAGCACCCGCCCACCGACCCGGACGGCTTCCTGGACTACGCGCGCAGCCTGGACAACCCCCGGCTGGCCGAGCAGATCGCCCGACGGGGCCGCCACGACGCGCTGCACCGCTACACCAACCCCGGGAGCGTCTGGCGCCTGCACCACCGCAACCCCGGCTGGCCGGAGGGGCTGATCGCGATCGGCGACGCGCTCTGCGTCTTCAATCCGGTCTACGGCCAGGGGCTGACCGTGCCCGCCATCGAGGCCGAGGCGCTCGGCGCGTTGCTCCGCCGCCGCTCCACCGGCACGGGCCCGCCCGGTCTGAGCCGGGAGTACCTGCGCACGGCGGCCGGGATCATCAAGGCGCCGTGGTCGCTGTCCACCACCTCGGACCTGATGTGGAACCCCACCGGCCGGCCACTGGCCGCCCGCTTCGCGCACTGGTACAACCAGCAGGTCTTCGGGCTGGCCCGGCACGACGCCGACGTCTGGACCCGCTTCGTCAAGGTGGTCAACATGACCGCGCCGTCCTCGCTGCTGATGCGCCCCTCGGTCCTCGCCAAGATCGCCCGCCAGGCCCTCACCCGCCGCCCGGACCCGCCCGCCGCCGACGGCCCGCCTGCCCACGCATGACGGCGATCCACGGACGCCGGGCAACCAGCGGACGGGCAGGTGGGCCGGAGCCGCTACCGGTGGTGGACGAAGCGGTAGGTGGCGCGGTCCAGTTCGGTGACCTGCACCCCGATCGCGGCCGGCACGGTGACGCAGGACTCCAGCACGGCGAGCACCCGGGCGGTCAGCTCCGCCCGCTGCTCCGCGCTGCGGCCGGCCAGGATCTTGATCTCCACCAGCACCACCGCCTCCCCCGTCGTCCCGTCACCCACCACGTACCGCGCGGCCGGGCGGAAGACGGTCTTGCAGTCCGGCACGGCGGTGTCGATCACCTCGGTGATCGCCCGGTGCACCCTCTCGGCGAGGACGGCGCGGTCGAAGTCGAGATCGGCCGAGTGGTCGACCAGGATCTGCGGCAAGGGAACCTCCGGGAACGGGCCCGCCGGGTCCCGGCGGGCGGTGTCCGCGACGCTACCGGCCCGCCCCGACGCCCCCGCGGCGCCCACCCCACCCGATGACGGCACGTCCTGCGCACCCTCGCACGGGGTTTGCGCCGTCAGCGATCACCGGACCGGAGGCCTGTCCCGCCCGGCACCGGGGTGGCAGGGTGTCGGCCATGACTCGGGGATTCAGCGGTGACGTCGCCGGTTACTACGCGAAGTACCGCCGCGGCTACCCGCCACAGGCCGTCGACGCGCTGCAGGAGGCCTTCGGGCTCGGTGCGGAGGACGTGGTCCTGGACCTCGGCTGCGGCACCGGGCAGCTCGCCCTGCCCCTGGCCGGCAGGGTCCGGTCGGTCATCGGCATGGACCCGGAACCCGACATGCTCCGCCTCGCGGGCGCCGCGGCGGCCGCGCAGGGCGTCGACAACGCGACCTGGATACTCGGCGGCGACCGCGACGTCCCCGCCCTCCGGACCCTGCTCGGCCAGGACTCACTGGCGATGACCGTGATCGGCAACGCGATCCACTGGATGCGGCACGAGGAACTGTTCCACGCGCTCGTCCCGCTCCTGCGGCCCGGCGGCGGGATCGCCGTGGTGGCCAACGGCACCCCGCTCTGGCTCCAGGAGAACAGCTGGTCGCCGCCACTCCGGGCAGGTCTGGAACGCCACTTCGGCACCACCCTGGCGGCGTCGTGCGGCACTCTGGCCCAGGACCGCGACCGGTACCGGCAGGCCTTGCGCGCGGCCGGCCTCACCGAGATCCGGGAGACCGTCGTCGAGTACACCGACGAACTCACCCCGGAGCAGATCGTCGGCGGCGTCTGCTCCGCCGTGCCCGCCGACCGGTTGCCCGCGCCCGCGGACCGGCCCGCGTTCGCGGAGTACGTCCGGCGGTGCCTGCCCGCCGACCGGGAGACGTTCACCGAGGACGTGCGGGTCGCGATCCTCACCGCCCGCGTCTGACGGCCCGTACCCGGGAGCGCACGGCACCGGCCGCCCGGCCCCGGGGAGGGGCGGGCGGCCGGTGGTGTCCCGGGGGCCCGTTCCCCGGCCGCCTGCCGGGGAAGGGGTGGACCTGCGTGGCCCGGGTCACGGGACCCGCGTCGAGGGACCGGCGTCAAGGGGCCGGTGCCGGGGGGCGGGGGTCAGTAGCGGGAAGTGACGGTCACTCCGTTGAAGCCCTCCTCCGCGAGGAGGCTGAAGTAGACGTAGCCGGTCGGGGGGTTGGTGATGGTCAGCGACTCGGTGTTGCCGGCCTTGGCCGACCGGGTGACGTAGCTGTTCCTGGTCGCCCAGCTGCCCCAGTCGTAGTAGAGGTCGGCGTTGCCGGTTCCGCCGCTGGTGCTGACGGTGATGTTCTGCGTGCCGGCCGGCACGTAGAGGTAGAAGTGGGCGTAGTTCCCGGTGGTCGCGGAGACGTTGCTACGGGCGCAGTTGCGGTCGAGGACGCGGACGTCCGGGTTGGCGCACTCGCTCGCGGCGGTGATCACCAGGCTGCGGCTGGTGCTCGCCTTGGCGCCCTTGTCGTCGACGACGGTCAGGGTGACGGTGTAGGTGCCGGGGCTCTGGTAGGTCTTGTAGGGGTTGGCGGCGGTGGACCCGGTGCCGTCGCCGAAGCTCCAGGTCCGGCCGACGACGGTGCCGTCCGGGTCGGTGGACAGGTCGGTCAGGTTGACGCTGCTGCCGTTGACCGAGGCGGTGAAGGCCGCGGTCGGGGGCCGGTTGGCGGGCGGGGTGGTGTTGGCGCAGGCGCCGGCGGCGCAGGCGGTGAGCCAGGTGTCGAAGTCGGCGTCGTAGCGGGTGCCGATGGTGCTCTTCAGGATGCCGCGGGCGCCGTTCCAGTCACCGGTGCGGTACTTGGCGAGCACCGCGTCGACGTCGCCCCGGTGCTGCTCCAGCATGTAGCGCACGGCGAGGTAGCCCCAGCGGTAGGTGCGCTCGGTGTTGGTGTTCTCGTAGGTGGTGTCGAAGAGGGTGGAGAGCTTGTAGGTGTGCAGGCCCGCCGCGGTGATCGCCGCGTCGTAGTTCAGCTTGCGGTAGGAGTAGGAGACGTACTCGGCGAAGCCCTCGATCCACCAGATGGTGGGGGTGGTCACGCCCGAGTCGAAGTCGCCGTACATGTCGAAGCGGCCGTCGAGGTAATGGGTGTACTCGTGGTTGAGGTTCCACACCTCGAACGCGGGCTTGGCGAACGGCGCCTCGTAGGCGAGGAAGCGCGGCTGGTTGCCCGCGACGTTCGGCTTGCCCTCCAGGTACATGCCGCCGTTGTCGGTGTTGATGCCGTAGATCGAGGCGGCGAACACCTGGTAGTCGAAGGGGCTGTCGAAGACGACGACCTCGATGGTGGTGTTCCGGTCGTCCGCGACCGGACCGTTGTCCTTGGCCACCGCGTGGAAGTACGCGTCCTGGGCGGTGAGGCTGCGGCAGGCGGCGTTCAGGTTGTCGGTGGTCGCCTGCTGGGCGATGATCCGGATGCTCGGGGAGCAGGTGGAGGTGGTGGCCAGGAGGCCGGACCGCAGGCGCGCGGCCGCGTCGGTGGTGCCGTAGTAGGCGCTGTTCGCGGCGTCGTACTCGGCGGCCATCTCCGCGACGGCGGCCCACTGGTAGGCCGTCCGTCCGCTCGGGGAGCTCTGCTGGGCCAGGCCCTTGAGCAGCGGGCGGACCTTGGGCTGCAGCGCGGCGTACTGGACGAAACGGCCGAGCTCGCGGGTCGCGTTGTAGGGCAGGTAGCCGAAGTCGGTGCCGTACAGGGAGCTGTTGACGGCGGCGAAGTTGTAGAGGGTGTCGAGCAGCGACGGGTCGGCCGCCACGGCCGTCTGGAAGTTCGCCAGCTGGTGGCCGCGGAACAGCACGTTGAAGACGTTGTTGACCGCTCCGGCCATGCCCTTGACGCCGTTGTGGGTGGCGGGGTCGTAGTCGGTCAGGAGCCTCTTGATCACCGGCAGGTAGCGGGTGTTCTCCTGCGCGCTGTCGATCAGGGTGACCGTCTCGCCGAGGATCGCGGCGTTGGCGGCGGTCAGGTCGCGCGAACGGGCGCTGTTGAAGAAGGAGTCCAGCGCGCCGCGGATCGAGCTCTGCAGGGCGGTGCCGTAGGTGCCGACATCGGACGCGTGGTACCACTGCACGAAGTAGCCGGCCCGCAGGTAGAGCACCAACTGCGCGACGGAGGTGCTGTTGTCGCCCGGGTAGGCCGACGCCGAGGAGCGCAGCGCGTCGGCGACACTCACCATCTGGGCCTCGCGGAAGGCCCAGTAGGCGTCGTTGCCGGTGAGGTTGAACAGCTGGTTGACGCAGTCGCTGGTGGCGGCCTTGACCGCCTGGACCAGGGCACCGCCGGTGCGGGAGGTGAAGTCCGAGGCGTTGCAGGCGGCTTCGGCGGCCGCGGTGGCCGAGGGCGCGGCGCTGCCGACTGACTTCGCGGCGGTCCCGGAGGACGGGGAGCGGCCGGTGGTACTGGTGTTCAGGCCGAGGGACTGGGCCGAAGCCACCGCGTCCAGCGGGGCGTTGAACGGTGCCCGGTTCCTGGCCGGGACGGGCGTGCCCCGGTCGGCCTCGCCGGTGTACGGGGAGGTTCCGGCGGCGGGCTGGGGTGCCGGGGTGCCGGCGCCGGCCGGGGCCGTGGGGGTGGCCGACGGGGCGGCGTGGCTGCCGGGGGCGAACACGGCGAGCACGGTGCACAGTGCCAGAAGGAGGGTCAGCAGCCTTGCCAGTTGTGGCAGGCCGGGTATGCGGGTGGGGCTCAAGTGGGGGCCTCCGAGCTGTACCCGGACGTCGTGGGGTCACGACCGGGCATGGGTGGGGACCGTCGAAGGGCAGGCCGCGGGGATCGGCACACCATCGGTGCGGTGGAGTGTGGCATGTACAATGGCATACTTCACATTGCGGCGGAAGACGTTGAACGGAACCAAGTCCTCAACTTCCGGAGCACCGTGACGCCGGGCCCGAACCGTCACCCCGACCGGCGCAACTCCCCACCCGGACAGGCGGGTACGGCAGGTCCGGGCGTATCACCGCGAGCGTGCCGGAGCGCCACCGCCCGACCACGACGGGTGCCCCGCCCTCCCCCCGTCCTCCCCTCCCCGGCCCTCCCCTCCCCCGCCCGCTCAGCGGGTGACGGTCACCACCAGGGCGCTCAGCGGGCCCTCGATCGGCCCGGTGCCGAAACGGTCGGCGAGCGCCGCCTCGACCGCCCCGGTCACCTCGTCCAGGGAGCGCCCGGGCCGCGCCTCGATCTCGGTGCGCAGCGGGGTGCCCTGACAGAGGGCCACCGCCGCGTCCCGGGCCGCCCCGGCACGGCTTCGCTCGGCGACGGTCTCGATCTGCGGCGGGGTCGTGAACCCTCCGGCCGCGAGGTCGCGCGCGATCAGGGCGGCATCGTGGTAGGCGAACGGGACCCGGCTCATGAAGTCCGGCGGGTCCGCGGGGAAGACCTCCGCGACCGCGGCCTCCGCGACGGCGGTGAACCCGTTCGCCCCGATGGCGTCCCAGACGTTGAACAGCAGGACGCCGCCGGGCCGCAGCACCCGGAGCGCCTCGCCGAAGGCACGCGGCCGGTCGGGGAAGAACATCACCCCGAACTGGCACACCACCGCGTCGCAGGAACCGTCCGGGAACGGCAGCGCCGTCGCGTCCGCCTCGACCCAGCGCACCGGGCGGTCGGGCACCACTGCCCGGGCGCGGTCGAGCATCGGCCCGCTGAGGTCGGTCGCCGTGATCGAAGTCTCCGGGGGCAGCTCCGCGGCCAGCTCCCGGGTGACCGCACCGGTTCCGGCGGCGGTCTCGATCACGTCCCGGGGCCGTCGCCCGGCCAGGCGCCGCGCCAGGTCCCGGGCATAGGGGCGGAACAACAGCGGGACCAAGTACCGCTCGTAGACATCCGGGATCGCGCCCTCGAAGGACATGACGCCGTACCTCCCGTCGCACCCGGCGGGCCCCGGCCGGACCAGCCTCCCCGGCCCGCCACCGGACCGTGGACCGGGCCCGGTACTGCGAGTCTGGCACGCTCCCTCCCTCCCGGCCCGTCCGCGCTCCCGCCCCCCTGCTCCGCTGCTCCCGCTTCTGCTCCCGCTCCTGCTCCTGCTCCGGTTCCCGCTCCTGCTCCTCCCGCCGGGCCGACCGGGAGAAACGGAACCAGAATGGGGTGTGGCCGCCGATTCCGCCGGGAGCAGGAGGCACCCGTGAAGGATCTCGAGTTCACCCAGAAGCGCACCCTGTCGCGCGCCGAGGCCGCCGATCAGCTGGAAGCCCTCGCGGCCGCGCTCAGGCGCGGCGGCCAGGCCGAGCTGGAACTCGGACCGGGCCGGCTCACCCTGCGGATCCCCGACGAGCTCGCCGTCGAGATCGAGGTCGAGCTGGAGGACGGCAAGGTCGAGCTGGAGGTCGAACTGACCTGGCACACCGGATCCCCCGAGCACTGACGCCCGGCCCGGGTGGCCGCCCGGCCGCTCGGGCCGGGAGGGCCGCCGCGGCCGACGCGCCGGTCGCTCCGACCCTCCGGTCAGGGGGCCTCCGCCTCCAGCCTGCGCCGGGCGGCGAGGAGTTCCTCGCGCGCCTGCGCGTCGAGCGAGGGGTACCGCGGGTCGATCCCGATCAGCGTGTGTGCGAGCACGGCGGCCGCGCAGATGCGGGCGAACCACTTGCGGTCGGCCGGCACCACGTACCAGGGCGCCCACGGCGTACTGGTGGCCGACAGCATCTCCGAGAAGGCCTCCTGGTAGTCGTCCCAGTGCTCGCGCTCACGGACGTCGGCCGCGGAGAACTTCCAGTTCTTCTCCGGCCGGTCGATCCGCTTCAGGAAACGCAGGCGCTGTTCCTCCTTGGAGAGGTTCAGGAAGACCTTCACCACCTTGATGCCGTTGTCGGTGAGGTAGCGCTCCCAGTCGTTGATCTCCCGGTAGCGGCGCTGCCACACGTCCGGGCCCTTCGCCTCCCCCGGCAGCTTCTGGCGGTCGAGGTTCTCCGGATGGACCCGCACGACGAGGACCTCCTCGTAGTGCGAGCGGTTGAAGACGCCGATCTCGCCGCGCGCCGGCAGCCGCCGCGCGTACCGCCACAGGTAGTCGTGGTCGAGTTCCTCGGCGGACGGCACCTTGAAGCTGCTCACCCGGACACCCTGCGGGTTCACGCCGCTCATGACGTGGCGGATCGTCCCGTCCTTGCCGCCGGCGTCGATCGCCTGGAGGCAGAACAGCACGCCGTAGGTGTCCTGGGCGGCCAGTCGCGCCTGGTGGTCGGCCAGCAGCGACACCCCGGTGCGGAGCAGTTCGACGCTCTCGCTCTTCTTCAGGCCCGCCTTGTACCGGGGGTCGAAGTCCTCCGTGAGGTCCACCGTCGACCCCGGCTTCACCCGCAGTGGCTCGATGAACTCCGCGACGCGTTCGGCCGCACGTCCCTCCGACATCGCCCGCACCGGTTCCTTTCGCAGTCCGCCGGTCGCTCCGTCCGCACGGCCGGGTGGGCCCGGGCGGCCGGCGAGGGCCGACGGGGGCCGGAGCCGTCCGTGGAGGGAGTGCCGTCTGCCACGCTGCGGCCGCCCGGTGGCCGCGTCAATCCGTCCTCGGCCGTCCGGGGCGGGCTGCCGCCGGGAGTCGGGGCCCGGAGGGCCGCAGGGGCCGGTTCCGGTGGTCCGGGCCGCCCCGGTCGCCCGTCCGACGGCCGTGCGTGGCGGCGGCCGGTGCCCGGGACGACGATGGGGCTTCGGACATTCCCGTGCGATCGGAGACCATGATGGCGACCCTGACGGTCTGGCGTTTCCCCACCGCGACCGGGGCGGACGAAGCCCTCGACACCCTGCAGAAGCTCCAGCGGCAGGAACTGATCAAGGTCGAGGACGGCGCCGTGGTCAGCTGGCCGGACGGCGCCAGGAAGCCCCGGACCCGCCACCTGGGCGACCTCGTCGGAATGGGCGCCGTGGGCGGCGCGTTCTGGGGCTTCATCCTCGGGCTGATCTTCTTCGTACCGCTGCTCGGCGCGGCGCTGGGCGCGGCCGGAGGTGCGCTCGGGGGACACCTCGCGCACGTCGGTATCGACGACGACTTCGTGCGGCAGGTGCGGGAGAAGGTCACCCCGGGCACCTCGGCGCTGTTCGTGCTCAGCTCGGACGCGGTGGTGGACCGGGTGCGGGCGGAGTTCACCGGCCGGCAGGCCGAGCTCCTGGAGACGAACCTCTCGGCGGAGGAGGAGGCCCGGCTGCGGGAGGCGTTCACCGAGGGCGAGTGATCGGCCCGCCGGAGGGGCCGGCCCCGTGGACCGGCCCCGTGGAGCGGTGCCGGTGGACCGGCGCGGTGTCAGTAGACCGTGATGTCCCAGTGGTTGCCCTCGTTGCAGTAGAGGTTGCCGGAGGCGGCCTTCCACTGCGGGTAGCCGTCGCCGCGCAGGCCGATGTACGTGAAGCTGTTCTGGATGTAGCCGTCGATGCAGGAGCTGCGGGAGATGTCGACCTTGTAGCCGTTGTAGTGGCTGTAGGTGCCGGAGGCGTGGCCCACCTCGGTCCCGCCCGTGATGTTGATCGCGCAGCCGCTGGACTGCTTGAGGGTGATGATCGTGCTCACCGTGCCCGAGTTGATCTGCTCGAACGAGGTGCAGGTGGAGTTGGAGCGGGTGGTGCAGCCGCCACTGGAGCTCCAGGTGATGCCGGCGCTCCGGAACTGACCGGCCGCCGTCGCCTGCGACAGCTTGGTGCCGCTGGCACCGGCCGTGGGCGCCGAGACGGCGAGGCCGGCCAGGGCCAGGACGGTGGCCGCGGTGGCGGCGGTGGCGGCGGTACGTGGCTTCATCTGCTTCATCGGCTTCTCCTGGTGAGGATGTGGTGGACCTCGGACTCGACCGCGAATGCCGCACCAGGATGGCCCATCGCCGGTCTATGCGAGTAGATGCCGGTTTGTGAATTTCGCGTGACGGCCGGTCGTACGTCGTTCCGGCCCGGCGCGGGATCCGGCCGGGACCCGAACGGGGACGGGGCCGGGACAAGGGCCAGGGCCCGGAGAGGGCCGGGGCGCGCGGGGCGGATAATGACCGGGTCGCGGGCCCGCCGGGCCGGCGGCGGCACCGGAGAACGACGGAGAGGCAGCGGACGGATGACCCTGGAGGAGGGCCGGCGGGTCCGGTTGACGGAGGACCTCGGGATCGGCGAGGCGTTCGCCGGGGAGTCCGGGGCCCCGGCCGGGTTCCTCTCGCTGGGCGCCGGGATCGAGGGCACCGTCGAGCGGGTGGACGGCGTCCTCCCGGAGAGCCACGAGGTACGCGAGTACCAGCGGCTCAAGGCGCTGTTCGAGGACTACGGGCACACCATGCCGACGGGCAGCCGGGAGCGGCTGGAGGCCGAGATCGCCACGCTGGAGCCGGAATGGGCCGCCCACCGCGAGCGGGGCGACCGGGTGACGGTCCGGGTCCGCTGGGACAACGGCCTCGTCCTCGACGGAGCCCCCCAGGACGTCCTCGCCCCGCTGTGAGACGGGACGCCCTGCCTGGCGGTGGCGGTCGCCCGCCCGCGCGGCGGCCGCTGCGCGCGGGCGGGCCCGGTCGCTACGCGGGGAAGCCGGCGCCCTGTTCGGCGTGGACCTTCATCGCGTCGCCCAGGAACTCGACCATCCGCGGGTGGAAGGAGTTGTGGTACTCCCTCATCGCGTCGTCCTCCGCGTACAGGAGAGCCATGCCGATGTACGCCTGCCTGGTAGGGGTGTAGAAGCGGCAGATGATCGCGAAGTGCCTGCGGACGAACTCCTGGATGTGCTCGTCCTCCGGGAGGGATCCCTCCAGCCGGGCCGCGACCTCGGTGTAGAGGACGCCCCAGTCCCGATGGACCTGCTCCTTGTCCACATGCCCCCAGTTGTCCGTCTCCGAGAGGCTCCGCGCTTGCTCCGTGGCCAAGGACCGCCGACACTCGTCCGCGTACTGCTGGTCCATCGCGCCAAGGCTCATATTTCCCCATCCATGACCCGGCGGACGCCGGGGCGCCCGGCAGCCGCCGGTCGGCAGTCGGCAGTGATCCACTGTTGATCGAGTCGGAACAGTGGCACAGGCCTCGCGAGGCGGACAAGTCGTTTTCGCACCCCGCCCCGCTGCCGACCGCCGGACCGCCGAGAGAGCGTCAGGACCCCGGCGGGGAAGCGGACCCCGGCTACCGCGCGACGGGAGCGAGCGTCTCCCGCAGGCGCTTCTTGTCCGGCTTGCCCGCCGAGGTGAGCGGGATCTCGGGTACCAGGTGCAGCGCCTCGGGAGCGTAGATACGGCCCTTGCGGGTGCTGACGAAGGCGCGCACCTCCCCGAGGTCCGGTCGCCTCCCGGGCGCGGGGACCACCACGGCGTGGACGTGCTCGGTCTGCTGCGCGTCCCGCACGCCGAGGACCGCGCACTGGGCCACGTCCGGGTGGGTGAGCAGCAGTTCCTCCACCTCGGACGGGTAGACGTGGCCGCCGACCACGATGATCCGGTCCGTGCGCCGGTCGGCCAGGTAGAGGTAGCCGTCCTGGTCGAGGTGGCCGATGTCACCGGTGTGCAGCCAGCCGTCGCGCAGCACCTCGGCGGTCAGTTCGGGGCGCTTCCAGTACCCGGCCATCAGGGAGCGCGAGCGGACGTGGATGTCGCCCTGCTCCCCGCTCGGCAGCCGGGTACCGTCGGCGGAACGGATCTCCACCTCGACTCCCGGGAGGGGCCGGCCGACCGAGAGCTGTCCGCCGGGCCCGGTCCGGTCGTGGTCCTGCGGGGCGAGCACGGCGATGTTCTGCGCCTCCGACATCCCGTAACCGCCGGTCAGGATCGGGCCGAACGCCTTGATGGCCTCGCGGACCCGGGCCGGGGAGGCGACACAGCCGCCGTAACTGACGCGGTGCAGGCTGGAGAGGTCGGCAGTGGAGATCGACGGGTGGTCCAGCAGGCGGTGGAGCAGCGGCGGCAGGACCCACAGGTCGGTGATGCGCTCGCGTTCGACGGCGGCCAGTACCTCGCCGGGCTCGAAGGAGCGCTGGAGGATCACCGCTCCACCGTGGTGGAGCGTCAGATCGCTTAGCACACCGGCGAGATGGGCGATCGAGGTGGCGGCGAGGAACCGGGGAGCCGTCCCGTCCGGGCCGAACGGGACGTCGAACACCCGGCGGTAGGGGCCGTGCAGGCTGAGGATTCCCTTGGGGATGCCGGTGGTGCCGCCGGTGTGGCGGATGCCCAGGTGGTCCTGCGGGCCGATCGGCACGGCCGGGGGTTCGGCCGGCCGGTGGGCCGAGGCCGCGATCGCGTCCTCGCCGACCCCGGCCGGGCCCGGCCCCAGGGCGAGCACCGTCGGCACGTCGACCAGAGCCGTCAACTCCGCCACTTCCGCGTACCGTTCGGAATCCACGAGGAGGACGGCGGTGTCGACGCCGGCCACGATCCCGGCGAGGACGGCGGTGCTCATCCCGTCGTAGAGGTTGACCACCCGGGCACCGGCGACGCCGACGGCGTAACGGGCGGCGAGCGCCTCGGCGGTGTTGCCGGTGAGGAGGGCGACGGTGTCGCCCCGGGTGACGCCGCGGGCGACCAGCTCGTGGGCGAGCCGGTAGGCGGTGGCGGCGAACTCTCCGGCGGTGAGGGTGGCACCGTCGGCGGTGGTGACCGCCGGCCGGTCGGGGTCCCGGGCGAGGGACCGCAGGACGAGGGCGGGGGCGCTGATGAACTCCGCTTCGCTCATGGCCACTTCTTCCTGGTAGACGGCAACCACGACTCCAGGCTAGCCGGGCTGCGAGCGGCACGCCGAACCGACGCCCGGTCAGTTCCCTTCGGCGGAGCACCCCGTAAGGTCTCCGGGGGACGTGGCCGAACGGGGTCGACCGGACGGGGCGCCCGGAGGGCGTCGGGCCACGTCGGGAACGCACGATCAAGAGCACACGGCACGAACGAGACGAAGGACCGGCACGCCACATGCGACAGCGCAGTCTGCGGGATCTCCAGGTTTCGGCCATCGGCCTCGGCTGCATGGGGATGTCCGCCTTCTACGGCACGGCCGACCAGGACGAGGGCATCGCGACCGTCCGGCGGGCGCTGGACCTCGGGATCACCTTCCTCGACACGGCGCAGGTCTACGGGCCGCTCACCAACGAGTCCCTGGTCGGTGAGGCCGTCCGGGGCCACCGTGACGAGTACGTGATCGCCACCAAGTTCAACTACCGGATGGACGAAGCCGTTCCGGGCGACATGTCGACGGTGGGCCGCCAGGACGGCTCGGCCGAGCACGTCCGCAGCTCCGTCCACGGTTCGCTCGCCCGGCTCGGGACCGACCGCATCGACCTGTACTACCAGCACCGGGTCGACCCGACCGTGCCGATCGAGGAGACCGTCGGCGCGCTCGGCGAACTGGTCGCCGAGGGCAAGGTGCGCCACATCGGGCTGAGCGAGGCGAGCGCCGAGACCATCCGCCGCGCCCACGCCGTCCACCCGGTGACCGCCGTCCAGAGCGAGTACTCGCTCTGGACCCGGGACGTGGAGGCCGAGGTGCTCCCGGCGTGCCGGGAGCTCGGAATCGGCTTCGTGCCGTACTCCCCGCTCGGCCGGGGCTTCCTCGCGGGCCGCTTCAGCTCCCCCGAGGAGCTCGACCAGGACGACTTCCGCCGCACCAACCCGCGCTTCACCGACGCCAACCTCGCCGCCAACCTCCGGCTCGCCGCGAAGGTGAAGGAGATCGCAGCCGAGAAGGACGTCACCCCGGCCCAGCTGGCCATCGCCTGGGTCCTGGCCCGCGGCGAGGACCTCGTGCCGATCCCGGGCACCAAGCGCCGCAGCTATCTGGAGCAGAACGCCGGTGCGGTCGACGTCGAGCTGACCGCCGAGGACCTGGCCCGCATCGACGCCGAGCTGCCCGAGGTCGAGGGCGAGCGCTACGACGAGGACGGGATGCGCGCGGTGAACCGCTGAACCGCCGCCGGGGCACCGCCGCCGACCGGACCGGCACCACCGGCCACGCCGTCCGTTCGACGCCGCCACGAGGGTCGGCTCCACCCGGTCGGATCACTTGACGAATCACTTGACGAACAGTCAGGACAGCCCTAGGTTTCCCGCAGCATGCGGCCACCTGCTCGACATACTCGGTGACAGGGGCGGGGGCAGGGTGTGCGACGAAGACCCGCCGAGCTCGTACCCGCGCCCCGCCCCGTCACGGAGGAGCTCCCCCATGCGCCGATCGAACCGCAGGTCGTCCCTGCTCGTGGCACCGGCCCTGACCGCCGTCCTGCTCGCGCTCGTCCCCGGGCCCGCCCACGCCGTCGGCCCCGCTCCCCTCGCCGACGACTTCTACGTCGACCCCGGCTCCGGACCGCAGTTGTGGGTCAACGCCAACCGCGGCGACGGGCGCGCCCCCGCGATCCAGTCCTCGATCGCCGACGTGCCGCTGGCACGCTGGTTCGGCAACTGGAGCGGCGCCGTCGGCACGGCCACCGCGGCCTACACCCGCGCGGCCGCCGCCGCCGGGAAACGGCCGGTCCTGGTCGCCTACAACATCCCCGACCGGGACATCTGCGCGGGACAGTCCGGCGGCGGGGCGGGCAGCGCCGCCGAGTACCGGAGCTGGATCGGCGCGTTCGCCGCCGGGATCGGCAGCCGGCCCGCGCTGGTCGTCCTCGAACCCGACTCGCTCGGCGACGAGAGCTGCATGTCCCCGGCCCAGATCGCCGCCCGCAACGGGCTGTTGAACGACGCCCTCGCGCAGTTCAGGGCCAAGGCGCCGAACGCCTGGGTCTACCTGGACGCCGGCAACCCCGGCTGGCTGAGCGCCGACACCATGGCCCGGCATCTGGCCGCGGCGGGGGTGGCCGGCGCCCACGGCTTCTCCCTGAACGTGTCGAACTACTTCACCACCGCGGAGAACACCGCCTACGGCAACGCCGTCAACGCCGCCCTGAGGGCGACGAAGGGCTTCAGCAAGCCGTACGTCGTCGACACCAGCCGCAACGGGAACGGCTCGGACGGCACGTGGTGCAACCCGGCGGGACGGCGGATCGGCCGGCGCCCGCAGACGGGCGGCGGCGCCGAGCTGCTGCTGTGGATCAAGGTGCCCGGCGAGTCCGACGGCAACTGCGGCGTCGGCACGGGCTCGACCGGCGGCCAGTTCCTGCCCGAGGTCGCCTACCGGATGGTCTACGGCTACTGACGTCCGTACCGCTGCGGGGCGGCACCCACGTCTTACCGTTCCCTGACGCCGCCCCGTGTCGGAGCACCGACGACCCGGGCGGCGGCTAGCGTCGACGGCATGAGAATCCTGGTCACCGGCGGTGCCGGTTTCATCGGCGTGTCCGTGGTGCGCGGCCTGGTCGCGGCCGGACACGCGGTGCGGGTCCTGGACGCCCTGCTGCCCGCGGTCCATCCGTCCGGGAGGGCACCCGCGCTGCCGCCGGGCGTCGAGTTCCGGCACGCGGACGTCCGGGACGCCGCGGCCGTCGAGGACGCGCTCGCCGGGGTGGACGCGGTCTGCCACCAGGCGGCGATGGTCGGGCTGGGACTGGACCTGGACGACGCACCGCAGTACGTCGGCTGCAACGACCTCGGCACCGCCGTGCTGCTGGCCGCCATGGCACGGACAGGCGTGCGCCGGCTGGTCCTGGCCGGATCCATGGTGGTCTACGGCGAGGGGCGCTACCGCTGCGCGCGGCACGGCGGGGTGGCACCGGGGCCGAGGCGGCCCGCCGATCTGGACGCCGGCCGGTTCGAGCCGCCCTGCCCGGTCTGCGGCGCTCCGCTGCGGCCGGACCTGGTCGCGGAGAGCGCGCCCGCCGACCCCCGCAACGTCTACGCGGTGACCAAGCTGGCCCAGGAGCAGCTGGCCGCCGCCTGGGCTCGGGCCTGCGGCGGAGCCGTCCTGACGCTGCGCTACCACAACGTGTACGGCCCCGGCATGCCGCGCGACACCCCGTACGCGGGGGTGGCCTCGCTCTTCCGGTCCGCCCTCGCCCGGGGCGAGGCGCCCCGGGTCTTCGAGGACGGCGGCCAGCGGCGGGACTTCGTCCACGTCGAGGACGTCGCGGCCGCCAACCTGGCGGCGCTGGTGGCCGTGGGAGACCGGCCGCCGGGCAGCGCCCGGGCGTACAACGTGGGCAGCGGCGAGGTGCGCACCGTCGGGGAGATGGCGGACGCGCTGGCCGCGGCCCACGGCGGCCCGGCTCCGGTGGTGACGGGCGAGTACCGGCTCGGCGACGTGCGCCACGTCACCGCCGACTCGACCCGGCTGCGGGCCGAACTGGGCTGGCGGCCGCGGGTTCCGTTCGAGCGGGGCATGACGGAGTTCGCCGCCGCACCGCTGCGGGTCTGAGGTCCTGCAGGTCTGAGGCCCTGCGGGCCCGTGGTCTCCGCGGGCCCGCGGCTTCCGCGGGCGGCCCGGGTTGGTGGGATCAGCCCCGGGCGGAGGGCAGCGCGATCTCGAAACAGCAGCCGCCGGCGACGTTGTGGACCCGGGCGCGCCCGGCGTGGGCCTCGACGATGCCACGGACGATGGCGAGGCCCAGACCGGCCCCGCTGCCACCGGCCCCGCTGCCACCGGCCTCGGGCCGGTCGGACCGCTCGCCCGGATCGGCCGGTCTGGGCGTGCGGGCCGCGGTGCCGCGCCAGCCGGTCTCGAAGACCCGGGGCAGGTCCTGGGCGGGGATGCCGCCGCAGCCGTCGGTGACGGACAGCAGTACCTCGTCCGCCTCCCGCCGCGCGGACACCGCGACCACACCGTCCTGGGGCGTCGAACGGATCGCGTTGACCAGGAGGTTGCCCAGCACCCGGGTGATCTCCCGGCTGTCCACCTCGACCGGTTCGGGCTCCACCTGCCGGCCCTCGAGCCGGACTCCGCGCTGACGGGCCAGCGCGTGGGCACCGGCCAGGGCGTCGTCGACCAGGTCGTAGACGGAGACCCGGGAGAGCGAGAGGGAGAGGGTGCCGGCCTGGATCCGGGAGAGTTCGAACAGATCGTCCACCATGCCGGTGAGCCGCTCGACCTCGGTCCGGATCCGCCGGAGGTAGCGCTCGGGCTCCTCGGCGACACCGTCCTCCAGCGCCTCGGCCATCGCCCGCAGCCCGGCCAGCGGGGTGCGCAGGTCGTGCGAGATCCAGGCGACCAGCTCCCGCCGGGACTGTTCGAGGGCCTGCTCGCGGGCCCGGGACTCGGCGAGCCGGGCGCTGGTCGCGGCGAGCTCCCCGCTGAGCTGGGCGAGCTCGCGGCCCAGCGGGTGGGCGGGCGCGGTGAAGCCGGTGTCGCTGCCGACGGTCCTGGCGGCCGCGGTCAGCGCCCGGCTGCCGGCGACCACCTGCCGTCCCAGCAGCGCGGCCGTGCACAG
Source organism: Streptomyces sp. TLI_053 (assembly GCF_900105395.1). Taxonomy (NCBI): domain Bacteria; kingdom Bacillati; phylum Actinomycetota; class Actinomycetes; order Kitasatosporales; family Streptomycetaceae; genus Streptomyces; species Streptomyces sp. TLI_053. Next base: position 626,377 of record NZ_LT629775.1, read on the forward strand.
GGACACGACGGCGGCCATGGCGAGCACCGTTATCACGACGCCGAGGTCGTGGGCGGAGAGGAACATGGCCTGCGCGACGGCGAAGGTCCCGGAGGTGACGGCGAGCACGGTGACGACGGCGACGCAGAACAGCGAGAGCGCCATCGAGCGCCGGCGCAGCAGCCGGACGGCGGGCCAGCCGAGCAGGCCCGCTCCGCCGGCGCCGAGGGCGGCGAACAGGGCGATCAGCAGCAGGTCCTTCACGAGCGGTCCTCCTCGGCGCCCGGCGCCGGGTCGTAGCGGTAGCCGACGCCCCACACCGTGCTGATCAGCCGGGGTGCGGCGGGGTCGTCCTCGATCTTCTCGCGCAGGCGCCGCACATGGACGGTCACGGTGGAGAGGTCGCCGAAGTCCCAGCCCCAGACGCGGGCCATCAGCTCCTGCCGGGAGAACACCGTCCCCGGGTGCCGCAGGAGGAACGCCAGCAGGTCGAACTCCCGTGCAGTGAGAGACAGTTCGTTCCCCGCCCGGTGGGCGCGACGGGCCGGCCCGTCGAGGCCGATGTCCCCGGAGCGGACCGGACCGGCCGAGCCGCCGGGCGCCGGAGCCCCCGCCCGTGAGCGGCGCAGCACCGACTGGACCCGCAGGACGAGCTCGCGCGGGCTGAACGGCTTGGTGACGTAGTCGTCGGCGCCCAGCTCCAGGCCGAGGATGCGGTCGCCCTCGTCGCCTTTGGCGGTGAGCATCACGACGGGCAGTTGCGCGCCGGTGTCCTGGCCGCGCAGGCGCCGCAGCACCTCGAGGCCGTCGATGCCCGGGAGCATCAGGTCGAGGACCACCAGGTCGGGACGGTGGGCGCGGGCCAGGGCGAGCCCCTGCGGGCCGTCGGCGGCGTGGTCGACGTGGTGGCCGGCTCGGGCGAGGTAACCGGCGACGACCTCGGCCACGGTCGGGTCGTCGTCGATCACCAGGACGCGGCCGGCGGCCGGTGGTCCGGTGGTGGCGGAGGGCTCGTTCACCCCGCCGAGGATAGGTGCCCCCGCACCGGTGCGGGGGCCGCGGCAGGCTTCCGTTCGACCTCCGTAAGATCCGGCGCTCCGTCGCGACGGTGCCCCGGTGGGCCGTCGGCGCGACGTTCGACTTCCGTAAGGCTGCGGCACCGCCGCGCGGGGCCGGACGGCCCCTAGCGTGACCGGCGTGACCTCCGTAACCCCGCTCTCCCCCGGCGTCGATGTCGTCCTGCCCTGCCTCGACGAGGCGGCGGCCCTGCCCTGGGTCCTCGGGCGGATCCCGCCCGGCTGGCGGGCCGTCGTCGTGGACAACGGTTCGCGCGACGGCTCGGCCGAGCTGGCCCGCTCCCTCGGGGCGACCGTGGTCGAGGAGTCCCGGCGCGGATTCGGTGCCGCCTGCCATGCCGGGCTCCTGGCCGCCACCGCCGAGCTGGTCTGCTTCCTGGACTGCGACGGCTCCCTCGATCCCGCCCAGCTGCCCCGGGTCACCGCTCCGGTGGCCGACGGCAGCGCCGACCTCGTGCTCGGCCGCCGCCGGCCGGTGACCGTGAACGCCTGGCCCGTGCACGCCCGGCTCGCCAACACCGTGCTGGCGCACCGCCTGCGGGCCCGCACCGGCGCCCCGCTGCACGACCTGGGGCCGATGCGGGCCGCGCGGCGGGAACGCCTGCTCGCGCTCGGGCTGGGCGACCGCCGCTCCGGCTACCCGCTGGAGATGGTGCTCGCCGCCTCGGCCGCCGGCATGCGGATCACCGAGACCTCCGTCGACTACCTGCCGCGCGCCGGCCGGTCGAAGGTCACCGGCACGCTGCGCGGCACCCGGCAGGCGGTCCGCGACATGGGGGCCGTCCTGGCCGCCCCGCCGCCCACCCTGCTGGTCATCGCCAAGGCTCCCGTGCCGGGCCGGGTGAAGACCCGGCTCACCCCGGCCTGCACGCCCGAGCAGGCGGCGGCGCTGGCCGAGGCCGCACTCGTGGACACCCTGCACACCCTGGCGACCGTGCCCGCCGGGCGGCGCCTGCTGGTCCTCGACGGCGAACCGGGCCGCTGGCTCCCGCCGGGCTGGCAGGTGGTTCCGCAGAGCGGCGGCGGGCTGGACGCACGGCTCGCGGCGGCCTTCGGCCACGCAGCCCGGCTCGCCCCGCACGCGCCCGCCCTGCTGGTCGGCATGGACACCCCGCAGGTGACCGCGGCCACCCTGGCCGAGCCGCTCTCGCCGGTGGGCCGGGCCGGGGCGGACGCCTGGTACGGGCCCGCGTCCGACGGCGGCTTCTGGGCCCTCGGGCTGGCCCGGCCGACCGAGGACCTCGCCCGCCGGCTCCTCCTGGGGGTGCCGATGTCGACCCCGGACACCGGGCGGATGCTGCTCGACCGGCTCGCGGCGGCGGATCTGGTGGTCCGCCGGCTGCCCGAGGCCACCGATGTCGACACCGTCGAGGACGCCCGGCTGGTCGCCGCCCAGGCACCGCGCAGCCGGTTCGCCGCGCTCCTCCACTCGATCCAGGGCGCCCCCGGGTCGACGCTCCCGACCGCCCCCGAGGTGGCGGGTTGAGCGGCACGGCCACGGCCTGGATCGACGACCCGTTCGCCGAGGCCGTCCGCACCGGACGCGGCCCGCTCTGGCTGCGGGACGAGGACGGCCACCGGATCCCGCTCGACATCGAACGCTGGTGCGCGCCCGCCGCCGGCGGTGACCACAGCCTGCTGCTGCGCTGCTTCGACCTGTCCGCGCCGGTCGTGGACCTCGGCTGCGGACCCGGCCGGCTGGTCGCCGCGCTGCTCGCCCTCGGCGTCCCGGCGCTCGGTGTCGACGTGACACCGGCCGCCGTCAGCCGCACCCTGGGCCTGGGCGGCGCGGCGCTCTGCCGTTCGGTGTTCGACCGGCTGCCGGCCGAGGGCCGCTGGGGCGCGGCCCTGCTGGCGGACGGCAACCTCGGCATCGGCGGCAACCCGCAGGCCCTGCTGCGGCGCGCCGCCGAACTGGTCGCCCCGGACGGTCTGCTGCTGGTGGAGGTGGAACCGCGGGAGGTGGACGAGCGGGTCACCGTCCGGGTCGAGGGCCCGGACGGCCGGCTCGGGCCGCCGTTCGCCTGGGCGCGCCTCGGCGCAGCGGCCGCCGTCCGGCGGGCCCGCGGTGCCGGGCTGGTCGAGGCGGAGCGGTGGACCTCGCACGGCCGCCACTTCCTCGCCCTGCGCGGGCGCGCCGGACCCGCCCGCTGAGGCCGTCCCCCTCCGCACCCGGGGACCGCACCGCCGGGCGGCTCACGGAGGGGGTCCGCCGCCGCGGACGGGGTCCGCCCGGTCCGCGGCCGGCGCGGGCACCCAGTGCGGGTGCTCGCGCTCGGCCCAGCGCCGGTCCACCAGGCCGGTCCGCATCCCGAGCCGGGCCTCGGGATCGCGGACCGCCATCCGCACGTGCCCGGCGGTCACCACAGCGATCGCCGCCGCGAGCCAGTCGTGGACGAAGGTCGCGCCGGTCCGCCAGCCCGGTGGCGTCAGGTGGACCAGCCACATCATCAGGCCCGTGCCGACGATCACCAGCATCGACCCGAGCGTCCACTGGGCGTACAGCTTCTGCCCGGCGTTGAACTTCCCCGCCGGACGGTGCGCCGCACGCGCCCGTACCGCCCGCAGCCAGGCCCGGTCCGCGGGGCCGAAGCGGCTCAGCCGGGAGACGTCCGCGCGCACCGCGCGGAACGCCAGTCCGAGCAGCAGCGGCACCGGCAGCGCGAGGCCGCACCACACGTGCACGGTGACCACCAGCCTTCGGCGGCCGACCAGTTCGGCCAGCGGCGGCAGGTAGAGGCAGGCGGCGGTGGCCAGGCAGGTCAGCATCAGCGCGGCGGTGGCGCGGTGCACCAGGCGCTCGGCCCGGGTGAAGCGCAGCAGGAGCTCAGGCGGTCGGCGCATCGTCGCGTCCGTTCGAGCGGCCGACCCAGGCGTCGGTGTCGTAGCCGAGTTCCTCCCAGTAGCCCGGCCGCACCGCATCGGTGACGGTGATCCCGGACAGCCACTTGGCCGACTTGTAGAAGTACATCGGGGCCACGTACAGCCGCACCGGACCGCCGTGGGAGTGGGAGATCGGGGCGTCCTGGAGCTTGAGTGCGACCAGGACGTCGTCCCGCCGGGCCTGCTCCAGGGTGAGGCTCTCGGTGTACTCGCCGTCGAAGCAGCTGAACCGCACCGCCCGGGCGCCCGCCGTCACACCGGCGGCGTCGAGCAGGTGGGCCAACGGCACGCCCTCGAAGGGGGTGTCCGGCACCCGCCAGCCGGTCACGCACTGCACGTCCCGCACGATCCGGCGCTGCGGCATCACCCGCAGGTCGGCCAGTCGGTAGCGGCCGGGCCGTTCCACCAGCCCGTCCACCGTCAGGCTGTAGGTGTCCTCGCCCCGGGCCGGGACCGAGGCGACCACCGAGTAGTACCGGAAGCCGCCTCCGCCCGGCAGCAGGCCGGTGAGACCCGTCGGGTCCTTGCCGGCCACCGCGTCCTGGGCGCGTTGCAGGTACGGACCGGCCACGACTCCCGCCGCGCCGAGCCCGAGCATCCCGAGCACCACGCGCCGGCCGACCGGCGTGCCCCGGCCCTCTTCGTCCTTTTCGCTCACACGGCCGATCCGACCAGTCGGAAGGCCGAAGGGCCAGGGTCCGCCCCGCGCCGTCAGACTTCCGTCACTTCTGGCCGCCCACCGCCACGACCGCCCGCTCCCCGAGGTACTGGCGCAGCAGCGGGACCACGAGGACGACGCACAGCGCCGTCCCGTAGGCGAGTTGCTGGGCGGTCTGCCCTCCGGTCAGGTACAGGGCCTGCCCGGCGGCCGGCACGGCCAGCCACTCCCAGCGGCCGTCGAGGGCGACCAGCGCGACCAGCAGCAGCCCGTACCAGGGGTAGCCGGGCGCGACCAGCAGCAGCGCCGTGCCCGTCACGAGCAACGCGCCCTCCCACGGCCGGTCCCGGTCGCCCCGGCGGAGCACCCGGAGCACCACGGTCGCCAGGACCAGCCCAGCCGCCCACGGTGCGAGCGCGTCCGGCAGTACCAGGCGCAGCAGTCCGAACCGGTCGAGGTGCCCCTGTTCGTAGCCCTCCTCCCGGAGGTAGCCCGGCAGATAGCCCAGGACGGAGGTGCCCGAGGCGGCGAGGTACGGGAGGTAGGAGAGGGCGAACGCGCCCAGCGCCGATCCGAGGAGCAGCACGTCGCCGCGGGTCGGCCGGCGGGCCGCCAGACCGGACAGCGCCCCGGGAAGGGCGAGGGCGGGCAGCAGTTTGGTGGCGATCGCGCCGCCGAGGAGGAGTCCCCCGCGCACCGCCCGTCCCCGGGCCGCGCAGCCGAGCCCGGCGACGGTCAGCAGCGCGCCGAGCGTGTCCACGTGCGCGTCGTTGACGGCCCACACGGTCACACCGGGGAACCAGCCCCACAGCGCGGCGCGCCACGGCGCCCGCCCCGCGCCCAGCAGGAGCCCGGTGGTCGTCACGGCCAGCAGTGCCCCGGCGGCCTGTACCCCGCGCACCCCGCCACCGAGCGGGTGCAGCGCGAGGAACCAGGCCTGCGCCACGGGCGGGTAGACGGTGTGCACGGCCGGCCGGTTGATGCGGGTGCAGTCGCCGGCCGCGGTCGTTCGCTCGTCCCAGCCGGTGCAGCCGTCACCCACGGGGAAGAGCCCGGGATCGCGCAGCCGGGCGAGCGCCGGGTCGTCCGGGGTGTGTGCGTAGGGCGAGATCCCGGCGGCCTGGACCCGGCCGTCCCAGACGTAGCGGTAGGCGTCGTCACTGGTCCGCGGCGGGGCCAGGAGCCCGACGGCGGCCACCGCGACACTGCCCGCCAGGACCAGTGGCACGGCCTGTCGGCCGGGCACCTTGCGCAGCAACGCCACCGCGACGGCGAAGAGCGCGGCATCGAGGAGGTACCAGCCGTGGCGCGGCAGGGCGCCGGCCCGGGCGACGGTCAGCGCCAGGGCGGTGACCAGGGCGGCGAGGGCGGCGGCGGGAGCGAGGAGGCGGGGCGACGCGGTACGGGAGCTCACGTCGGCCACCCTCCCACCGGCGGGCCCCGGCGGGCTGGGCGGCGGGGCCGCCGTTCGGATTCCGTAAGCACGTCGAAGTGCCGGAGCACGGTCCGGGAACGGTTCGATGGAAACGTGGAATCCGAACCCGCCGACTCCGGCGCCCCGCCCGCCCGCCGCCGCTACGACCCGCCGCTGCCCGCTCCCCCGTCGTTCCTGCGGCGCGGGCCGTTCCGCGAGGGCGTGTTCACCTCGCCGCTGCACGAGCCGCGGACCGTGGTCGTCGTGGGCCGGTGGCTGGGCGCGGCCCTGCTGCTGTGCTTCCTGACCGGTCTCACCAGCCATCTGCTCCAGGACCCGCCCGGCTGGCTCGCGCCCCGTCTGCCCGCCCGCCCGGCGAACGGCTACCGCGTCACCCAGGGCCTGCACGTGATCGGTGGACTGGCCACGATCCCGCTGGCCGGCGCGAAGCTGTGGGCGGTCTACCCCCGGCTGTTCGAATGGCCGCCGGCGCGCAGCGTGCTGCACGCCCTGGAGCGGCTCGGCATCGCGGTCCTGGTCGCGGCCGTCCTGCTGGAGCTGTTCACGGGGCTGCTGAACACCTTGCAGTGGTACCCGTGGCCGTTCCCGTTCCGGCAGACGCACTTCTGGCTGGGCTGGCTGGCCACCGGCGGGCTGCTGGTCCACCTCGCGGTCAAGGCGCCGCTGATCGCGGCGAACTGGTGGCGCCGGGCCGCTCCCGCCCTGGCCGAGCGGCGCGCGTTCCTCGCCTCGGTCTTCGCCGCGACCGGTGCGGTCACCCTGGTCACGGCCGGGCAGACGGTGCCCTGGCTGAGCGGCCTGGACCTGCTGGCACCGCGCCGCCCGGACCTCGGCGCCCAGGGCCTGCCGGTGAACCGCACCGCCGCCCGGGCCGGCACGCTCACGGTGCCGGCCGGCTGGCGACTCGTGGTCGACGGGCCCAGGCGGTACGAACTCACCCTCGCCGAGCTCGGCGAACTCCCCCAGTACGAGGTGGAACTGCCCATCGCGTGCGTGGAGGGCTGGAGCGCGAGCGCCCGGTGGGGCGGGGTCCGGGTCTCCGAACTGATGGCGCGTGCCGGAGCCCCGGCCGGTTCCTCCGCCCGGGTCACCTCGCTGGAGGCCGAGGGCCCCTACCGGGTCATGGAGATGCCCGCCCGGTACGCCGACGATCCGCTCAGTCTGCTGGCCCTGCGGGTCAACGGCGAGGTGCTGACGGCGGACCACGGGTTCCCGGCGCGGATCATCGCGCCGAACCGGCCCGGCGTGCTGCAGACCAAGTGGGTCACCAGGATCGAGGTGGTCGCATGACCGCCGCGGTCCGCGCTCTGCTCATGGCGGCCGGCCTCGCCCTGACCGGCTACGGCCTGTACGGGCTGCTCGGCGATGCCTACATCACCGACCCGGTGGACGTCCTGGTGTGGGGGCTCGGCGGGCTGGTGCTCCACGACGGCCTGTGGGTGCCGCTGTTGTGCGTGCTGGGCGCGTTCCTGGTGCGCGGCCCGGTGCTGCGCGGCTGGCTCGTGGTCGCGGCGGCCGTCACCGCGGTCGGCCTGCCGGCCGTACTGCGCGCCGACGACGACGGCGGCAACCCGTCCGTGCTGCCGCTGCCGTATCTGCGCAACTGGCTGCTGGTGCTCGCCGCCACCGCCGGACTCGCGCTGCTGGTCGCGCTCGTCGGGCGGTGGCGGCGGCGCGACCGGGGCGCCGGGCGCCGGGATCGGGCCGTCGGGCGCCGGGATCGGGCCGTCAGGGCGCGGGCACCCCGGGAAGACCGGTCGTGAGGCCGTCCAGCGCGTGCGGGCACGGGCAGTCGCGCTCCGCGGGGAGGCGCTCCACCGCCTTGAACAACACGGTGCGCAGCCGGTCGACGTTGCGGGCGAACTCCTGCAGCACCTCGCCGTGGGTGACGCCCGCGCCGCTCTCCACGCCCGCGTCGAGGTCGGTCACCAGGGCCATCGAGGTGTAGCAGAGCCCGAGTTCACGGGCGAGGACGGCCTCCGGGTGGCCGGTCATGCCGACCACCGACCAGCCGTTGGCGGTGAACCAGCGGGACTCGGCGCGGGTGGAGAAGCGCGGGCCCTCGATCACCACCAGCGTGCCGCCGTCCACCGGCTGCCAGGCCGCCTCCCCGGCGGCCTCGATCGCCACCCGCCGCCCGACCGGGCAGTACGGGTCGGCCGTCGACACGTGCACCACCTCCGGTACCGTGCCGTCCGGCAGCGGCAGGCCGTCGTAGAAGGTCTGCGGGCGCCCGGACGTCCGGTCCACGAACTGGTCGGGCACCAGCAGGGTGCCCGGCCCGTACTCCGGTCGCAGCCCGCCGACCGCGCAGGGCGCCAGCACCTGGCGCACGCCCAGGGTGTGCAGTGCCCACAGGTTCGCGCGGTAGTTGATCCGGTGCGGGGGGAGCCGGTGGCCCCGTCCGTGCCGCGGCAGGAACGCGACCCGGCGGCCGGCCGCCTCGCCCACGAACAGCGCGTCGCTCGGCTCGCCGTACGGGGTGTCCACCCGCACCTCGGTCACGTCGTCCAGCAGCTCGTAGAGCCCGGATCCGCCGATCACGCCCACCTCGGCGCTGGGCAGGACGTCCTGGTCGACCGTCATCACGGTCCGCCTCTCTTCTCGGGAACAGCCTCCGGGCCACTGTAGGAACGGACCGCGCCGGATCCGGGCCGCCGGTCCTTACGAATCGCGGACGTCCCCCGCCCGGCGGCCCTCGGCGCCCGGGCGACGCTCCGATACGGGTCGACGGGGCAGAGGGGGTGGAGGAGACCCAAGGTGCCGAGGGGGCCGACCTCACCGACGAGATCCGGCCAGCCGGTGAATTGTCCAAGTCGCTTGTCCACCAAGGGAATTTCGTAACCTTCCCTCCGCTTGGGAGCCCCCCGTGCCAGACTGGCCGACGCCCCGCACGAGTTCGCCGCGGGGCCTTCACCGCTGCGGATCAAGGGAGTGGTCCGAGAGCGGTGTCAACGCTTCTGGAAGGGGAACAGTGGCACCTCAGGAATCCCTGCTCAAAACCTACGGGGACCGGTCGTACCGGCACGTGACCATGGCCCGGCACCAGGGCACCACCATCGCCTTCGCGATGGACGCCTCCCGCCGGATCGTCTACTCGGTGCTGGACCTGTCCGGCCAACAGACCAAGGGCGAGATCGACTCGACGTACTGGAGCGAGAACCCGGCGGAGCTGGCGTTCCCCCGGGAGATCGCCGAGGTCGGGTTCGCCGTCGTCGGTCCGACGGCCATGCCGACGGTCAAGCGCGGCGGGGCGGAGGCGGGCCCCGACGAGCGGCCGCTGCCCGCCGAGATCGAGCCGTTCCTGTCCACGACGGCGCGACTGACCGCCGACGCCCCGTTCCACGTGGTCTCGGACGGCACCTACGTGGTGGTGCTGCGCCAGTCCATCGCCGGGACGGACCCCGGCGCGGTGCACAAGCTGACCGGCCGCGGCTCCTCGGGCGACCCCGGCCGCACGGACTACCAGCTCACCGGCACCGAGAAGACCCCGCTGGCCCACAACACCCTGCTGTGCGACCGCTTCCTGCTGGTCGACGGCAAGCTCAAGCCCGCGCTGGAGGTGCGCTTCAAGCGCAGCCGGCACGCCACCCTCCCCGAATCGGCCAAGGACAGCCTGGGCACCGAGGACATGGAGGGCCGCCCGTTCCACGAGCCGACCCAGAAGCTGTCCTTCGTCCGGCATCTGACCCGGGGCCGCTTCGCCGCCGTGCTCGTGCCGACCGCGATCAGCAACGTGCAGCGCTGGCAGCTGTTCGCCCACAACGACGCCACCGGCCGGGTCGACTGCTTCAACGTCGAGCAGGGCGCCCAGGGCCTGTTCAACACCCTCGGCACCCGCTTCTACACCAGCCCGGACGCCTCCTACCGCGACTCGGTGTTCGAGCGCGGCCCGGGCACCTGCCCGTTCACCGGGCGCGAGCTGGTCCCGGTGACGGGCGGCGAGGGGCACGCCGAGACAGCGCTGCGGCTGACCGGCACCGACCCGTACGTCGACCTGGGCGACCCGGCCGCGCTGCGTTTCGGGGGCAAGGCCTACTCGATCGAGGCCTGGATCAAGCCGAGCTCCCACGACGGCCCGGTGCTCGGCCGCGCCGGCGAGTACCGGCTGGCCGTGGACAGCACCGGCGCGGTGACGCTCACCCACGCCGGCGCGCCCGCGACGCTGACCTCCGACGAGACCGTCCCCACCGACGTCTACACCCACATCGCCGCCACCTTCGACGGCAGGACCGCCAAGCTGTACGTCAACGGCAAGCCGGCCGGCAGCGGCGCGCTGCCGTTCACCCCGGCCACCGGCGCGAAGACCCTGATCGGCCAGGACGACGCGGGCGACCACTTCGACGGCGACCTCGACGAGCTCCGGGTGTGGAACCGGGTGCGGACCGAGACCGAGCTCGCCGAGCAGATGAACCACCGGCTGATCGGCAACGATCCCGGCCTGGTGGCCTACTACCGCTTCGACGAGGGCACGGGCACCACCGCCCACGACCAGACGGACAACGCGCTGCACGGCACGCTCCACGGCGACGCCGAGTGGACGGGCTCGGACGCCCCGGTCGGCGACCACCCGGGGGTGCGGCGCGACAGCTTCACCCTCGCCGGGCGCACGGTCGAGTCCGGCATGTCGGCCGTGCTCTACCACCAGCAGGAGAACGTCGTCGCCGGGTACCGCCCCGACCCCAAGCCGGCCAAGCGGCAGGCCCGGGTGATGCTGACGTTCACCGCCAAGGACGGCCAGGGCCCGGCCGTGGCCGCCCTGGACTTCGCCGTCGGCCGCGACGGCCGACTGGCCCAGGCCCCGGACGTGCTGGACCCGACGGCGCTCAAGCGGCCGGTCGTGGGACAGGACTCGGAGGCGATCAGCGAGCAGCAGCAGCGGATCAAGCGCCTGGAGCCGGAGATCGCCGGCCTTCAGCGCCAGATCGCCGAACTGGCCGGCGAGATGGGCAAGGAGGCCGCCTACCAGGCGGAGTACGACCGGACGAAGCCGGGCTTCGACGACCTGGAGCGGCGCTACCTCGCCGAGAAGGACCTGCCGACCGCCTACAACTACACCCTGCGGCTCAAGACCCCGGCGGTGCTCGCGAACGGGCACCGCCGGGAGTGGCTGCTCGGCTCGCGCACCGACCCGACCAGGGGCGTGGCGTACTTCAACGACATGAGGCCGCCGGAGGCCAGGTTGTCGACCTGGCAGCTGGAGGCCGTCGGCGAGTCCCAGGACGGCAGGCCCTGGTACTGGCTGGTCTTCGACGGGAACCTGTGGCTGCGGATCGAGAACGACTCGACGGCGGAGAACGCCAGGATCCTGCTGAGCAACCCCATCCCCGGCAACCACTTCGAGCAGTTCCAGCTGGTCGTCGAAGGCCGGCCGAACTCCGACGAGACGTACGTCCGCATCGTCAACCGCAGGACCCGGCTCGCGCTCGGGGCGCCCGCCTCGGTCAACCACGCCCTCCCGGTGCAGTCGAGCGAATGCCTCAAGGCGGACTCGGGCCTGCTCGTCATGACGAGCCTCGGCCTGCGGTCGGGACTGGACGTGCAGTACCGGCCGGCCAAGCTGGCGATGGACACCCTGAGCGCGCAGCTCGAGGGGGCGCGGACGGCCCGGCAGCGCACGACGGAGCTGCAGCTCGCGCTCACCGCCCGGCAGGCGGACCTGCAGGACGCCCGGAGCCGGCTGGCCGCCCTGTCGAACGCCCAGCAGGGCGACGACGACCTGACGCTGGCCATGCCGCTGCTCGCGGTGGACGCCACCGGCCTGAGCCTGTCCGGCTGCCTGCTCGACTTCGCCCGGGGCACCGACCGGCCGGCCCTGCTCGACAGCGGCACCGGCAACCTCGTGCTGTACTTCCGCGGGGTCAACGGGCAGTTCTTCGCCGTGTACTACGACACCGCCGTCGTCCGCGGCACCCGGACGCTGGCCGGGGACGGCGGCACGCTCAGCTTCGTCGCCCGTGACCCGGCCGTCGCCCTGGACACCTGCACCGTTCAGGTCGGCGACGGCGACGCGCCCGACCGCTGCGACCTGACCGTCACCGTCGGGACGGTCACCGAGACCTGGACGTCCCTGCCGCGCAAGGCCGACCAGCTGGCGGCCGCGCTGGCCGGGTACCCCGGGCGTCCCGTCACGGTCGGCACGGTCGCGAAGGTTACCGGCGACACAGTGGAGTTCACCGCCGCCACCACCGTCCGCGTCCCGGCCAAGGCCCACCTGCTCGTCGGCAGCCTGAACCACGCCGCGTCCGCCGACGCCCCGGTCGGTGCCAAGACCCTCACCCTCACCTCGGCGGGCACCGCGATCAAGCCCGGCGACAAGGTCAGCCTCGTCTCCTACGACTGGGGCCGGGCGCAGTCCAGCCGCCCCGGGGTGCTGCTGTCCGGCGGGTCCCGGTTGATCGGGCTGACCACGAACGGGGTCGACTCCGTGCCCAACGGCACGGCCAAGGCTTCGGTCACCGGTCGCGGCGGCCGTTGGCGGGCCGAGATGCCCGGCCGCGCGTTCCTGCTCGACGGCAAGGACCAGTACCTGACGCTGCCCGCCGCCAAGCAGCAGGACGTCACCCCGGGCGGCGACCTGAGCCTGGAGGCCTGGGTCCACCCCGAGACCGGGCAGGGCCGGCTCGTCCACGGCCGGACGGACGGGGCGAACTACTCCCTGGCGCTCGCCGCCGCCGGCCTCCCGGTGTGGCAGTTCCTCGGCAACTCCAGGGTGGAGCCGACCGCCTCGCTCGACCTGTCGAAGCGCGACTTCACCGTCGAACTGTGGGCCAAGCGCGACAGCGTCCGCGGCGTCCGGGAGCCGCTGCTGACCCACGGCCACCTGCCGGGCGGCCAGACGGACCGGACGCTGTGCCTGCACTTCGAGCCCAACGGCGCCTTCGGTTTCGGGTTCTACGCCGACGACCTGACCACCCCCCAGACCTACACGGACCTCGAGTGGCACCACTGGGCCGTGGTGTACCGCAACGCCACCCGCGAGCGGATCGTCTACCGGGACGGCGTCGAGGTCGCCAAGGACGTCGCCAAGGGGGCGTACCTCGGCAACGGACCGCTGGTCCTCGGCCAGCAGCAGTTCACCGGCACCTCCCTCTACGGCCAGATCGACGAGGTCCGCGTCTTCGACCGGGTCCGCACCCCGCAGGAGATCCTCGCCCAGCGGTTCCAGCGGCTGTCCGGCCTGGAGCCCGGACTGCTGGGCCACTGGAAGTTCGAGGGCGGGCCGAACGACACGGCCTCGCCGATCAAGGGCTACCAGGTGGTCGCGCGGGTGGGCCAGCAGGCGGTGCGGTCGGCGGAGCGCTTCCCGTGCAACGAGTGGGGCCACGTCGCCGCGACCTTCACCCAGTCCTGGGCGGTGCGCCTGGACGGCGGCGAGGGCCTGTCGGTGGCCTCCCAGGACTCGCTGAACATCCTGGAGGACCTCACCATCGAGGCGTTCGTCCAGATCGAGCAGTTGGGCAAGCCCGCGGTCCTGGTGTCCAAGGGAGCGGCGGTCGACGGCGGCCGCGAGGGCGTCCCGTACCAGCTGAGCGTCCTGGCCGACGGCCGGCTGGAGTTCGCCTTCGCCGACGCCGCCGGCAAGGCCACCCGGTTCACCTCCGGCGAGACCGTGAAGCCCGGCACCTTCCACCGGGTGACCGTGGTGCGGCAGCGCCAGCCCGACACCCCCGACACCGTCAAGGCGAGCGAGAGCAAGCCGGCCGAACCGGCCGTCCGCGTCTACCTGTACCTCGACGGCAGGCTGGCCCTCAGCACCCTGTGGGGCGGCACCGGTGTCCAGGCCAACAACCGCCCGGTGGAAATGGGCCGGGGGCTGCGGGGCGTCCTGTGCGAGGTCCGGCTGTGGAACACCGCCCGCACCGCCCCCCAGCTCGGCCTGCCGGTCGGCCCGCGCGACAAGGGGCTCCTGGCCTGCTGGCCGTTCAACGAGAACACCGGCAACGTCTCCGTCGACCTCGGCGGCTCCTTCCCCGCGAAGCTGCGGGGCGCGCGCTGGACCCGCGACCCCGACCCGAAGGCCAGCATCCTGCGGCTCTACCGCAACGGCGAACCGCTGACCGAGGGCACGACGGCCGCACACGACCACGACACCGCGGGGGACAACCAGTTCACCCTGGGCGCCAGGCTGGTGGGCGGCAAGCCCACCGAGCTGCTGACCGGCACCCTGGAGGAGGTGCGGATCTGGCGCGCCGTCCGCACCCAGGAGCAGATCTCGGACAACCTGTTCACCCGCCTGCGCGGGGACAAGCAGGACCTGCTCGGCTACTGGCCGTTCGACCGGGACTCCACCGCGACCGGCACCACCTCGGTGCGCGACGAGGGCCTGCGCGGGAACGACCTGCACTTCTCCCCGAACCGGCCGAAGATCCTTCTCTCCACCGCGCCGATCTCCGCCGACACCGCCCAGGTCCGCTCGGCCCTCGCCGACGTGCGCACGCCCTTCCACAGCACCATCGCCGGCGCCCCCGGCGCCACCGAGTACGCCGACCTCCAGTACGACGCCAAGGGACAGGCGATCGGCGTGCTCAAGCGCTGCTACGGCTTCGTCCGCGACGGCCGCTGGCACCTGATCACCGGCTACAAGGTGGGCGACCTGATCACCGAATGGGTCGGCCAGGCCCAGTTCGACCCGCAGCTCATGGGCTACATCGAAGGCGCGCCGCCGGTGCCGTCCGAGAACCTCACCGACAAGTCCGACGGCTACGCCGGTGCCTCCTCGGTGGAGTTCACCGAGGCCGACCAGGTGCTGCAGAGCCTGTCCACCAGCAAGACCGAGAGCACCAACACCGCCTTCAACGCCTCGTTCGGCGCCGAGACCGACGCCGGTGCCATGGCGGTCGCCGCGCCGCTCGGTTTCGGCACCGCGACCCCGGCGGCCAAGGCCCAGCTGAAGCTCGCCGTGACGGGCAGCCTGGAGTTCTCCAACTCCTGGAGCGAGGACACCAGGATCAGCCAGGGGACGAACACCGCCCGCAAGTCCAAGCTGGCGCTGACCGGGCACGTCGAGGACCCGGCCAAGGTGCTGAACTCCGCCGTCGGCCGCCGGTACGTGCCGGCCAACACCGGCATGGCGCTGGTGCAGTCGCAGACCGCCGACGTCTTCGCGCTGCGCCTGGCGCACACCGGCGCCCTGGTCGCCTACCGGATGATGCCCAACCCGGACATCCCGCCGGACTGGAACATCATCCACTTCCCGATCAACCCCCGGTACACCAAGCAGGGCACCCTGGACGGCGCGGTCGGCTTCGACGACCGCGGCAAGGTCACCGATCCCGACTACCCCACCGCCACCGGCTACGGCGAGTACAGCTACTTCAAGCCGCGGGACGCCTACGCGCTCAAGCGCCGGATCACCCGCGACCAGCAGCGGCTGCAGGCCTTCTACGAGTCGATCTCGACCGAGATCGACCGCAACACCATCGACGAGGCGGCCAAGGCGCAGGCCAAGTCGGCCCTGCAGTCGATGGGCGTGATCACCGGCTCGGACACCCGCCGCACCACCGCCGGCAGCAAGAGCGCCAGCGGCTTCTCGCGCCGGGACCTGGTCAACACCTACGTCTGGACGGCCCAGGGCGGCTTCTTCGCCGAGACCACCGAGGCCACCGACGCCGTCAGCGAGACCACCTCCGGCGCGTACGACCTCAGCGTCAAGGTCGGCGGCTCCCTCGACTTCAGCTTCGGCCTCGGCCCCTTCGGCTTCTCCATCCACCTCGACGCCTCGCGGGGCGGCAGCCTCAGCCTCACCAAGGCCAGGACCAAGGACTCCTCCCGCACCTTCGGCCTCGACGTCCAGTGCGCGCCGAACGGGGACCTGCAGCGCCGCGACAAGGACGGCAAGGCCGTGTACGACGCGGCGGGCAAGCCGGTGCTGGTGCCGGGCAAGGTGGACGCCTACCGCTTCCTCACCTTCTACCTCGGCGAGAACAGCGCCAACTTCGACGACTTCTACCGCAAGGTCGTCGACCCGCAGTGGCTGTCGAACAGCGACGCCCCCGACGCCGCCGCGCTGCGGCAGACCCGGCAGAACACGGCGAAGCCCCCCTGCTGGCGGGTCCTGCACCGCGTCACCTACGTCAGCCGGGTGCTCGCACCCGTCCCGCCGCCCGGGGCGCCGCCGCTGGAGAAGGCGATGCGCGCCGAGAACATCGACAGCAACTACGAGCTGATCAGGCGCCTCGAACCGTACGTCCGCCCCGCCGCCACCAGCAGCGCCGCCCTGGCCACCGCCACCCGCGACGCCCTCGCCGCCCAGCTGCCCGAACTCCTCCCCCACGCCACCGAGATCATCGGCTACCTCACGCGCTACTTCGGAACGGAGAACTGACGCCCGCCCTGCCCTCCGGCGGTCCGGAGGGCCGGGCCCACCACCCTGGGACCGGAGGGCGGGGCGGTCACGGCATCGAGCCGTGACCGCCCCGCCCTCCGGGTGTCTCCGGTCGGCACCGGCGGCGGCGTCCCGGCACCGGGTCCGGTGCCGGGACGGGAGGAGCGGGACGGAAGCGGGCACACCGGCCGTTCTCCCCCGGCCGGTGCAGGACGTCCCAGGGACGCGAAGCCCCTGGTGGGACGGGTGGCGCGGCGCCGAGCATGGGCCGTGTCCGAGTCACGGACCGCGGCCGGGGCGAGTGTCCCGCCGGGGCGGCCCGCGACCGTTTCCGAAAATGGGGGAACCTTCCATGATCAAGAACATGTTCCGGCGCGGAGCCGTCACCCTCGGCGCCGCGGCCATGGCCGTCACCGCGCTCGCCGGTGTCGCCCACGCCGACCGGGGTGTCGCCTACATCAAGCCCGGCCAGCACAGCAAGGCGGTCGCCTGCGTGCAGCAGGGGCTGCGCAACGCGGGGTACTCCATCGACGTCGACGGCCTGTACGGCAACGCGACCTACGCGGCGCTGACCGACTTCCAGCACAACCGCGGCCTCTCGGCGGACGGCATCGTCGGCCCGAAGACCGGCGACGCCCTGTACTACGGCTACCTCCAGCCCTCGGGCAACCTGCCCCAGATCGAGTTCTGCCCCACGGTCATCCCCACCACCCGCTGAACCGGCACCGACCGACTGTCCGTCGGCCGGTCCGCCGCCCGAACCCGAACGACCCGCCCACCGGGTCCGTGCGGCCCACCGCTGCCCTCTCGCCGTCCGCAGGCGCGGGGGCAGCGGCGCTCCGCCGCGCCCCCGGACCTCCCGCTCCCCTCCGAAGGACCAGGTAGCCCTCCACATGACCACTGACCCCACCTCCCGCCCCGGCCGCCGCTCGGTGCTCGCCGGCGCCTTCGCGCTCGGCACCGGAACCCTGTTCGCGACCGCGCTCCCCGCCGGCACGGCACGCGCGGCCACCGGCCCGGCGATCGCCTCCGCGGCCACCTGGGGCGCCCGGCCCGCGTCCGGCCCGCTCACCGTCCTGCCGGGCGCGCCGGACAAGGTGATCGTGCACCACACCGCGACCGCCAACGTCACCGACTACTCGCAGGCCGCCGCGTTCTCGCTGGCCAGGTCGATGCAGACCTACCAGATGGACAGCGAGGGCTGGATCGACACCGGCCAGCACTTCACCGTCAGCCGCGGCGCGTACATCACGGAAGGCCGCCACAACAGCCTGTCCACGCTGACCGGCGGCACCCAGCACGTGGAGTCCGCCCACTGCACGGGGCAGAACACGGTGGCGATCGGGATCGAGAACGAGGGCACCTACAGCACCGTCGACCCGCGCAGCGAGCAGTACGCGGCGCTGGTCGCCCTCATCACCCACATCTGCCGCCAGTACGGGCTGCGGGCCTACCAGATCTACGGGCACCGCGACTTCAACAACACCGAGTGCCCCGGCGACCGCCTCTACGCGCTGATCCCGCAGCTGCGCCGCGACGTGGCCGCCCGGATCGGCGGGGACCCGACCGGTCCGGTGTGGCCGGTGCTGGGCAGCGGCGCCTCGGGCGAGCAGGTGAAGACCCTGCAGTACCTGCTGGTGCAGCGGGGCGCCTCACTGACCGTGGACGGCTCGTTCGGTCCCGCCACCCGCAGCGCCGTCACGGCCTTCCAGAACACGGTGCACGCCTCGGCCGACGGCGTCGCGGGCAACCAGACGTGGAGCCAGGCGGTCGCGCCGCTCGCGCGCGGGGCCTCGGGCAGCGCGGTGACCGCCGTGCAGAGCCAGCTGGTTGCGCACGGCATCGCGGTGGCGGTCGACGGCGCCTTCGGGCCCGGGACGCAGTCCGGGGTGGCGTCCTTCCAGAGCGCGGCGTCGCTGCCCTCCGACGGCGTGGTGGACGCCCGGACCTGGAGCCGGCTGCTCGCCTGACACCCGATGCCGTACGGCTCCGATGTCCTGCACCTCCGGTGCTGCACCCTTCCGATGCCGTACCTCTCCGATGCCGTACCTCTCCGGCGCCGCCCGCGAACCGGTTCACCGCGGGCGGCGCCGCGTCCGTCGTACGGGGGCCGCACGACGGTCCGCGTCGCCCGAAGGTCGGCCCCGGCCGTCTCGGGACGTCCCCGGACCGCCGGGGACCGTGGTGGGACGCCGGTTCCCGGGCCGAGAGTGAGCGGCATCGCCTGATCGTCCGACAGGCGCACTGGAAGGGATGACCGTGAAACACATCGCAGCCCTGCGCGGCCTCGCCGTGGCCGTGCTCGCACTCGTCGCCTTCGACCTGCTGCCCGCACAGGCGCAGGCCGTCGACTCGACCACCTGGATCCAGCGCAACCTGGTCGGGATCGGCTACCTGGCGAGCGGCGGCGTCGACGGCGACTACGGCCCGGCCACCACGGCCGCCGTCCGCAGGTTCCAGGGCGACAACGGGCTCGACGAGGACGGCGCCTACGGCCCCAGGACCGAGCTCGCCCTCCACAACAAGGTCGCCGAGGTCCAGCGCGCGACCGGCTCCGGCGCCGACGGGGCCTACGGCGCGGGGACGACCTCCTCGGTCGCCGCCTGGCAGCGGGCGCACGGTCTCGGCTCCGACGGCATCGCCGGGCCCGCCACCATGAACGCGCTGGGGATCGCCCGGACGGTGCGGATCAGCGCGCAGTGGAAGTTCCCCGCCCTCGGCTGGAGCGTGAGCGGGCAGTTCGGGTGCCTGGAGCAGATCTACACCCACGAGAGCGGCTGGAAGGTCTACGCGACCAACCCCTCGTCCGGTGCGTACGGAATACCCCAGGCGCTGCCGGCCACCAAGATGGCGTCCGCCGGGTCCGACTGGCAGACCAACCCGGCCACCCAGCTCACCTGGGGCCTGAACTACATCAAGTCGCGCTACGGCGACCCGTGCTCGGCGTGGAGCTTCTGGCAGTCCCACAACTGGTACTGAGCGGCACGCGGGCCGCGCACGGACCAGCACACGGCCGCGCACGGATCCACCTCGATCGGCGCACGGCCGCGGACAGAGCGGGCAGGGCTCCACCCCGGGCGGGGTGGGGCCCTGCCCGTGTCGTCGCTACACGCCGCCGCCGGGAAGGGTGCCGCCGGGCAGGATGCCGCGCCGCAGCTCCCGTCCCTGGACGACGGAGCGCGCCAGACCCGCCGTCAGGGCCAGTGCCAGCACGGTCAGCGACCACAGAGCCACCTGCCGGTGGTCCGGCGAGGCCGGCTCCCCCTCGCCCGGCGTGCCGGAGCGGCCGGCAGTGCCCGGTGCGGCGGCCGGGGTGCGGCTGGCCTCCGCCTGGCTCCACAGTTCCAGCAGGTGCCGTTCGTCGGCCTGGCACACGGCGGCGATCCGCTCGACGGCGTCACGCGGCGGGAACTGCTTGCCGTTCACCCATCGCTCCCACGAGGACTTCGCGTAGTGGGTGTGCTCACTGATCCGGGCGTAGGTGAGGCCGGACGAGGACTTCAGCGACTGAAGCTCCTCGGAGAGCCGGTCGACAGCGCCCTTCTGCGCTTCGCCGGACGGAAGAAGACGGTCCATCATGTGTATCCCCCAGGTGGTTCCAGTGCGTTCGAGGACGCGTGACGGAGCCGGGTGCCGTACCGCACTCCCGCCGGCCGGTCCCCACGGGCCGTACCGGTCGCCCGGCGGCCGAGCCCGCCCCCGCGGTGCGCCCTCCCGCAGCACGGCCCTCCCCGGGTCACGTACTGCGTACCTGATCCACTCTGTCCCATTCCCGGGACGAAGATCCACAATTTTCCGGACTTTGGGACGCGTACGACGTATGCCACCGTCCTGAGCTGCGGTTTGAGACACCGTCACCTCGCGATGTGAGACACGGCCTTCGTGGAAGGACGCCGTGGGACACCGTCGCCGCCCGCACTGCGGAGCCGGTGCGCAGCACTCCTGACCAGGCACGACGAATCCGGCTCCGTCCCCGGCCGGCACACCCGGGAGGGAGGGCGTCCCAGGGACGCGAAACGTTCGCGGGACGCCTTCGGGGCTTCCTAGTGTCGGCAACCGGCGGTCGTTCGGCCGCCCTCACCCACCTCTCCCAGGAGCCCCACCATGTCCGTGTTCCCGATCATCAAGCGCGCCGCCGTCGTGACGGCCACCGCCGCCGTCGCGGTCACCGTTCTCGCGGGCACCGCCAGCGCACGGCCCTCGGCCGGCGAGATCGCCTACGGCGACCGCGGGACCGGCGTCAAGTGCGTGCAGCTCGCGCTGAACGCCTCCCTGCACTCCGGCCTCCAGACGGACGGAATCTGGGGTGCCCGTACCGAGAGCGCCGTGCGCCAGTTCCAGAAGGCCAACCACCTCGACGTGGACGGGATCATCGGCGTCCAGACCGGCTCCCAGCTGCTGGAGATCATCGTCCACAACGAGCACGACTGGGGCAACACCTGCTGGGAGAACCTGCCGACCTGGTAGCCCGGCCCGGCCCCGGCCGTTCCCGGGGCCGTCCGTTCCCGGGGCCGTCCGTTCCCGGGGCCGTCCGTTCCCGGGGCCGTCCGTTCCCGGGGCCGTCCGTTCCCGGGGCCGTCCGTTCCCGGGGCCGTCGGTCGACGGTGGCTACCGGTCCCCTCGACCTGCCCGTCCTCCCCTCCTCTCCTCCCCTCGTCCCCTCAGCAGAAGTGAGGAACTCCCGTGAAGCGCTTCCCGGCCGCAGTGGCCGCGGTCTTCGCCGCCCTCCTGGCAGCCGTGCTGTCCGTCCCCGCCGCCCATGCCGCGAGCTGGCCCGTCGTCCGCAGCGGCGACCAGGGCGCCAAGGTGTCCACCGTCCAGTACCTGCTGAACGCCCGTGGCTACGCGACCGGCGCCGACGGCGCGTTCGGTCCCGCGACCGAGGCCAAGGTCAAGAGCTTCCAGAGCGCCAACGGCCTGAGCCCGGTGGACGGCGTGGTCGGCGGCGGCACCTGGCCGAAGCTGATCGTCACCGTCCGCCAGGGCGACAACGGCGACGCCGTCAAGGCGCTCCAGGTCCAGCTGAACGCCCGCGGCGCCAACCTCTCCGTGGACGGTGCCTTCGGTGCCGGCACCGACTCCTCGGTGCGCGGCTTCCAGCAGTCCGCGGGCCTGAGCCCGGTGGACGGCATCGTCGGCCCCGCCACCTGGTCCGCCCTGCTCTCCGGCGGGGGCGGCGGCACCGGCGGCGGCACCGGCGACGTGCTCAGCCAGTCCCAGGCCGCCTCGCTGCTCTCCTCCGCGGGCATCACCTGGTCCTCCTCGGGCAACTGCTCCAACCGCAACAGCAGCAGCTGCACCTCCTTCGACGGCCTGCGCCGCGCCTCGGCGGACGGCGCCGTCGCGCTCAAGCACGCCGTGGGCGGCTGCGGCCTGACCATCACCGGTGGCACCGAGACCGGCCACGCCGCCGGTACCTACAGCCACGCCAACGGCTACAAGCTGGACTTCGCGATGGTGAGCTGCCTCACCAGCCACATCACCGGCAACTTCGCCTACAGCGGCATCCGCGGCGACGGCGCCGCCCTCTACACCGCCCCCTCGGGCAACGTCTACGCCAACGAGGGCAACCACTGGGACGTGACCTTCACCGGCTGACGGCCGGCCTGCACGACCGCACCCCGAGGGGCACCGGACACATCCGGTGCCCCTCGGGGCTTCGAGCACTCCCGAGCAGGAGCAGCGGTTCGTGCGGTGCCCGGACGTCGTTGGCCGTCCACCGTCCCGGCTTCGCCACCCGCTCCGACCGGTCGACGGCCGCACAGCCGGTTCCGGGGCTCCGACACCACAACGACCGGGGATCTTTGAGGCCTGGTCAGTTGTTCCCCTGAAACGGGCGAGCCTGCTCTCGTACAGTGGGGCGACCTGCTCGTGACGGGCGGCCGCGGTTCAGGGCGAGGGGAGAACGAGTGGCGCAGCACGGGGGCCGCGGACCGGCCGAACCGGCCGGGGACCCGACGACGCTGGTCGAGGCCGTGCGGCTGGTCCTCGCCCAGGTCGAGGACATTCACGGTGTCCCCGTGACAAGCGTCCTCGTCGGCGACTGCCCGCTCGACGAGAGGCTGGCCGGGCTCGCACTGGCAGCGCGCGAGGCGATGGTCAACGCTGCCAGATTCGGTGGCAGAGGGGCCGTGTCGGTGTACTGCGAGGTGACGGCCGGCACGGTCTTCCTTTCGGTGCGGGACCGAGGGCCGGGATTCGATCCGGCTTCGGTACCCGATGACCGGACGGGCATCCGGGAATCGATCATCGGCCGAATGCGGCGGCACGGCGGAACAGCCCGGATACACGCGCCGTCGGACGGCGGTACGGAGGTCCAGCTGGAGATGGACACCGCCGTGGGCGATTCGGCGTCAAAGGCCTTGGCCGCGACAACGTCGGATTTCCTGACCTGGAATGCCTTTGTCTCCCACAGTCGCGCGACAGAGCGGCAGAATCGGCAGAGCAGGCAACGTGACCGGGCACAGCGGCAGGAACGTGTGCACCGAGCCGAACGGCAGGCGGAATTCTTCGCCGTGATTGTGCTCCTCTGGCTCGCGACAGCCGGCTACTACGTCGCCGTCCATGCCACGCACAACGTGCTGGAGAGCCTTGGGCAGCAGCGGTTCAGCCCGTCGGACACGGCGCAGATCATCACAGCGGTCGGCGGACTGATGACAGCGACCGGACTCAGCGTCGCAGGGATACTGAAGGCGCTCGCCCTCCTTGTGCACGCACGTGCTGACATGGTCCGCGCCCGCGAGGGTCTCCCGTCGGCGGGGCGGTCGGCGGTGCCTGACGACGGCGACCCGACCGGAAGCGGCCGGACGGACTGAGCAGGCGCCGGGACGGGTCGGCCCCGCCCCGCGGCCGGGCGGCCTGGCTCGCGTACCGCGCGGCCGGCTGTGCGGCCGGGGCGTGGGGCAGGGGCGGTGACCGGTCCACGGGCGGTCGGCACAGGTGTCCTTGGCCCTCGACCGGCCGCGCCGGGCCGGACGGCGGCCCGGCCGGAGAGGTCGGCGGGCGGCCTGTCGGGCGCCGCCGCGGCGGTCGGGGCGCCGCGGCGGCGGAATCAGGAGGCCGGGTTGTGACCGTCGGCCTGTACGGCATAGGCCTGCCACTCCCGCGGGGAGACCCCGTAGGTCTCACGGAACGCCCGGCTGAAATGGGAGTGGCTGACGAAGCCCCACCGGTGCGCGACGGCGGAGACGCTGGTCTGCCGCCGGGAGGGACGTTCCAGCTCCCGGCGACAGGCGTCCAGGCGCCGCTGCCGTACCCACTGGCCCACCGTCGTCCCGTCCTGCTGGAACAGCTTGTGCAGGTAGCGCACCGAGATGTGCTGCGACCGGGCGACCGAGTCGGGCGAGAGGTCCGGGTCCGCGAGGTTGTCCTCGATGTGGGCGCGGATGCGGGACAGCAGCTCGGCCGCGCCGGTCGGGTGCTCCGGCTGTTCCCGTTCGAGCAGGTCGGTCACCAGGACGGCGACGATGTCGGAGACGCTGCGCGCGAGGTGGTTGCCCGGCCGGGCGCGGTGGGCCCGGGCCTGGGTGGTGAGGGTCCGCAGGAACTGGGAGGCGAGCGAGCCGATCCCCTCACTCCCCCGCGCCAGCAGCCCGCCCGTACGCCGGACGTCACCGTGCCGGACGCCCAGGTAGAAGCAGGGGATGCGAAAGCGGACCATCCGGCATTCGGAGTCCTGCAGCAGGCCCGCGGGGTGCGGGGTGGTGCCGATCAGGAGGTCCCCGGGCGCCAGGGTGGTGCTGTCGCCCCGGCGCCGGACGGAGGCCGTGCCCCGGACGTGCAGGACGACGTAGAGGCAGTCCCCGGGATCGGTTCCGGGCGGCGGGGAGAGGATGTCGATGCAGCTGCCGCCGCCGTCGCGGACGGCCTGGTCGAGCTGGTGGTGCTCGTTCTCGGACATGGGTGAGGGACCCGACTGGCTCACGGGAGACTCCGACCGGTTCGTTTGGTTCTGTGCGGGTGCAGGAAGCGGGTGCGGGAGGGGGTGCGGGAGGGGGTAGCGACTGGAGCGCCTCCTCCCCGGGACAGGCGCGCCGATTCGACTTCTTCATGATCAATGGCTTCCTGGCGCCATTCATACAAGGAGCAAAACCGGATGGACAAGGCTTCGACGGACGGAGGACCACGCCGTTCCGTCCGGCCTCGACCGCAGTCTCCCCGGGCAGCGCCGGCCCCCTGGAGGAGGCTGTTCGCACGACCCCACGGACGGATCCGGAGCTGATCAAATGGCCTTCGGCGTCGTGGAGTTCGAGCCTGCCACAGGCTGCTCGCACCGACCGGCACGGTCCCCCCGGAGCGCCGGTCTCCGGCCTCGCGGGCGAGGCCGCACGACCAGGAGGAACCCGAACCCCGCCCCGCGTACCGGGTGAACGGTGCGCGCACCGCACATCGCGGTGCGCCTCCGGAACATCCGCACCGCCCCGGCCCCCTAGGCTGGGCGGCGAATCCGCCTCACCTGTGCGACGGCAGCTCCCGGGGCCCGGGGCGGGAGCACCACACCGCCTGCCGCATCGGCTTCCCCACTGCCCGGCGGGCCCCGTCCGACCGGACACCGCAATCGCCGGACACCGCCCCGTGGCGGCCCCCGTCACCCGCGCGGGCCCGGCGCCGGCACCCGTAGCGCGACCCCGACACCGACACCGACCCAGGAGATTCCATGCCCGCCCCCCAGCCGCTGCCCGGCTCCCGGCCCCACTCGGAGGCGATCAGCACCGAGATCCTCCTCGACGCCCGGCTCGTCCTGGGCGAGCACGAGTCCGTCGACGTCCCCGTGCGCTTCGGTTACCGCAGCGACGACCCGCTCGCCGTCGCGCTCACGTTCCTGGGGCCCGCGGCCGACGCCGGCGTCTGGCGGTTCTCCCGCGACCTGTTGTGGGAAGGGCTGCAGAGGCCCAGCGGCTCCGGCGACGTCCGGGTCTGGCCGCCCTGCACCTGCCACGGCCGCACGGCCCTTCGCGTCATGCTCCGCAACCGCGAGGACGTCGTCCTCCTCGACCTCCCGCCCCGGCAGCTGCGCCGTTGGCTCCGCCGGGAGACCTTCGCGCTCGTCCCCCCGGGCACGGAGGCCGGCACGATCGACTGGGACACCGAGCTGGAACGCCTCGCCGGTTGATGTCCGGCTGACGTCCGGTCACCGCCCGGCACGCGCCGTGCTCGGTCCACGCTCGGCGTCCGCGCTCGGCCCGTGCTCAGCCCGTGCTCAGCCCGTGCTCAGGTCGTCGCTCAGTTCGTCGCTCAGTTCGTCGCTCAGCTGACTGCGGGAGGTGATCCCGAGCTTCGGGAAGATGCGGTACAGGTGCGCGCCGATCGTCCTCGGCGACAGGCTCAGCCGCCGTCCTATCTCCTTGTTGGAGAGGCCCTGCGCCGCCAGCCCGGCGATCTGGATCTCCTGGGGCGTGAGAAGGTCCCGGCCGGTCCGGTTCGGCCCCGTGCTGCCCTCACCCGCCGAACGCAGTTCCTGGGACGCCCGTTCGCGCCAGGGCTCCACGCCCAGTGCCGCGAAGGAGTCCCGGGCGATCCGCAGCGGGGTCCGGGCCTCCATCACCCGGCGACGGCAGCGCAACCAGGTGCCGTGGGCGAGCATGAGCCGGGCGCGGACGAAGGGCGCGCGGGACATGTCCAGGTCGAAGGCCGCCCGGTACCGTTCCTCGGCCTCATCGTCGTCGGCGAGCAGGGCGTGGGCGAATCCCAGACTCACCCGGATCATCTGCACCTCGCTCGTCCCCGCGAACGTGACGACCTGTCGAAGGGCGGCCTTCGCCGTCGCGCGACGCTCGTCGCCGGTGGCGGCCTCGGCCAGCTCCGCGATGGCCATGGTCTGCATGAACGGGTGGTAGGCGGGATCGGCCGGGTCGAAGACCCGCCAGACGCAGGAGAAGGCCTCGGCGTGCCGCCCGGCGGCGAGGGCGACGAGGCCGCGCGCGATCTGGATGTACGCGAGCTTGGAGGGGTCGACCACGGTCAGCCCCTGGCCCTCCGCCTCGCCGATCGCGAGCAGCGCCGTGTCAAGATCCCCCCGCAGCGCCGCGAACTGCGCCTGCGCCACCCGCGCTCCGGTCAGCCAGCGCGGCTGCGCGGTCTCCTCGGCCAGCCGCGCCGCCTCGGCCGCCGCCGGAAGTCCGGTCTCCCGGTCGACGGTGTGCACGGTGGCGAGGGCGAGCAGCACCAGCGTCTTGGTCAGCGGGCCCCGCCGCCCCTGCCGGCGCAGTCCGTCCGCCGCCTGGCGGGCGAATCCGCTGACGTGGTCGAACCCGTTCACCATGATCGCGGCGTTACCGAGGGTGGCGGCGGTCAGGGCGTCGTAGCCGCCCTCGCGTTCGAGACGCCGCAGCCGGTCGATCACCGTCGCCGCCGCCTCCAGCGGGGCGGCCCCGGCCAGCGTGCACACCAGGTCGGGGTGGAGTTCCGGGACGGGCAGCCGTTCGGCGGCCGCCACGACGCGTTCCCGCAGTTCCCGCCCCGGGTCGGACCACCAGCAGCGCCACGCGGCCACGCGCAGCAGGCGCAGCGCGAGTTCGGGATCACCGGCCCCGGCGGCCTGCTCCGCCGTGGCGATCAGCAGGTGTATCCGGGACGTGCTCGTGTCGGACTCCGACTCCAGCCATTCGCGCAGCAGGACCACGCGGGCCCGCTCCCGCACGTCCGGGCCCAGAGATTCGGCCTGCTGCAGCAGAGCCGACACCCGGTCCGCCTGGCCGAGTTCGAAGCACAACTCGGCGGCGTCGAGGAGGCGGGCCACGCTTCCCGAGGGGGACTCGCTCAATGCGGTGGCGCGTTCCAGCGCCGTCAGGGCCACGGCTGCGGCACCACGCTCCCTCGCGCCGAGCGCGGCTCGGACCAGTTGCCGTGCCACGGCTTCGTCGGGACGGCCGCCGGCCGCGGCCCGGTGCCACGCCTGCCGGTCGGGCTGTTCGTCGAGGGTCCGGGCGAGCGCCCCGTGGGCGGCGAGCCGGTCCGCGAACAGGGCCGAGGCCAGGACGGCGGAGCGCAGCAGAGGATGGGTGAAGTCGATGCGGAACCGGTCGATGCGCACCAGGCCCGCGGCTATGGCGGGTTCCAGGGCACGTGCGGCGATCCCGGTGCCGGTCATGGCCGAAGCCGCGGCGAGGACCTCGGCGAGCGAAGCGTCGTCGGCGGTGGCCGCCACCAGCAGCGCGTGGCGGGTGTCGGACGGCAGGTCGGCCAACGGCGAGGAGAAGGCGCGCCGGAGTCGGGCGGTGAGAGGAAGCTCCGGCGTCATCGCCGACTCCGTGGACGTCCCGCCCGCCCCCAGGGTGAGGGGGAGTTCGGTCAGCGCGAGGGGGTTGCCGGCCGACATCGCCGCCACGAGGCGGCGTGTCCCCGAAGGGAGGGCGGGGTGGCGGGCGTCCAGCAGGGCGTCGGCCGCGACCGGCGCCAGGGGCCCGAGGCACAGTTCGCGGATGCCGGCGGCACCCGGCCACACCGTACGGTCCTCCCGACCGGCGAGGAGCAGGCCGAGGGGCTCGGTGCCGAGACGGCGCGCGAGGAACCCGAGCACGTCCAGGGTCGGCGGGTCGAGCCACTCGGCGTCGTCCACGACCAGCAGCACGGGTGTTTCGGCCGCCGCCTCGCCGAGCAGGCCGAGGACGGCCAGGGCGATCATGAAGAACCGGGGCGCGGAAGCGCCGGGCGGCGGCTCCTCCCCACGTTCCTCCGCATGCTCCGCCCTTCGTTCCTCCGTACGCTCCTGCCCACGGTCCTCCCCACGTCCTTCCGCGCGCTCGTCCATGCCGAAGGCGCCCAGCAGCGCCTTCGCCTGGGCGGCGGGGAGTCGCGGGAGGCGATCCGTCAAGGTCCGGGTCAGCTGGTGCAGCCCCGCGAACGGCAGCCGGCTCTCGGCCTGCACACCCACTGCCCTGAGGACGGTGCACCCGGAGTTCCGGGCCCGGGCGGCGGCGTGGTCCAGGAGGGCGGACTTGCCGGTCCCGGGGCCCCCGTGGATCAGCAGCGCGTCGCCGTGCCCGGGCAGGGCGTCGACCAATGCGTCGACGGCCGCCAGCTCCTCCTCCCGACCGAACAGGGTAGTGCCTGACATCCGATGTTCCTCTGCGCCTCTCGCCACTGCTCCGACCTGGACCGATGCAGTGTAGGCGCACGCGTTGCACAGCCCGAATGCGCTGAGAGTCATGTGTCCGGCGACACACCGACCGCAGTCGCCGCACAGTCATCCTGTCGCCGACGTAAGTCATCCCGTGTCCCATGCTGGATGCCATGCCGACGGAGGGAGAGGACTCATGACGGACGACGGAAACAGGGTTCGCCGCTCCGGCCGGGCCGCCTCCATCGCCCCCGACCGGGCCGCCTCCGTCGCCCCCTTCCCCGTGACCGTGGCGGTCGCCCCGGACGGGACCCCGGCGGACCCGGGCCGGACGAGGACCCGGCGGCTCGGCCACCTGCTCTTCATCACGACCGGGGCGGCTCCGCGCTGCCGCACCTGTGGCGCGCCGGAGATCGCGCGTGGCGGACGGGAGGTCGGCGGCCCCGGCGCGCGGGAGCTCACCGCCCGTGACGCGCGGGAGACCGTCGCCCCTGACTCGCAGCAGGCCGAGGGGTACTTCGTGGTCGCGGTCGTGGGAGCCGGCGGTGCCGTGGTGCGCCAGGACGGCCGGACCGCCGAGGTGCCCGCGGGAGCGGTCACCTTCTGGTACTCCGAGGCCCCCCACCGGGTCGACCCTCCGGACGGCGTGGACGTCAGGGTGTGCGTGATCCCCCGCCGCGCCCTCGGCGTCCCGGACGAGCAACTGCGGCGGGTGACGGCCACCGTCGCCGACACCAGCGGCCCGGTCGCAGCCCTGGTCGCGCAGTCCCTGCTGGCCCTGGCCGAGACGGCCGGCGACTGCCCCGAACTCGTCACCGGCCGCCTGGCCCGCAACTTCACCGATCTGGTGGCCGTTCTGGTCACCGCGCAGACCGCCCCCGGCGCGCCGGCCGAGGAGGACTCCCGGTACCACCGGATCCAGGAGATCCACTCCTACATCGACCGGTACCTCCAGGACCCGGGGCTCGACCCGAAGACGATCGCGGCCGCGCACGGCATCTCGGTCCGCTCCCTGCACAAGCTCTTCGAAGGGGAGGACGTCACCGTCAGCCGCCTGATCCAGCGCCGCCGGCTCCGGGCGACCGCCCGGGAGCTCGCACGCCGGGACGGCCGCCGCAGCACCGTCTCAGCCGTGGCCCGGCGCTGGGGCTTCACCGACCCGGCCCACTTCAGCCGCGCCTTCCGTGCCCGGTACGGCATTTCACCGAGCCAGTACCGCGACACCCGCGGCCCGGTGTCCTGATGCCCCCTCACTCCGAGAGGACCCAAGTGTCCACGCCCCTCTCCAGCACGCCCCTCTCCACCACGTCCCTCTCCCCCTCCGACCGGGCGGAGCGCTGGCACGAGGCGGTCTCCCACGCCTTCGTCCCGATGGCCGTGAACCTCCTGGAGAAGGTTCCGTCGCCCGGCCGGATCGTCGGCCACCGGCTGGGCCCCGTACGGATATCGAGGGTCCAGGCCGGCCCACAGGTGGTGGCGCGCGGCAGGCGCATGATCGCCGACGGCGACCCCTCCTCGCTCATCCTCACCCTCCAGGAACGCGGCACCGCGCTCAAGGAGCAGGACGGCCGGGAGACGCTCGTGCGCCCCGGCGAGTTCTCCCTCACCGACACCTCCCGCGTCTTCCGCAAGAGGATCGACGAGGAGTTCGTCTTCACCTCCTTCCTCTTCCCCCGCGCGGAACTCGACATCCGGGAGACGGACCTGCGGGCGCTCACCGCGACGACCTTCAGCGGCACCGAGGGCAGCGCCGCGCTGGTGGCGACCTATCTCTCCCGGATGGCGCAGGAGGCCGAAGGACTGGACGAGGCCCTCGGGCGCCGCGCCGCGGCCACGGCGCTCGACCTGCTCGCGATGCTCATCGACGACCGGGGCGGACGTGCCCGGCCGCAGGACTCGCGGACCGACGCCTCCCTGGAGCGCGTCAAGGACCACATCCTGCGCAATCTCCGCGATCCGGACCTCTCACCGTCCTCGATCGCGGAGGCGAACTTCATGTCGGTCCGCTTCCTCCACAAGCTCTTCCAGCGCGAGGGCGTCACGGTCGGCGGGTGGATCCGGACGCAGCGGCTGGAACGTTGCGGCCGGGACCTCCTGCGGCCGGTGGCCGGCGAGGTCGGGGTCGCGGGGATCGCCCGGCGCTGGGGCTTCGCCAACTCCAGCCACTTCAGCCGCGCCTTCCGCGCCGCCTACGGCATGTCACCGAGGGACTGGCAGATCGGCGACAGGTCCGCGTGAGCGACCTTCCGCGACCGCACGCCCGGACAACGCGGCCTGCCCGGATCGCACGGCCCGACGGGATCACGCGGCTTGCCCGGATCGCACGGCCCGCCGGGTTCGCACCGAAATCCCGGACCGGTCGGCCGACTTCGCGACGATCGTTCGTCACCGGACCGACCGGCGCGGGAATCAGCCATTCTGCGGGTGCCGAGGACGCGGGGACCGACGGCGCGTCAAAGTGAAGGAAAGCCGTAGGGGCATCAGCCGGACCGTGAGTTCCGTGTGCGGCGCCCCGCAGGACGGTTCGATGTTGCACGGGTGCGTGAACCGGCCCTTTCGGCGGGCCGGGTTCTCTCCTGCCGTCTGTTGCCCCGGGAGCCTCAGCATGAGTTCCATGTCGTCGTTCTTCACACAGGCCGGAAGCTTCGGAAGCGCGGTGTCCGGGGGTGTGGATCCCCGTACCGGCCTGTTCAACGTCCGGATCGGACTGGGGAACCCGGTCGGCAATCGCAACCTCGGACCGTCGTTCCCGCTGACCCTCGGATACTCGCCGCTCACCAGCGCCGACGTGGGCCTGGGGCAGGGGGTTTCGCTGGGACTGACCACCTTCGACCGGGCCGCTCGGCTGCTGACCCTCTCCTCCGGCGAGCAGTACAAAGTGCTGGAGACCGACACCGATGTCTTTCTGATGCAGAAGAAGCTCGACACGGTTCGGGTGACGAAGGACGACGATTCCTACCGCGTGGTGCACAAGTCCGGTGATGTCGAGATCCTGACCGGGCCGGACAACGGATTCGATCTCAAGGTGCCCACGGCACTGATCACGCCCGCCGGACATTTCCTGAGTCTGACGTGGGATTTCGGTGACGGTCCCCTCCCGCGGCTGCAGGAGGTCCGTGACGAGAGCGACAGCCTGCTGACCGTGGAATACGGCGACGACGTCAAGGCCACCCTGAACGTCCTGCCCGACCGGTCCGAGGGATTCCGCGTCGAGCTGCGGTTCCGGAACAACCTGCTCTCCGAAGTGCTCCACGTCGGGCCCGGCGCGGACGAGCCGCTGGTGTGGAGCCTCTCGGCCGAGCCGATGGGGCCGGAGGGCGTCTGGGGGTCGTGGATCACCGCGGTGAGCACGCCGGGCGGGATGTCCGAGACGGTCTCCTACCGGCAGGACGAATCCGGCCACCGGTTCCCGGACTCCGCGGGCCTGCCCGCCCTGCCCTGCGTGGACCGGTACGTCCGGGCCCCCGGCGGCGGGCAGCCGCAGATCGAGGTGGAGTACGACTACACGGACACCAACTTCCTCGGTGGCCACTCCGGCGCCGCCTGGGACCCGGACCAGGACACGCTCTACGGGGTCATGACCGACTACTCCTACGGCTCCACCGAATCGGTCACCTGCGGCGGCTCGACCACGACCACCACCCGCTCGTACAACAGCTACCACCTGCTGACGGACGAGACGACCGGCCGCAACGGCTCCTCCCGGCACGTCCGGACGGACTACTACGCCACCGCCGGTCTCCCGTTCGACGAGCAGGACGAGCGGTTCCAGCTCCCGAGGACGCACACGGTCACCTGGACCGGACCCACCGGAGCGACGCGCAGCGAGGTCACGCTGACCGGATTCGACGAGGCGGGCAATCCGCAGAGCCGGACCGATCCCGACGGAGCCCGGACGGACTGGGAGTACTACCCGCCGGGCGGGAGCGGAGCGGACTGCCCGCCCGACCCCCACGGCTTCACCCGGTGGCTCAAGGACGTCACCCGCACCCCGCCGCCGACCGGCTTCGACGCGCCGGTCCACCGGACGGCCTACGCCTACACCGCCTGTTCGACGCCCGACGCGCGGGTGCCCACCGTGGTGCTGAAGTCCTCGGAGCGGCGGTACGCCGACGGCCGGCTCCTGCAGCGGGACGACTTCGCCCACAGCACCTCGGGCCCGGAGTTCGGCCGCCTCACCGGGGTGGACGAGGCCGAGTTCCCGGACGGCGAGGGCGGCGCGTCGTACACCGCCTCCCAGACCTTCGCGTTCCGGACGGACGGCGAGGAGCTCGTCCAGACCCACACGCTGACGACGCACGACCGCCTCACCGTCACGCGCTCGCAGCGCCGTTCGCGGTTCACCGGGCGACTGCGCTCGGCCACCGACCCGCAGGGAAACGTCGTCGCGACCACCTACGACGGCCTGGGACGCCCACTGACCCGCACCACCGGGCCGGACACCCCGTACGAGGCGACCGAGAGCTGGAGCTACGAGGTCGGCACCTCCGCGCCGTTCGTGGTGACCTCCACCGACGCGCTCGGCAACCAGCAGCGCACGAGCTTCGACGGAGCGGGCCGGCCGGTCCTGGGCGAGCGCCGGGACACCGACGGCGACGGCGGCTGGTGCACCGTCCAGCGGACGGCCTACGACGAGCAGGGCCGGACGTCCTCCGCCACGGCGGCGGACCACCTGCCCGGCGGGGGCGGCCAGGTGGTCGATCTGACCCAGACGTACACCTACGACGACTGGGGCCAGGTGTCGGGCAGCGCCTGCAGCGACGGCACCGGCCGGACCGCGGCGACGGATCCCGTCGCGCTCACCACCACGGTGCGGCACCTGGGCGGCGGCTCCCCGGTGACCGGTACCTGGGTGACGACGCACGACCTCCGGGGCGAGCCGGTCGCGATGGAGCGGTTCGACCTCCGGGGCGTGTCGGCGGGCCGGCGGGTGCTGGAACGCGACGGCTGGGGCCGGCTGCGCCGCGCGACCGACGAGGCGGGCCGCACCACGAGCCACGACTACGACGCCCACGGCCGGCCCACCCGCACCACCCTGCCGGACGGCACGGTCACCACCCGCGGCTACGCGCCGTTCTCCTCCGACAGCCTCAGCACGGGCCTCACCGTGGGCGCGGTGCCCTACGGCACCCAGGAGTTCGACGGCCTGGGCCGGTCGACGGCGGCGAGCTCCGGCGGCCGCACCTGGTCCTACCGGTACGCCCGGGACAGCGACCCGCTGCCCGCCGTGGTCACCGCGCCCGACGGGCAGCAGGTCTCCTTCACGTTCGTGCCGGAGCTCGACAACGCCGTCTCCGCGGTGCGGGCCGGGACCGTCACCCAGGCGCTCGGCCACGACCCGCGCTCCGGCGTCCTGACCAGCGCCCAGGAGGGCGAGGTCACCGTCACCCGCGAGTACACCGCCGCCGGCCTGCCGCGCACGGAGACCACCGCCCGGTCCGGGCACCCCGACGCCGTGGCCGGCTGGAGCTTCACCCTGGGTGGACTGGAGCACGACTACGTGGGGGTGGACGGTTCCGCCCGGCGGACCACGCGCGACCTCCACGGCCGGATCACCGCCGTCACGGACCCGGCCGTGCGGGTCCTGCCGAGCTACGACAGCGCGGGCCGGGCGACCGGGTGGACCGCCGAGGACCAGCAGTCCGGGTACGCGCTGACCACGACGCTGACTTTCGACGACTTCGGCCGCGAGGTGCTCCGCGCGACGAGCGACAACCTGGGCGGCACCTGGTCGCTCGTCCAGCACTGGCAGGACGACGACCTGCTCGGCCGCCGGACCTTCTCCGACGGCGCGAACCTGCTGCGCGACGAGACCTTCACCTACGACAGCCGCAACCGGCTCGCCACGTACACCTGCGACGGCCCGGCCCCGCCCACCGACGTGGACGGGAACGAGGTCGTGGGGCAGACCTTCGCCTACGACGCCTTCGGCAACGTCACCCAGTGCCGGTCGCGGTTCACCGACGGCTCCGGGACCGCGACGTACCTGTTCGAGAACCCGTCGGACCCGTGCCAGCTGACCGCCGTCCGGCGGACGGGCGGCAAGGGGCCGTCGCGGACCGACCTGGGCTACGACGCCGCCGGACGGCTGACCACCGACGACGCCGGCCGCAGTCTCGGCTACGACGCCCTCGGCCGGCTGCGGTCCGCGGGCCCGGCGAGCCGGTACGGATACGATCCGCTCAACCGCCTGTTCACCCAGGAGGCCGGCGGGGGCACCGACGTCCGGTACTACCGCGGCGAGGCCCTCGCGGCGGTGGTCGAGGACGACCGGCCGGGCCGTCTGGTCCAGCTCGCCGACGGCACCTACGTGGCGCAGGTCCGCCGGGGATCGACCGGGCTCCTCGCCACGGACGGCACCGGGACGGTGCGGCTGGCGGCCGGCGCCGACGGCCGGGAGCAGTACGCCTTCACCCCCCACGGCCAGCGTCCCCCCGGGGCGACCGGCAGCCTGCTGGGCTTCGCCGGCCAGCCGTGCGACCCGGTCACCGGCGCGCACCACCTCGGCAACGGCACCCGGGCGTACAACCCGGCCCTCCTGCGGTTCAACACCCCCGACACCCTGAGCCCCTTCGGCGCGGGCGGCATCAACCCCTACCTGTACTGCGAGGGCGACCCGGTCAACCGGATCGACCCCTCGGGCCACCTGAGCTGGCAGGCCTGGCTCGGCATCGGCCTGGGCATCGCGGGCCTCGCCCTGACGGTGGTCACCGGAGGCATGGCGATCGCCGCCGCCGGCGGCGTCATGGCCGCGATCGGCGCCGCCTCCGCGACCACGCTCGTCGTCGGCACCCTGGGTGTCGCCTCCGACGTCACCGCCATCGTCGGAGGCGCGCTGGAGACGGCCTCGCCCAAGGCGTCCTCGATCCTCGGCTGGGTCTCGCTCGGCGCCGGGGCGGCCGGGCTGGCCGCGGGCGGCCTGGGCTTCGCCCGCACGGCGGCCGGGCGCGCCCCGGCACTCTCCGGAGGGGCGGCGCGCGGTCTCGCCCTGCCGGAGGAGGCGGGCGGGGCGTCCGCCCGAGCGCTGGAGCCGCCCGCTGTCGGCCCCGGTCTGCTCGGCCGGCCGATGATCCGGCCGGGCCGGCGGATCTGGAGCTTCCAGTCCGTGGAGAACGCCAGGGGCGAACGGGTGTGGGTCAGCCAGGACCCGGTCAACGGCACCATGGTCGAGGACGTCGCCCGGGACGCGCTGAAGCGCGGGAAGCGGGTCCACATCCTCAGCGGAACGCACGGCGACCCGCTCGGCGCCAGGACCGTCCGCCACACGGAGTACGGCTTCTTCGTCGAGGACCTCGGCCGGACGCCCCGGACGCTCAGGAGGGCGCCGAACCGGCCGCTGCGGACGACCTGGGCGAACCAGGTGTACGTCCACAACACCCCCGACCTGACGATCGACCGGATCGGGGAGATCCTCAACAGCGATCCGGGGTGCGAGGTGATCGCGGCCTTCTGCTTCAGCCGCAACGACGACCTGGTCCGGGAGTTCCTCGGCCTGGAGGCCACCTACTCCTACGTGCCGCGGCGACCGCGCCCGGCCCACTGAGCGCCGTCCGGGACCGCCCCGGCCCCCGCAGACCCGCACCGGCCCGCACGAACGAAGGAGACGACTGTGCCCATCTGGACGAACGTGTCGAAGCTCTCCGTGGTTCTGGAGAGCGGCGAGCAGAGCTGCGACGTCTACGCGAACGGTCAGAACATGATCGGCGTGACGATCGACATCACGCCGGTCGACGAACACGGCAAGAGCATCGAGGTCGACCCCAAGGACCTGGTCGCCAATCTCTGGCTCGTCGACTACGTCGACGGGACGAAGCTCAACTGGCGCGGCAGCACGGGCTGGGGCTACACGGACGTCGCCAACGACTTCGTCGCGGTCCCCGGCCGGTCCGGCGAACGCCCCGGGACGTCGACGGCGGACCAGGGCGCCCAGCAGGTCAAGTTCTACGTCTACTGCCAGCCCGGGGCGAATCCGAAGTCGATCGGCGTGCGCGTCGTGACCGATGCCGGGAACACCGTCACCAGCTCCCAGGACGGGAGCTTCCACAGCAAGGTCGCGCTCACCCCCAGGGCGGCCGTGACGTACATGCTGGGGGACATCACCTGGAACTACTCGCGCGCCACGACCCAGTTCGGCGACGACACCACCGACGTGACGACGGACGCCTGGAACTACTACCTCTCCCTGAACGTGCCGGGCAACTACTTCGTCACCTTCCGGGTGCACGGCCACTACAGCGACGACGGTTACGACGGACTCGTCGCGTACAGCATCCCGTCCGGGCGCGACGACTTCTACGGCGCCTACATCTGGTACCAGGAGCCGCACGACTCCGCGTACTACTCCGAGGACGACGGCGGCAGCCTGGGGCAGATCGTCGACTTCCCCGAGGGCAACCTGTGGTCGGACTGGGCGTGGATCTACGACCGGGAGTACCCCGGGCGCTACCTGTGCTGCACCTGGGTGCACGCCACCACCGGCGGCGACGGCTGGGTCATCCCGAACGGACCGCTGACCGCCTGGTCGGCCTGGTTCACCTCGCGCATCGTCGCCTGGGACCGCTACGGCAACAAGGGCACGTTCTGGCTGAAGGGGTCCGACATCACCAGCGCGCTCAAGCTCTACGACCACGTGCCGTAGGCGCCCGGCCGGCCCGGGGCGGGGCGCCGCGCACCCGTGGCCGGCCTGCCGGCCGCGGGTGCGCGGCGTGAGCGGGTCGGTGCGGTAGGCAACGCTGCCGACGGACAGTCAGAACAGCTGCGTGAAGCCCGGGCGAGAAATGCTCGTACATTCCCCGCCTCAGCACGGGGAACACGATGCTCGCCGGGGATCCGGCCGCCTCCCCGGACGCCCTCTGCCCCTTGCGCCGGAGCACCACGCAGGCACTCGGCTCGGTCCTCACGGCGCCACGCCGCCCCCGGCACCTCCGCTGCCCGGCGACCTCCCGGCCGGCCCGCCGGCCGAACGAGTGAATCCGGCGACGGATCCGCGCCTCTCGGGCGCCCCGCTCACGACGGCGCCCGCCGGCACCTCGAGCAGAGCCGGGAGACCGCACTCGAACGGGCGCTCGCCGTCTGCGCACTGGGCTCCGCCCCCCTGTCGGACCCCCGCCCGGCCGAGCGGAAGAGGTACTGGCGCGTGGCTGCGAGTGTTCGAAATGTCCCTGTTCGACCCGGGCTCGCCCGGAGGAAATCCGGTTGAAGGGCCGATTCGAACAGCTTCATCATCAAGTCACCTCGATCCCCGACCGGCCATCCAACTCATCTTCCCGATGCCGTACTTGCCGCGCCCGGATGCCGATGTCCGGCTCCCCGCGCTCGAACACCGTCCACACCCGCCGGCCTTCGTGGAGCCCCCCACCGACCCGGCCGCCGAGTTCACCTCCCCCGGCCGTCCGGCCGTGCCCGCCCACGACACAGAGGAGCCTGCTCAGTGATCGACTTCGGCCGACTCACCCACCTCGCCGACCCGAAAGCCCCACCCTGTCTCCAGTCCTACCTGCCACTGCTCGCCGACACGGTCGGCCCGGCCTCCGGAAGGAACGCGTGAATCCGCTCGACAACACCCAGCGCCCGGGCGACACCGTGCTCTACCCCGCCCACGCGCTCCGCGAGATCACTCGCGGCAGCACCCTGTCCACCGTCGGCCGGCCCGCATGACCACGCCCCGCCCGCCCCGCCCCCCGGGGACGCCGACCGGCTGCTGCGCGACGCGGCAGGTCCCTACGAGCCGCCGGGCGTGCGCTCCCTCCCACGACCGCGCCCGGCACCTGAGCGTCGGGGAGATCGTCGACGAGAGCGGGCGCCGCCTCTTCGCCGAACGCCGCTCGGCCTCGGACGGGCCCCGGCCCTGCTTGCCGCCGACGCCCGTCGCGGCTCGCCGTCACCATCGCGCTACCCGGAACCCCGGCCATCAGCACCGACGTCACCACGGTCGACCGCACGACCCGAACCACGATATGTGAACGCCCCTTTTCCTCCTACCGGTTGGAGCTCCCATGCAGTCCCTGCGTCAGGCCGTCTGCGTCATCGTCCACGACGAGAGGACCAACAAGGTCGTTTGTGTGCACTACGCCAACGACACCTGGTCCGCCGTGCCCGCCTGGACCGTCCCCGGTGGCAAGGTCGAGGAGGGCGAGCGCCTCGACGAGGCCGCCGCCCGCGAGCTGCGCGAGGAGACGGGCCTGGCCGTCGACGCCGATGAGCTGCGCCTGGTCCACACCGTCCAGGTCAAGGCCGGGTGGGACGGCCAGGGTCCGTTCCTGCTCTCCGTGTTCGCAGCGACCTCCTGGCAGGGCGAGCTGACGAACGCCGAACCGGACAAGCACCTCGCCGTCCTCTGGACGGACGCCGGAGCGCTGCCCACCCCGATGTTCCCCACCTCGCACGCCGCCCTCACCGCCTACCTCGCGGGCGACCGACG
The DNA here is from genome assembly GCF_900105395.1 of Streptomyces sp. TLI_053. Taxonomy (NCBI): domain Bacteria; kingdom Bacillati; phylum Actinomycetota; class Actinomycetes; order Kitasatosporales; family Streptomycetaceae; genus Streptomyces; species Streptomyces sp. TLI_053. The sequence goes on from NZ_LT629775.1 coordinate 665,213, forward strand.
GGGGTTCTCCACCCACGGCTGGGACAGCTCCGTCGACCCGCGCGCCCTGGTCGGCGCCTGAGACACCTGCCACCGCCACCGATGCCCTTGGAGTACACGATGCCCGACCGGAAACGACTGCACGCCGCCGCACGCGAAGTCCGGGACGCCTACGACCGGCTCAACGACCAACGGCTCGGACGGCGGTGGGACCTCACCGACTACGCGCTCGGCTTCGTGGGCGACGTCGGCGACCTCGCGAAGCTGGTCATGGCCCACGAAGGTCACCGCACCGACGTGAGGGCCGACCGCGAGGCCATCGCCCACGAACTGTCGGACTGCCTGTTCTCCCTCCTCGTGATCGCGGAGGCGACCGGCATCGACCTCGAAGCGCGGTTCCCCGCCGACATGGCCACCCTCACCACACGGGTCCGCGCACAGCTGACCGCCGCCGAGCAGCCGTCTCCCACCTCACCGCCGTCCGCACCGTCCGCATGACGATCCACGAAGGAGAACGATGGAACGGTTCGTACCGAAGTGGCAGGGGCAGGACTGGCCCGCGGGTGGCGCCCGGGCGCTGCACGTCTACGCGGTACCGGACCTCGCGGCCCATCCCGAACTGGCCGAGCTGGTCGGCGAATCCCACAAGGCCATGGCCGCCTTCCCGATCATCCCGATGACCAGCACCCTGCACTGCACCGTGGAGATGGTGGCCGACACCACCAGTGACAGGATCACGCCTGCCGAACGCTCGACCCTGGCGGAGGCGCTGCACCGCCACCTCGCCGGCACCGGCCCGATCCGGGTCACCGTCGGCAGCCCCGTCGCCACCAGGGCCGGCGCCTACCTCGACTGCCATCCCGACGACGAACTGGTCGCCCTGCGCCGCCGCGTCCGCGACGCCATCAGCGAGACGCGCGGGCCCGGCGCGCTCCTCCACGACGGCGGGCGCCCCCACCTCACCCTCGGCTACGCCTTCGACACCGCGTCCTCGGACGCCCTGCAGACCGAACTGCGCCGGATCTCGCCCAGCCACGCCCCGCTCGGCATCGGCGGTGTCGAACTGCTGGACGTCCTGTGGCACCCGCGGCCCGGCCCCGACGGCCGGCCCGCTTGGGAGCTGTCGTGGGAGCCCGTGGCGACCGTCCCGCTGCGCGGGCAGCGTCCGGCCGGCTGACATCCGGTGCGGGTCCGGCCGGCCGGTCGACAGGGACGCCGGCGGCGGCTCCGGACCGATCCGGCGCCGTGACCGCCGAGAGGACCCTCGGCAGTCACCGGGCCACCCGATGTCCGAACGGCCGAGCCGTCAGGGCGCGATCGGCAGCTGCCGCTTGTGCTCGGTGAGCCGGTAGCGGCGGACGATCGTGGCGAACGCCTCCTCCGACACCGGCTTGCCCTCCAGGAAGTCGTCGATCTCGTCGTAGGTCACGCCGAGCGCGTCCTCGTCCGGCAGGCCCGGCTTCAGCGTCTCCAGG